>JANNKC010000207.1:0-8147 GCA_031396105.1 Anaeromyxobacter sp.
CGACGGCGCCGGCGTGGCCCCCGACCTCATGGACCGGCTCTTCCAGCCGTTCGCCTCGGGCCGGGGCGACCAGGGGCTGGGGATGGGGCTCTACATGGCCCGCCTCATCGTCGAGACGCATGGCGGTCGCATCGCGGTGACCTCAGGCCCTCGAGGCGGCGCGCGCTTCGAGGTGCAGCTGCCAGCCACCACGCCCGGCGCCGGACAGTCCACGGTTCAAGAGGGGATCAATGACCACGTCTGAGACTTGTGAGCCCGAGGTCGCCACGGCCGACGGCGGCGGGGCGGTCGGCGAGCTGGTGCCAGCCCTCTTCGCGCCCTCCACTCAGGAACTGGCGCGGGAGCCGGGGCTGATCGCTACGGAGCACCGCCGGGTGCGGCGATACGAGGAGCTGGACGGCGCGGAGGGGCGCGGGGTCTTCTTCCGTCCGCACCGCTTCACCGCGGCCGACCTGGTGCCGCTGCGCGCCCACGTGAAGCTGACGGTCGCGGGCGCGGCCAGCGAGCTCGCGCTGCACGACGTCTCCCAGAACGGCGTCGCCTTCGCCTGCCCCGCCCACCTCCCCCTGGAGGTCGGCGAGCTGGTCCGGCTGGCGGTCGTCCTCGACGGGCTCACCGCCTGGAGCGGCGACGCCCGGGTGGGCTCGATCCGCCCCCACGACGCCGGCCGGCTCGTCGGCGCGTCCTTCGAGGGGGGCCTGCTCGACACCGACGAGCTCCTGCAGCAGCGCGACGTGCTCCGCTGGCGCCCAGCCGGCACCTCGCTGCGCCTCGGCGAGAAGCCATGGCTCACCAGCGGGCACCACCCCTACAAGGCCCTGGTCTCCGAGCTCCGGCTCCTGCTCGAGGAGGCGGAGGTGGCGCTGCGGGACTTCGAGGCGGCGCTGCCGTGGCACGTCATGCAGGAGCGGTCGTCGCCGGCCCACGCCGCGCTGGTCTCCAGGCTGAGCGCGGAGTTCGGCGCCGACGTGCTCCGCTACGTCTCGGAGATCGACGCGGCCCTGCGCCAGGGTGATCCGGCCGACGCGGCTCGCAACAAGGAGTTCTCGCTCCGGCACCTCCACCGCTTCCTCATGCAGGCGCCCTGGATGCACCGGGCGCGGCACAAGCCGTTCGGCTACCCCGGTGACTACGAGGTGATGAACTACGTCTACGAGAAGGACTTCGAGGGAGCCACCCTCTTCGCGCGCGCCATCGGACACGCCTTCCTGCAGACCCCGCCGGCGCTGGCGGTGCGCTGCCGCAAGGACCTGATGAAGCGGCAGCTCGCGGCCGCGCTGGCGCGGCGGGCCGGCTCGAAGCGGCCGGTCCGCTTCCTCTCCATCGCCGCCGGTCCGGCCCGCGAGGTCGAGGAGCTGCTCGGCGAGCTCGACGAGCTCCCGGCGCCGCTGGAGATCGTCCTCTTCGACCAGGACAAGGGCGCCCTGGCCCACGCCCACCGGCGGCTGCGCCCCCTGGTGGACGGCCGCTTCCCGGGCCGGGTGCGCCTGGTGCTCCTCAACGAGTCGATCAAGCGCCTGCTGCGGGACGTGCACCTCTTCGAGCCCTTCGGCGGGTTCGACGTCATCTACTCCTGCGGCCTGTTCGACTACCTGCAGCGGGCCACGGCGGTGGGCCTGGCGCGCAACCTTTTTGCGGCGGCGGCGCCGGGCGGGCAGGTGCTCATCGCCAACATGGTCGACCACCCGGGCCGCTGGTTCATGGAGCACCACCTGGAGTGGGACCTCCTCTACCGCACCCGCGACGAGCTCCTGGAGATCGGGAGCCGCGCCGCCCCCGGAGCGCGCCTCCGCGTGCTCGAGGAGGAGACCGGCGTGAACCCCTTCGTCGAGCTGGTCCGCGACTGATGGCCGAGGCCCCGAGCCAGGCCGACCCCCGCTGGCAGCGGTGGCTGGTCGAGCGCAACCGGCGCGGCACCCGCGCGCTGCTCTGGATCGTCCTCGGCCTGTACCCGGCCTTCGGGATCCTGGACGTCCTCATCTCGCCCCCGGCCGCGCTGCCGTGGCTGCTCTCGACGCGGGTGCTGGTGACCGGCGTGACGCTGGTGATGTTCCCCCTGACGCGCGGCCGGGTCTTCGAGCGCTACCCCAACTGCATCGCCTCCGCCTACATGCTGCTGTGCGCCAGCGGCATCAGCCTGATGACGGTCTTCCTGGGGGGGCTCGCCTCGCCCTACTACGCCGGGCTCACGCTGGCCATCGTGGCCGCGGGCCTGCTCTTCGTCTGGCCGGCGCGCGCGGTGGCGGCCACGCACGGGCTCATCGTGGCCGGCTTCGTGCTCATGAACCTGGTCGTGGGGGCGGTCGGCCCGGCCTTCCAGGCCTTCTCGAACCTGGCCTTCCTCTCCGCCACCGCGCTCATCGCCTCGCTGGGCCAGGTGCTGGCCTTCCGCTTCCAGCGCGAGCAGCACGAGCAGCGGATCCACCTGGAGGACACCACCGCCAAGCTGGAGCGCGCCAACGCCGACCTGCAGGAGCTCGACCAGTTCAAGTCGCGCTTCTTCGCCAACATGACCCATGAGCTGCGCACGCCGCTCGCCATGGTGGTGACGCCGCTCGAGCTGCTCATGCAAGGCGAGATGGGGGAGCTGACCGAGGCGCAGCGCAGCTCGTTCCAGACCATGTACCGCAGCGCCCTCAAGCTGCTGAAGCTCATCAACGACCTGCTCGACCTGTCACGCCTGGAGGAGAGCCGCCTGCGCCTCAACCTGGCGGAGCACGACCTGGTCGGCCACCTGCGCTCGCTCACCGAGCAGGTCCAGGTCCTGGCGCAGCGCAAGTCCATCTCCATGGCGTTCCACTCCGACGCGCCGCGGGCGCCGGTGCGGGGCGACCTGGACCGGCTGGAGCGCGTCTTCGTGAACCTGCTCTCCAACGCCATCAAGTTCTCGCCGCCCGGCGGCCGCGTCGGCGTCTCGGTGCGCCAGCGGCCGGGGACCGTCGAGGTGGTCGTCGAGGACGAGGGGATGGGGTTCCCACCCGACAGCGCGCAGCGGATCTTCGAGCGCTTCTTCCAGGTCGACATGGCCGGCACCCGGAAGTACGGCGGCGCCGGCATCGGGCTGGCCCTGGCGCGGGAGATCGTGCAGCTCCACGGCGGCACCATCGAGGCGACCAGCGACGGCCAGCGCGGGGCCCGCTTCAGCGTGGTCCTCCCCGCCGGGTCGGGCCAGCTCGCGCCGGAGGCGCCCGCGGGGGGGCTGCCCGCGCCGGAGCCCGAGGAGCAGGCCGGCCTCGACTGGGCGGTGCGGCTGGCCGCCCAGCCCGACTTCCGCCTGCTCGACATCGAGGAGGCGGCCGAGCGCAGGGTGGTGGAGCGCGACGGGGACGAGGGGTCGCGGCCCTACACGGCCGTGGTGGTGGAGGACAACTCGCACGTCGTGCAGTTCATCCACATGACGCTGCGGCGGCAGTTCAAGGTGCTGACCGCCCCGGACGGCCTGAAGGGGCTGGAGATGGCGCTGCGGGAGCGCCCCAACCTGGTGGTGACCGACCTGATGATGCCGGGGATCGACGGGCTGGAGCTGACGCGGCGGCTGCGCGCCGACGAGCGGACGCGCCACGTGCCGGTCATCATGCTCTCGGCGCGCGGCGAGCTCGACGACCGGGTGCGCGGCCTGGAGACCGGCGTGAGCGCCTACCTCGCCAAGCCGTTCTCGCCGAGGGAGCTCCTGAGCTGCGCGCGCCGGCTGGTGCAGGACAAGGAGAAGGCCGCCGAGCAGGTGCTGACGCAGCGCATGGACTCGCTCGAGATCGTGGCCGCCGGGCTGGCCCACGAGATGAACAACCCGCTCAACTACGTCAAGAACGCCCTGACCCGGGTGCGGCAGGACAGCCAGCGGGCCCTGACCATGGCCGCGGAGGCGGGGGTCCGGCCGCTGGCGCCGGCCGAGCGGGAGCAGGTGGAGCGGCTGGCCGGCCGGATCTCCGAGCTCCTCACCGTGGCCGACTCCGGCATCAAGCGCATCGCCGGGACCGTCGAGCTGATGGGCCGCTATGGTCGCGCCGGCTACCGGCGCGAGCTCGGCCTGCACGACGCCTGGGAGGCGGTGCGGACGGCGGTCGACGTGGTGCTCCCGGCCACCGGCCGCCCCGTCACGGTCGAGCTCGACCTGGCCGGCGACGGCGCGCTGGAGTGCGTCGCGGAGGAGTTCAACCAGGTGGTGACCAACCTCCTGCAGAACGCCGTCGAGGCGGTGGCCGACGGGACCGGGCTGGTGCGGGTGAAGGGGCGCGTCGAGGGAGAGGTGCTCGCCCTCTCGGTGAAGGACAACGGCGCCGGGATCCCGCCCGAGGTCATGACCCGGCTCTTCACGCCGTTCTTCACCACCAAGGGGCCCGACCGGGGGACCGGCCTCGGCCTCACCATCTCGCGCCGGGTGGTGGAGAGCCTGGGCGGGACGCTCAAGGCCTGGAGCGCGCCAGGCCAGGGGGCCGAGTTCGCGGTGCGGGTCCCGCTCCGGCAGCCGCAGCCCAAGCCGCCGCCGTCCCGCCAGACGGCGTAGCCGCCCGAGCACGAATCGGGGCGATCCGGGCGCCCCGAGCGTAGGCGAGCGTGAGCGAGCCGGAGTCGAGGGGCGGCCCACGGGCGCCACGGCCAGGCACCGTGTTATACGCCCCTCGCGACGGCCGCCCGATGTCCCTCCCGACCGCACCACCCGAGCCCGAACCCTCCGACGCCCGCGCCCGGGTGCGCCGCGCCCTCGAGGCCACGCGCCAGGCCGACGTGACCGGCCTGCCCGGCGCCGCCCGCGGCCGCCTGGTGCACGACCTCCTCTCGCCCGGCCCGGCGCGCGCCCGCTGCGTCCTCTGCGTGGCCGCCGACGAGGAGGAGGCCGACCTCCTGGCCCGCGACCTGGCCTTCTTCCTCGGCGAGCCCGCGGTGGTGCGCGTCCCGGCCGACGCGGTGCTGCCCTACGACGACCTCTCGCCGGACCGCGGCGTGGAGATGGAGCGGCTCTCCGCGCTGGCGCGCCTCCACGTGGCGCCGGCCGAGGTGCGGGCGGTGGTGGTCTCGGCCCGGGGCCTGTGCCGCCGGGTGGTGCCGCGCGCCGTCTTCGAGGCCGGGTCGGACCTGCTGGCGGCCGGCCTGACGCTGGACCGCGAGGCGCTGGCGACGCGGCTGGTCGGCCTGGGCTACTCGCGCGTGCCGCTGGTGGAGGACCCCGGCACCTTCGCGGTGCGCGGCGGCATCCTCGACCTGTGGAGCCCGGCCGAGGCGCGCCCCGCCCGGCTGGAGTTCTTCGGCGACGAGGTGGAGAGCTGCCGCCCCTTCGACCCCGCCTCGCAGCGCAGCCTCGACGAGGCGGTGGAGGTGCTGACCTGCCCGGCGCGCGAGGCGCTCTTCACCGCGGCGGGCCAGGCGGCGGCGCGCCAGGCGGTGCGGGCCGCGGCCGAGCAGGTGAACCGGCCCACCTCGCGCGTGCGCGAGGTGCTCGACGCCATCGACGCCGGGCAGCCCTTCTTCGGGCAGGAGGCGCTCCTGCCCGGCTTCCACCCGGGCGGCCTGGCCACGCTGCTCGACTTCTTGCCGGCCGGCGCGGCGGCCTACCTCGACGACGCCACCGCCGTGGAGGAGGCGCTGGCCGAGACCTGGGCGGCGCTCGGCCGGGAGCACGCCGCCGCGGGCCGGCGCGAGGAGCTGACGCTGCCGCCGCCGGCCCACTTCCTCTCGCCGGAGGAGGCGCTGGCGGCGCTGGCCCGGCTGCCGCTGGTGCGGCGGCACAAGGTCTTCCTCGGCACCGGCGAGACCATCCGGACCTCGCTCGGCGAGACCGGCGACCTGCGCGGCGAGATCGAGGCGGCCCACGGCGACGAGGGGGCGCTGGCCCCGCTGACCAGGCGGCTGGAGGCCTGGCGGCAGCGCGGCCTCACCACCGTGGTGAGCGTGAGCTCGCCGTCCTCGGCCGACCGGCTGCGGCGGCTCCTGGAGGACCGGCGCCAGGCCAGCCGCCCGCACCCGGGCCCGCTCGGCGACCCGCGCCCGCTCTACGACCCGGGCATCCACGCCCACCTGGTGCCGGGCGAGATCTCGGGCGGCTTCGTGGACGGCGAGGGCGGCCTGGTCCTGCTCTCCGACGAGGAGATCTTCGGCCGCAAGGTGCGCAAGAAGGCGCGCGCCACCCGCGAGGAGCACGCCTTCGCGGCCGGCTTCCGGGACCTGAACGAGGGCGACCTGGTGGTGCACGTCGAGCACGGCATCGCCCGCTACACCGGGCTCACCAAGATGCAGATCCGGGGGGTCGAGGGCGACTTCCTGGTGCTGGCCTACGACGGGGCCGACCGGCTCTACCTGCCGGTGGGGAAGCTGCGGCAGGTGCAGAAGTTCACCGGCGCCTCGGCCGACACGGTGCGGCTCGACCGCCTGGGCGGCCAGTCCTTCGCGCTGCGCAAGGCGCGGGTCAAGGAGCAGCTCCTCAAGATGGCGGCGGAGCTGCTCGACCTCTACGCGGCCCGCGCCGCCCACCCGGGCCACGCCTACGCCGAGCCGGACGAGGTCTACCGCGAGTTCGAGGCCGAGTTCCCCTACGAGGAGACGCCGGACCAGGCCAAGGCCATCGCCGACGTGCTGAAGGACCTGCGCAAGCCGGGCGGCGGGCGCGGCCCCATGGACCGGCTGGTCTGCGGCGACGTGGGCTACGGCAAGACCGAGGTGGCCATGCGGGCGGCCATGCTGGCGGTCCTGGGCAAGAAGCAGGTGGCGGTGCTGGTGCCCACCACCATCCTGGCGGCGCAGCACGAGCGCTCCTTCCGGGAGCGCTTCAAGGGCTACCCGGTGCGCATCGAGGGCGTCTCGCGCATGAAGAGCGCCGAGGAGGTGAAGCGCATCCTGAAGGAGACGGCGCAGGGCCGGGTGGACGTCCTCATCGGCACCCACCGGCTGCTGGGGGCCGACGTCTCCTTCGCGCAGCTCGGCCTGGTGGTGGTCGACGAGGAGCAGCGCTTCGGGGTGGTCCACAAGGAGCGCCTGAAGAAGCTCCGCAAGCTGGTGGACGTGCTCACCCTGACCGCCACGCCCATCCCGCGCACGCTGCACATGAGCCTGGCCGGCGCGCGCGACCTCTCCATCATCGCCACGCCGCCGGAGGACCGGCGCGCCATCCGCACCTTCGTCATGAAGTTCGACCCGGACGCCATCAAGGAGGCCATCGAGAACGAGCTGAAGCGCGGCGGCCAGGTCTTCTTCGTGCACAACCGGGTCCGCTCCATCGGCTCGATGCAGAAGTTCCTCTCCGAGCTGGTGCCGAAGGCGCGCATCGGCGTGGCCCACGGACAGATGGGCGAGGGCCAGCTGGAGGGGGTCATGGCGGCCTTCGTGGACCGGCGGCTCGACGTGCTGCTGGCCTCGGCCATCATCGAGAGCGGCCTCGACATCCCCAGCGCCAACACCATCATCGTCAACCGGGCCGACCACTTCGGGCTGGCGCAGCTCTACCAGATCCGCGGCCGCGTCGGCCGCAGCCGGGAGCGCGCCTACGCCTACCTGCTCGTGCCGGCGCGCCGCCCGGTCACCAAGGATGCGCGCAAGCGGCTCGAGGTGCTGCAGAAGTTCACCGAGCTGGGCGCCGGCTTCCAGATCGCGTCGCACGATCTCGAGATCCGCGGCGCCGGCAACCTGCTCGGCAAGGACCAGTCCGGCCAGATCGAGGCGGTGGGCTTCGACCTCTACGCCCAGCTCCTCGACGAGGCGGTGCGCGAGCTGAAGGGCGAGCCGCCCAGGGACGAGGTGGATCCCGACGTGGCGCTCCCGGTGCCGGCCTACATCCCGGACCCCTACATGCCGGACGTCCACCAGCGGCTCTACTTCTACAAGCGGTACGCCCAGGCCTCCACCGACGAGGAGCTGGAGGAGATCCGGGCCGAGATCGTGGACCGCTGCGGCGACCCGCCCGACGAGGTGGACGCGCTCGGCGAGGTCATGAAGGTGAAGGTGCGGCTGCGCGCGCTGCGCATCCGGGCGCTGGAGAGCGGGCCGGGGCGCATCGTCCTCACGCTGGGCGAGGCGGCGGCGCTCGATCCGTTCAAGCTCGCCAGGCACGTGCAGGCCTCCGGCGGCGCGCTGCGCCTCACCCCGGACATGAAGCTGGTGGCCCGCATCGGCCCGGCGCCGGCCGCCGCCGCGCCGGCGCCGGGCCGGCCGGCGCGCCC
>JANNKC010000222.1:0-8124 GCA_031396105.1 Anaeromyxobacter sp.
GCGCGCGAGGCCCGCCGCGCCATGGCCGGCCCGCGGGCCGCCCGCCTGCTCGGCGCCGCCGCGCCGGAGCGGGTGCGCCCGTTCCTCCTGGAGCAGCTCCTCCTCGAGCAGCTCCGCGTGCGGCTCGACCCGGAGCGCGCCGCCGAGTACGTGGCGGCCTTCCTGGCCGGGGCCGAGCTCGATCCCAGGGCGGCCGGCACGGCCCGGGTGGAGGCGGCGGCCCAGCACGACGACCACCTGGCCTGGTACCAGGCGGTGGTGGGGGCGCCGGCGCAGGACTGGGAGGCCCTCACCGCCGAGTGGGAGGCCACCGCCGACGTCATGGTGGAGCGGGTCACCGGCGTGGTGACCGGCAACCTGGAGGCGCTGGTCACCGAGCTCCGCGAGACCGGCGAGCTCGGGCAGCTCCTGGCCCAGGCCGCCGCCGGCAGGACGCTCGACGCCGAGCAGAAGCGCAAGGTGAAGGCGCAGCTCATCGACCTCGCCAAGGCGGTGCCGGCCCTGGCCATCTTCGCGGCGCCGGGCGGCATGCTGCTGCTCCCGCTCCTGGCGAAGCTCCTCCCCTTCAACATGCTCCCGTCCTCCTGGGCCAGGGGAGCGCGGGGGGCGACCACGGCGCCCACCCCCGAGCCGAGCTCCAGCCCTTCGGCCACCCAGCCCGAGCGCTTCGACGCTAGCGCGCCGTCCGGCGCAGCCGCCCCGCCAGCCGCAGCGCGTCCTCGTTCACCCCGGCGGTGAGGGTGCGCCCCTTGTCGGCGGCCAGCACCTTGTCGATGGCGGCGGCCAGCTCGGCGCCCTTGGCGCCCAGCGGCTGCCGGCGCGCCACCAGGTCGAGCGCCAGCACCGCGTGGAAGCGCGCCTCCAGGTCGGCGTCGGTCTCCACCGGGCGCGTCACGGCGGCCGCCAGCGCCTCGGCCTGGGCCGGCCCGCCCGCCCGCCGCACCTCCAGCGCGGCGCGGTCGCGCACCTCCGCCCGCGCGTCGGAGAGCTTGCCCGCCCAGCACCCCACCTCGGCCCCGCAGGCCTTGGCCGCGTCGAGCCGCGCCAGCATGCCCTCGAGCGCGAGTGCCCGCGCCGCCGGGCAGCCCTCGCCGCAGGCCGTGCGGCCCGCCTCCACCAGCGGCCGCTCCGCCTGGCCACCCAGGCGCGAGAGCGCCTCCAGCGAGGCCGCGCGCTGCTCGGCCGGCCCGGACCCCGCCGCGGCCCGCAGCGCCGGGAGCCCGGCCGGGTCGCCGATGCGGGCGAGCGCGTCCTGGTACCGCTCGCGCAGGTCGCCGTCCTTCTCCTTCCCCAGCGCCACGGCGAGCGGGGCCACCGCCTCGGCGGCGCGCAGCCGCCCCAGCGACTCGGCCGCGAAGGCCCGCACGAAGAGCTGCGCCTCCGGCGTCTCGCCGGAGTAGCCCAGCGCCGCCACCAGGGCCGGCACGGCCTCCGGACCGCCCACGTCGCCCAGCAGCTGCGCCGCCTTGGCCCGCAGCGCGGCCGGGTGGACGCCGTGGCCGGCCGCCCAGCGCTCCAGCTCGGCGTCCCGGCCCTCCACCACCGCCACCAGCGGCCCGGACATGGCGGCGCCCAGCTGCGAGCCGGCGAAGGCCGCCTCCGGGAAGAAGCTCACGCCCGGACGCTCGGTGAAGAGCATGCGCACCACGGCCGGCACGGCGCGCGGGTCGCCCAGCCGGCCCAGCGCCAGCAGGGCCTTCTTCACCGCGAAGGGCTCGGCCTGCTCGTCGCCCACCGTGGCCAGCAAGGGCTCCACCGCCGCCGGGTCGCCGATGGCGCCCAGCGCGTCGATGGCCGCCACCTTGGTGAAGGCGTCCCGCTCACCGGCCAGCCTCGCCAGGGCCGGCACCGCCTCGCGCGCCCTGAGGGCGCCCAGCGCGGTGGCGATGGCCACGTTGGCGTCGTTGACGTCGCGCTCGGCCTTGCCGGCCTCGATGGCGTTGATGAGCGGCTTCACCGCGTCGAGGTCGCCGAGCTCGCCCAGGATGACGGCCGCCTGCTGGCGCGCCCGCGGCGCCTGCTTCAGCACCTCACAGAGCGGGGCGACCGCGGCCTTGCGGTCGCCGGGCGCCACGCCCGCCGCCGCCAGCACGGTGCGGGCCGAGGTGAGCGCGGCCAGCTTCTCGTCGAGCCGGTTGCGGGAGGCGGCCCGCTCGGCCCAGCCGGCGCCGTCCTTCGGATCGGAGCAGGCGGCCGTGAGGGCGAGGCCGAGGAGGAGGAGGCACTGGCTGGCGTGGCGCATGCGTAGCTCCCGGGGGGGTGGCGCGATCACGGCGGTGAGGAGGTGGTGGTGGTGGGCGGCGGCGAAAGCTCGTCGGCCAGCGCCTCGCGGCGGGCGCGGGCGGCGGCGCCCAGGAAGGCGGCGGCGGCGGCCAGCTCGGGCGCGCGGGGCAGCGCGGCGCGCACCTGGGCCGCGGCCTCCTCGAGCTGGTCGGCGTGGGCCCGCTCGCGGGCCCGCAGCGCCTCGACCCCCTCGCCGAAGACGCCGAAGAGCCGCTGCAGCTCGTCGCCGCGCCGCAGCGCCCGCAGCCGCGGGTAGCGGCCGGCGGCGAAGGCGTGCAGGTAGCGCCCCAGCACCAGGACCGGCCCGGCCACCCGGTGGGTGATGATCACCCCGAGCACGCCGAGGGCCAGCGCCATGAGCGCGGTGATGCCCACCAGGGCGCCCATCAGCTCGCGGTCGGTCCGGGCCACCAGGGCGCGCGTCTCGGCGTCGAGCGGCAGGAGCTCGGTGGCCTGCAGGTGGGCCTGGTGGAGCCACAGGCCGCAGAGGAGCGCCATCAGCGCGCCGGCGCCCGCCAGGAGCAGGGCGTAGCGCAGCTGGAAGCCGCGGTCGATGAGATAGGTCCGGCGGTGATGCGCCGGCGCGCCGGCTGGTGCCGGGAACCCCTTCGCCATGCGATGCTCCCCTTTCGTCGTTCGATTCTACCCCCTGCACCGGGGGTGGCAACGACCGGGAGAGGGCGCATGAACGACTCGGCCACGCTCGCCTCGATCTGCGCGGCGGTCTACCGCAGCGCCGTGGCGCGGCTCGACGCCCGCGCCCTGGTGGCCGCGGCCCTCGAGGCCGAGCCCCTGCCGCCCGGCCCGGTGCGGGTGGCGGCGCTGGGCAAGGCGGCCGGCCCGATGCTGCAGGCGGCGCTCCAGGCGCTCGGCCCACGGGCGCGGACCCCGCTCTGCATCCTGCCGGAGGGCTCCCCGGCTCCGCCAGGCGCCGAGGTGATCCACGGCGCCCACCCGCGCCCGTCGGCCGGCTCGCTGGCCGCCGGCCGGGCCCTGCTGCGCTGGAGCGGCGAGGGCGGCGGCCTCCCCGCGCTGATCCTCCTCTCCGGCGGCGGCAGCGCGCTGGCGGCGGCGCCGGCCGAGGGGGTCTCCTTCGAGGAGAAGGTGGAGTCGGTGGCGCTGCTCATGCGCGCCGGGCGCCCCATCGGCGAGCTGAACGCGGTGCGCAAGCACCTCTCGGCGCTCAAGGGGGGCCGGCTCGGCCTTCGGCTGGCGGGCGCGCCGGTGCGGGTGCTGGTCCTCTCCGACGTGCCAGGCGACGACCTCTCCACCATCGCCTCCGGCCCATTCACCGGCGACCCGACCACCTGGGCGGACGTCCGCCGGGTCGTGGCGGCGAGTGGCGTGGCGGCGGACCTTCCAGCGGCGGTGCGGCGGCTCCTCGACGCGGCCGGCGCTCCCGGCGGGCTGCCCGAGACCCCCAAGCCGGGCGATCCCCGCCTGGCCCTGGTGGTGCACCGGGTGCTGGCCGGGCCGGTGGCGCTGGCCCGCGCCGCGGCCGAGGCGGCGCGCGCGCTCGGGCTCGAGGCCGAGGCGGATGGGTCGCCCCTGGGCGGCGACGTGGCGGTGGTGGCGGCTCGGCTCGGGACCTGGGCGCGGGCCAACGCGGGGCGCGGACCGCGGCTGCTGGCGCTCGGCGGCGAGCCCACCGTGGTGGTGCCGCCCGGCGCGGCCCGGCCGGATGGCGGACGGGCCCAGGCGCTGGCGCTCCTGGCGGTGCGCGCCCTCGACGGCCTGCCGGCGGCGGCGCTGGCGGCCGGCTCGGACGGTCGCGACGGGCCGACGGAGCGGGCCGGCGCGGTGGTGGACGGAACGACCGCGGCGAGCGCCGCGGCGCGCGGGCTCGATCTCGACGCCGCGCTGGCCGCCGGAGCGAGCGGCCCGGCCTGCGACGCCCTCGGCGCCACGCTGCCGCGCTTCGAGACCGGTACGCACGTCGGCGACCTGGTGCTGGTGGCGGTCCGGTAGCCGGCCGCCCTCGACCGCGCTTCGCCTTCCGCGTATACCCCGCGCATGCGCGTCGTCTTCCTCGGCACGCCCGAGTTCGCCGTCCCCACCGTGGACGCCCTCTGGCGGGCCGGGCACGAGCTCCTGGCCGTGGTGGCCCAGCCCGACCGGCCGGCCGGGCGCGGCCAGGCCCTCAAGGCGCCCGCCACCAGGGCCTGGGCCCAGGGGCACGGCGTGCCGGTGCTCCAGCCGGAGAAGGTGCGCGACGGCGCGCTGGCCGCGGCGCTCGCCGCGCTGCGACCGGACGTGCTGGTGGTGACCGCCTATGGCCGCATCCTGGGGCGCGACCTGCTCACGCTGGCGCCGCTCGGCGCCGTCAACGTGCACGCCTCCATCTTGCCGCGCTGGCGCGGCGCCGCCCCCATCCAGTGGGCGGTGGCCAGCGGCGACGAGGAGACCGGCGTCACCGTCATGCAGATGGACGAGGGGCTCGACACCGGCGACGTGCTCCTGGTGCGCACGCTCGGCATCGGCGCGGAGGAGACGTCCGAGCAGCTCTGGCCGCGGCTGGCCGCGCTCGGCGGCCAGGCCATCGTCACGGCGCTGCCGCTGCTGGCGGCCGGCGAGCTGGTGCCGGTGCGGCAGGACCCGGCGCGCCACACGCTGGCGCCCATCCTGGTGAAGGAGCACGGCCGGCTCGACTTCACCAGGCCCGCGGCCGAGCTGGCGGCGCGGCTGCGCGGCTTCACCCCGTGGCCGGGCAGCTTCACCACGCTCGCGGGCAAGGTGCTGAAGGTCCACGCGGCCCGTGCCGGCCCCGGCGACGGCGACGGCGCCGCGCCCGGCACCGCCCGCGCCGACGGCGGCGCGCTCCGGGTGGCCTGCGGCCAGGGGAGCGCACTCTGCGTCACCGAGCTGCAGCCGGAGGGGAAGAAGCGCATGTCGGCGGCCGACTTCCTGAACGGCCTGGGCTCGCGCGCCCTGGAGCTGGGCCGGTGAGCGCCCGTCCCGTCACCGCCCGCACCCTGGCCTTCGACGTCCTGCTGCGCGTCGAAGAGGGCGGCGCCTTCGCCTCGCGCGCGCTCGACGCGGCGCTCTCGCAGGTCGGCGCGCTCGACCCGCGCGAGGTGGGGCTGGCCACCGAGCTCACCTACGGCACGCTCCGGCGGGCCCTGGCGCTCGACGCCGCCCTGGCGCCCCACTCCAGTCGCCCGCTGGAGAAGCTCGACCCGGCCACCCGGGTGCTGCTGCGGCTGGGGGCCTACCAGCTCCTCCACCTGGGCACCGCGCCCCACGCGGCGGTGGGCGAGACGGTGGAGATCGCCAAGCAGCGCGATCACGGGCGCGCCGCCGGCTACGTCAACGCGGTGCTGCGGGCGCTGCTGCGGGCCGGGGCGCCCCCACCGCCGCCCGGCCTGGAGGTCGATCCGGCCGGCCACGTGGCCGCCGCCGAGGCGCTGCCGCGCTGGCTCGCCGAGGAGTGGGTGGCCTGGTTCGGTCCGGCCGAGGCGCTGGCCCTGGCGCGGTCCATGAACGGCGCCGCGCCCCTCACCGTCCGCTCGCCGCGGCGCGACGACCTCCTGGCCGCGGCGCGCCGGGCCGGGCTGGAGGTGCGCCCCTGCCTGCGCTCGCCGGACGGGCTGGTGCTCGGGGGCGGCTCGGTGGCCACGCTGACCCGCGCCGCCGGCTCGCTCCCGTTCCAGGTGCAGGACGAGGGGGCGCAGCTCGCCACCTCCATGGCGGCCGGCCACCTGCGCGGGCGGCGGGCCAGGGTCCTCGACACCTGCGCCGCGCCGGGCGGCAAGGCCTTCCACCTCGCGGAGCTCCTGGGGCCCGGCTCCGAGGTGGTGGCGGTGGAGATCCACCCGCGCAAGGCCGAGGTGCTGCGGCAGGAGGCGGCGCGCCGCGGCCTCGACGTCACGGTGGTCTGCGCCGACGCCGCGCGGCCGGTGCCGGGCCTCGCCGAGGGGAGCTTCGACGCGGTGCTGGTGGATGCGCCCTGCTCGGGCCTGGGCACGCTGCGGCGCCACCCGGAGCTGAAGCTGCGCCGCGACGCGCCCGACCTGGCCCGGCTGGCGACGCTGCAGCTGGAGATCCTGCGCGGCTCGGCCCGCTACGCCAGGCCCGGCGCGCCCGTCACCTACGCCGTCTGCTCGCTGTCGCGCGCCGAGGGGCCCGACCTGGTGGCCGCCTTCCTCGCCGAGGGCTGGCGACGCGACCCGGCGCCCGCCAGCGTCCCTGCCGACACGCTCACCTCCGACGGCGATCTCCTCACGCTGCCGCACCGGCACGGTGCCGACGGCTTCTACGCGGCGCGGCTGGTGCGGGCGACCTGACCGCGAGCGGTCACGCCACCAGCCTCCGGACGCCCTGGTCCGCTCCCCGCCCCACCGTCGGCTCCATCGGCTAGACTCCGCTCCCTCATGGCCCTCCCCGTCCGCATCGCCCCGTCCATCCTCTCGGCCGACTTCGGCCGGCTCGCCGAGGAGATCCGCGCCGTCGAGGCCGCCGGCGCCGACTGGATCCACCTGGACGTGATGGATGGCCGCTTCGTGCCCAACATCACCATCGGCCCGCTGGTGGTGGAGGCGGTGCGCAAGGTGACGAAGCTCCCCATCGACGCGCACCTCATGATCGTCGAGCCGGAGCGGTACGTGGAGGCCTTCGCCAGGGCGGGCGCCGACGTGATCTCGGTGCACGCCGAGGTCTCGCCCCACCTGCACCGCACGCTGCAGGCCATCCGCGCCGCCGGCGCCAGGCCCGCCGTGGCGCTCAACCCGTCCACCGGCCTGGAGGCCGTCGAGTACGTGCTGGGCGACTGCGAGATGGTGCTGGTCATGTCGGTCAACCCGGGCTTCGGCGGCCAGGCGTACATCCAGGCCTGCACCGAGAAGGTGCGCCGCCTGCGCGCCATGGCCGACGCCCGCAACCACCCGCTGGAGATCCAGGTGGACGGCGGCGTCAAGGTGGAGACGGTGAGCGCGGTGGCCGCGGCCGGCGCCAACGTCTTCGTGGCCGGCACCGCCGTCTTCGGCGCCAAGGACTACCGGCAGGCCATCGCCGAGCTCCGTGGCGCCGCGCTGGCACGCTCGCCCACCTGAACGCGACGTCGTCCCCGGATCGACCGTCGGTTGAACCGGGTTGAGCCCGGCCAGCCTCGCGGGTCGGTGGCGACCCGTGGCCAGGTCCAGCACTCGCGGGCGAACAGCGCGGCGCGCCACGTGCAACGGTCCCTCTCGGACCACCGATGAACGTCGCCACCGCCCTCGCCATCGCCGCCGGAGCCATCGCCATCTACGTGGGCCTGGTGTCCCGCCGCCTCGCCCGCGCGCCGGGGTGGGCGGAGCAGCGCTGGTTCGGCCTGATCGCCTACGGCGGCGCCGCCTATGCCCTCGGCAACGTGGCCGCCACCATGGGCTGGGCGCCCTGGGCGGGCACCTTCCTCTCGCGCCTCCAGCTGGCCGGCGTGATGGTGCGGAGAGCCACGGCGGCGTGCTGAGCCTGGAGAGCCGGGCGGGGCACGGCACCCTCGCCGTGCTCGAGCTGCCGAAGGCGGAGTGAAGGCACGCAACGCCTCGTACATGCGGCGGATTCCCGAGCCGCGCAGAAGCCCCCGAGCGAGCGTGGCGGCCACCCGCTGCGGGCGATTACCTGGTGTCCCGAAAGGAGGAGTCCCATGAAGGACTTCCATTGCCGTGAAGCCGGTCTGGACTGCGACTGGGTCGCTCGAGGCCACTCGGACGAGGAGGTGGTCGAACAGCTGAGCCATCACGCGCTCCAGGTGCACGACGTGAAGCTCGACGCGGACCTGCTCGCCAAGGTGCGCGGCCACATCCACGACCTCTCGAGCTCTTCGCACCGAGAGTCGATGGGCGGCGTGCTCCCGTAGTCCGG
>JANNKC010000248.1:0-5144 GCA_031396105.1 Anaeromyxobacter sp.
TCACCGTCACCGTCGGCGGCGGCGCCCCGTTCGCGCTCACGCTGGCCGGCGGCTCCGCCGCCTTCTCCACCTCGGCGCTCGCCGTGGGGAGCCACCTCATCACCGTCAGCTACCCCGGCGACCCCTCCTTCCTCTCCGGCAGCGCCACCCTCACCCAGGTGGTGAGCCAGGCGGCCACCGCCGTCGCGGTCGCGGTCAGCCCGTCGCCCACGGTCTTCGGCCAGGTGGCCACCTTCACCGTCACCGTCGCCGCCACCACGCCGGGCGCAGGCGTGCCGAGCGGCACCGTCACGCTGCTCGAGGGCGTCACGCCGATCGCCAGCGGCCTCCTCGACCCGGCCGGCCAGGCCTCGCTGGCGGTGGCCACCCTTCCCGTGGGCCTCCACGCGCTCACCGTGAGCTACGGCGGCGACCCGCGCTTCCTCGGCGCCACCTCGGCCACCCTGACGCAGGCCGTGCAGCGCGCCTTCACCTCGACCGCCGTGACGGTCTCCGGCACGGCGCCCGTCTACGGCGCCCCCGTCACCTTCGGCGCCACGGTCACGCCGGTCTTCTTCGGCGTGGGCGCCCCCTCGGGCACCATCACCTTCATGGACGGCACCACGCTGCTCCAGGTGGTCCCGCTGGACTCCGCCGGCAAGGCCACCTTCACCACCACGGAGCTCCCGGCCGGGCCTCACGCCGTGACGGCGGTCTACGCCGGCGACGCGAGCTTCCTGGAGAGCAGCAGTCTGCCGGTGCCCCTCGGCGTGCTCCAGGCCACGGCCACCGTCACGCTGGTTTCCAGCCCCAACCCGTCGGCCTTCGGCGAGCTCGTCACCTGGAGCATCCGGGTGGTGGCCACCGCCCCCAGCGGCGCCATCCCCGACGGCACGGTCGAGGTCCTCGACAACGGCCTGCTCCTCGGCACGCTCATCCTCGACGCCACCGGCCGGGCCACGGGCACCGGCTCGACGCTCGCGGTGGGAACGCACCCGCTCCTCGCCCGGCTCCTCCCGAACTCGCGCTTCACCGCCGGCCCCTCCTCCACGCAGTCCCAAGAGGTCCTGAAGTCGCGGACCTCGGTGGCGCTCACGTCGGCCCCCTCGCCCTCCACCCTCGGGACGCCGGTCACCTTCTCGGCCCGCGTCTCGGTCCAGTCCCCCGGCGCCGGGCTGCCCACCGGCACGGTCACCTTCTCCGAGGGGGCGCAGGTGCTCGGCACCGGCCCCGTCGATCTGAACGGCGAGGCTCGCTTCAGCGCCTCCGGTCTCGCCACCGGCAGCCACCTCGTCACCGCCTCCTACGGTGGCGACGGGAGCTTCGAGCCGCGCACCTCGGGCCCCTTGACCCACCTGGTCACGCCGGCGGGCACCGCCGCCGTGGCCGCGGTGACGCCGTCCCCGTCGGCCTACGGCCAGCCGGTCACCTTCTCGGTCTCGGTCACCTCCGCGGCGGGCGTGCCCGGCGGGCGGATCGACTTCCTCGAGAACGGCGTGGCCCTCCTGGGCAGCGCCGTGCTCGACGCCATGGGCCAGGCCTCCTTCACCACCGCGGCGCTGTCGGTGGGCAGCCACGACGTGGTGGCGCGCTACGCCGGGGCCACCGACCACCAGCCGTCCTCCGCCCTGCCCGTCACGGCGCTGGTCCAGCCGGCGGCGACCCTGACCACGCTGGCGGTCGCGCCGTCGCCCGCCGTCTCCGGCCAGCTCGTCACGCTGACCGCAGCCGTCGCGGTGGTGGCGCCCGGCGCCGGCGCGCCCTCCGGCCTGGTCACCTTCAGGGACGGCACCACCGTGCTGGGCACGGCCCCCGCCGATCCACTGACGGGCCTGGCCACCCTCGTCACCGGCGCCTTGCCCGTGGGCGACCACGCCGTCACCGTCACCTACCCGGGCGACGGCCGCTTCGCCGCGTCGGACACGTCCTCGCCCACCGCGCTCACCATCGGCAAGGCCGGGGTGACCGTGGCGGTGATTACCAGCCCGTCGCCCTCCGCCTTCGGCGAGCCGGTGACCATCGCGGTGTTCCTGGACGCGGCCGCGCCCGGGGCCGGAACGCCGACCGGGCTGGTCACCCTGACCGACGGCCCCACCACCCTCGGGACCGTGACGCTGGCCGGCGGCTCCGGACAGCTCATCACCGGCGTCCTGGCGGCCGGAGATCGCACCATCACGGCCAGCTACGACGGTGACGGCGCCTTCCTGGGCGGTGCGGGGACCCGCCTCCAGACGGTCGCCAAGGCCGCCAGCGAGACCGCGCTCGTGACCTCCGGCTCCCCCACCACCTTCGGCCAGCCGGTCACGCTCACCGCCACCGTCCGGCCGGTGGCCCCTGGCGCCGGCAGCCCTGGCGGTACCGTCACCTTCACGGACGGCGGCACCGTCCTCGGCACCGCCCCGGTCGGCGTGGGCGGCGCGGCCACCCTGGTCACCTCCACGCTGGAGGCCGGCCTCCGCGCCCTCGCCGCCGAGTACGGCGGCGACGCGGCCTTCGGGGGCAGCCGGGGCACGGCGACGCAGGACGTGCAGGGCACCGCCGTCTCGGTCGCCGTGGTGGCCAGCCCCTCGCCCGCCGTCTTCGGCGAGGACGTGAGCGTGACGGTCACGCTCACCTCGAGCGTCCCCGGCGCCGGCATCCCGGGCGGCACCATCGCGCTCCTCGACGGCGCCACCGCCGTCGGCACCGCCCCGGTGGACGCCGCGGGCGCGGCCACCTTCACGCTCCTGTCGCCGCCGGCCGGGCTCCACCAGCTCACCGCCTCCTACGGCGGCGGGGCGGGCTTCTCCCCGGGCAGCGGTGGCGCCATGCTCACCGTCACGCAGGGCGACCTCACGCTCGCCCTGGCCTCGTCGCGCAACCCGTCGCGCGCCGGTCGGCCGGTCACCTTCACGGCCACGGCCACGCCGGAGCACGCCTCGCCGGGCGGCACCATCACCTTCAAGGACGGAGATGCCGTGCTCGGCACCGCCACCCTGGTGGACGGCGTGGCGCGGCTCACCACCCGCACGCTGCGGAAGGGCTCGCACCAGGTCACCGCGCAGCTCGCCGCGAGCGCCGACTTCGGCGCCGCCTCCGCCACGCTCCAGGGCGGCCAGCTGGTCCAGAACACGGCCCCGGTGGGCGGCTCCGGCACCGCCCTCCTGCTCGGTCCAGGCCAGGCCCTGCGCGCCACCGCCACGGCGGCCCGCGCGCTCGACCAGCCCGCCGGCACCGTCGAGGTGTGGGCTCGCGCCGCCTGGACCACCCCGGACCAGGCCGGTCCCACGCCCACCCTGGCCAGGCTCGGCGACGCCGCGGCCGCCCGCTGGGCCCTGGGCGTGACGCCGGCCCGAACCGGCCTGACGGTGACGCTGGGCACCACCACCACCACCATCCCGGCCGACCTCTCCGACGGCGCCTGGCACCAGGTGGCGCTGCTCGGCGGCGACGCCGCCGTCACCGTGCTCCTCGACGGCACCGAGGTCGGCTCGGTGGATGGCCGCTTCGGCGCCACGCCCGGCGAGACGCTCACCGTTGGCGAGGGCTTCCTGGGCGAGCTGGACGAGCTGCGCGTCTGGTCGGCCATCCGGACCTCCGCCGCGTTGAGCGCCGACGCCCGGCGCCCGCTCCAGGGCCCCCAGCCGTGGCTGCTCGGGTGGTGGCGCATGGACGAGGGGGACGGGCTCGAGCTCTTCGACGCCGGCCCGGCCGGAGTCGACCTGGCCGCGGAGCTGGACCCGGTGGCCGCGACGGCCGCTCCGTTCGGCGTTTCCAGCGCCTGGCGCCACCGCCTCGCCTCTCCGGAGCGGCCGCTCGCCCCGGTCGACGCCGGCTACGACGCGGACGGCGACCCGCTCACCCTGGAGGTCACGGCGGCGGCGATCCACGGCGCCACCTCGACCGACCTCCCCAACCTGCAGGTGGGCTACACGGGAGCCGACGGCTTCGCCGGCGAGGACCAGTTCACCTTCCGGCTCACCGACACCGACGGCGCCACCGGCGACTTCACCATCGCCGTCACGGTGGAGCGCCTCCTGCGCTGCGACTCCGACGCCGACTGCTCCGGCGGCGCCCTCTGCGTGCAGCAGGCCTGCGTGGCTCCGGCCGCGCTCGACGCACGAGCTGGCGGCTGCGGCTGCGGCAGCGCCGGCGGCGGCGCCCTGGCGCTCTGGTCGCTGCTGGCCCTGGGGCTGACGGCCCGGCGACGTCGGCGGTCCGATGCGCCGCAGGCCGGAAGGCGGGCATGAGCGGCCTCCGCGCGGCCGCGGCCCTCCTCCTCGCCTGCGCGGGGGCGGCGGCGGCGGCCCAGACCCCCGCCCCAGGCTCCCGGGGCTTCGCCCTGCAGACCTACGAGCCGCCGCCGGCCGGCGATCGGTTCTTCTCGGTGCCAGACACCGGGGTGCCGGGCCACCTGGCACCGGCCGCCGCCATGGTCCTCTCCTGGGCCAGGGAGCCGCTGGTCCTGCAGATCGACGGCGTCACCGTGCCGGGCGGGCGCCTCGTCCACCGCCAGTTCTGGGGCTTCCTGCAGGGCTCGCTGGGGCTGGGCGATCGGCTCCTCCTCGACGTGGCCCTGCCGGTGGCCCTCTTCCAGTCCGGCTCACGCCCCATCGCCGCCCTGCCCGAGGTCTCGGCGGTCGCGCTCGGCGACGTGAAGGTGGGCGTCCGGACGCCGCTGCCGAGGCTCGGACCGCTCGACCTGGCCGCGGCCGTCGACCTCTGGATCCCGACCGGCTCGGAGGAGGCCTTCTCCTCCGACGGCGCCGTCCGCGTCCAGCCCAGGCTGGTGGCCAGCGGGAGCGCCGGGCCGCTCGAGTACGGCGGCACGCTCGGCTACCTCCACCGCGAGTCCAGCGACCGGGTCCTCACCAGCACCGGCCCGGCCCTGTCCTTCTCCGCCGCGGGCGCCTGGCGCGTGGGCCCGTGGCGCTTCGGGCCGGAGCTCTTCGGCCGCTACCAGTTCGACGGCGCCGCCACCTCGCCCGTGGAGGCCCTGCTGGGCGGCCACTGGCGGCGCGGCGCCATCGACGCCGGCCTGGCGCTCTCCACCGGCCTCGACCGCTCGCCTGGCGCCGCACCGCTGCGCGTCCTGGCCCAGGTGAGCTGGCGCCCACCGGCCCGGCCCGCCGGCCTCTCCGCCGAGGCGCTGGCGCGCCTGGCCGCGGAGCGGGCGGCGGCGGAGC
>JANNKC010000279.1:0-10951 GCA_031396105.1 Anaeromyxobacter sp.
CGCGGCAGGGGCTGGCGGATGCCCAGCTCGGCCGCGGCGCACCGGACCAGCTCTGGCTCGCCCTCTTCGCCAGCGGCACCGTCTACGGCGGGCAGACCACGCGGAGCTCGCTCTACACGGGAGCGCTCCGGCTGGACGCCCAGCTGGAGGACCGCTGGGTGCTCGGTGCGCTCTACCGGGGCCTCGGCACGACCGCCAGCTTCACGGGCGGCGGTCGGGGCATGGGCTCGGAGACGGCCGCCCCCATCCAGAGCGAGGGGCACCTCTGGTTCGGTCATGCCGCGCCGGACTGGCAGCTCGTGCTTCACGGCGCGGGCATCACCCGCTCGGCCGCCACCAGGGCCGGCGTGCAGCAGGTCTACGGTCACGGCGGCGCCGCGGCCGGGCTGTCCGCCATGGCCCGCTTCGGCCTGGAGTGGAGAGCCTCGGCGGTGACCACCTGGTACGAGGACCTGACCACCACCCAGCTCGAGGGCACCGGCACGCTCCTCCTCGGTGACCGGTGGGCGCTCCGGGCCGGCGCCCGGACGCAGCTCGCGGAGGGTGGCTCGACGAGCGCCGCCTTGGCGGCGATCGAGTGGCGCGGCCCATGGAGCATGACGCTCTCCGGCGAGTACGGGCCGCAGCGGCGCCCCGTCGATCTCGAGGCGGGCGTGCTCTACGACCTGCCGGACCAGCTCCAGTGGGCGGCGAGGCTCCAGACCAGCCTCATGCTGGGACACCGCGCCCGCGCCTGGCTCGCCGCCGACCTCGAGGGCTGGCGGCCGCTCCCCGCATCGGCTGCGCCGGCCGACTCCACGGCCACCCGGATCTCCGCAGGCCTCTCCTTCTCGTTCTGAACCTCCTCCTGGTGATACCCATGCGCCTCGCCCTCCCGCTCGCCCTGCTGCTCGTCGTGCCCGCCGCCGGTGCGGCAGACTCCATCCCCGACCTCTACCGGCAGTCCTACGCGGCCGAGGCGCGCGGCGACTACACCGGCGCCGGCGACCTCCTGGAGCGGCTCGGGCCGGCGGGCGGCACCTACGTGGGCCAGCTCCGCAAGGGCTGGCTCCACCACCTGGCCGGCCGCCACGCCCAGGCCGCCGAGGCCTATCAGCGCGCCATGACGCTCGAACCCGCCGCGGTGGAGGCGCGCCTGGGCGCGATGCTCCCGCTCATGGCACTGCGGAGGTGGAAGGACGCCGAGCGGATCGGCGAGGAGGTGCTGGCGCTGGCCCCGGGGGACTTCACCGCCGTGAGCCGGCTCGCCTTCATCCAGTACAGCCAGGGCCAGTGGCAGCGCGCGGAGCCGCTCTACCGCCGGGCGCTGGCCGCCTGGCCTGCCAGCGCCGAGATGCGCACCGGGCTCGGGTGGACCCTGCTCAGGCTCGGGCGGTTCAAGGAGGCCCGCGAGGTGTTCGAGGCGGTACTGACCTATGCCCCTGACCAGCTCTCGGCCCGGGAGGGGCTGAGCCTGGTTCCCTGACTGCGCCCGCTGGGGCGGCGCCGGCCCGCTCTGCATGAACCTCCCCGACCAACCCTGGCTCCCATGGGCTGGAGCGGTCAGAAGCTGGAGAAGCACCTCGCCGCCTGAGAGAGGACGTCCGATGAAGCTGCTGACGAAGGTGAAGAAGGCCTGCTGCACGATCGAGAACACGGCGCAGTGCTGCGCCAAGGCCTCCCGGCTCGTGTCGGGCTGCCACGACTGAAGCACCGCGGGGGCCTCCCGGCCCCCGCACCTCTTCCTTCCCCTCACCGCCTCGCCACCATGGGCAGCGCCCGGGGGCGGGGCGCATTCACTTGGAGCCGCCATGAGCGATCACGTCACCGAGATCTCCGCCTCCGACTTCGAGAAGCTGGTCCTGGCCGCCGGCCAGCCGGTGGTGCTCGACTTCTTCTCCACCGAGTGCCCGCCCTGCGAGGCGCTGGCCCCGAAGCTCACCGCGGTGGCCGAGCAGCTCGCCGGGCGTGCCCGATTCTACAAGATCTTCCGCCAGGGGAGCCGGGAGCTGGCCCAGAAGCTCGGCGTGACTGGCAGCCCGACGCTGGTCTTCTTCGACCGCGGCGGCCAGGAGCAGGGGCCGCGGCTGGGCGGCGAGGACATCAAGCGCAGCACCATCAAGTCGCGGGTCGAGGCGCTGCTCGGCAGCCCCTGAGGCGCCTGCCCATGCCCACGCATGACCTCATCATCGTCGGCGCCGGGCCGGCCGGGCTGGCTGCCGCCATCTACGCGTCCCGCGCCCGCCTCCGCACGCTGGTCCTCGACGAGAGCGTGGCGGGCGGACAGGTGAAGACCACCCACAAGGTGTCCAACTACCCGGGCTTCCCGGAGGACGTGAAGGGCGCCGACCTCGCCAAGGCCTTCGCGCTGCAGGCAGAGCGCTTCGGCGCCAGCATCCGCCGCGCCATCGAGATCACGGGCCACGACCTGTCCGGCCCGTCGAAGACCTTCGAGCTCGACGAGGTGGAGACCGTCGACGCCCCGGCCGTCATCGTGGCCACCGGCGCGCGGCCGAGGCAGCTCGGCGTGTCCGGCGAGGCGAAGTTCCGGGGGCGAGGCATCAGCTCCTGCGCCACCTGCGACGGCGCCTACTTCGAGGGGAAGGACGTCCACGTCATCGGCGGCGGCAACTCGGCCGTCGAGGAGTCGCTCTTCCTGACGCGGTTCGCCCGCAGCGTGACGCTGGTGGTCCGTCGCGCCGAGCTGCGCGCCGAGGCGACGTCCGTCGAGGAGGCGCTCCACCACTCCAAGATCAAGATCACCTGGAACGCGGCACCCCGCGCCTTCGGCGGCGACGGCGCCCTCCAGCGGATGACGGTCGAGGACCTGAAGACGGGCCAGCTCACCGACGTGGCGACCGACGGGGTGTTCGTCTTCATCGGCTCCGAGCCGCGCGTCGACCTGCTCCAGGGGCTCGTGCCGCTGGACCCCTCCGGCTACGTGGTGACGGGGGAGGACATGTCCACGCCCATCCCAGGCCTCTACGTCGCCGGCGACCTGCGATCCAAGTCGTTCCGCCAGATCACGACGGCCGTGGCCGACGGCACCATCGCGGCGCTGGCCGCGCAGAAGTACCTGAAGGCGGCCGCGCGCGTCGCCGCCTGACCCGCTCAGCGAAGGCGGCACGCCGGCCGGCAGCCAGCCCACCCCGAGGCGCGGTGAATGGCGCGGATGGTCTCCGCCAAGGCGGCTGCCGCCGCCGCGCACCGCGGACAGGCGGCCAGGTGGAGCGCCAGCCTGGCCCGGTCCACTGCGCCGAGCTCCTCGTCGAGGTACTCGGAGAGCCGGTCCCCGACCTCCTGGCAGGTGCAGCGCCGAAGCATGGGTCCGGTCATGGCACCCTCCTCGTAGAAGTCGGAGCCGACCGGAGGTCATCGGGTTCCTTGCCGCCTGGGGTTGACCCCTCCGCAGGGGAATCCTCGGGGGCCGGCGGGGCTCCCACAGGGGGACACCACATGAGCGACGGATCGAACCCCACCGGAGAGTCCATCGAGAACGCCGTCGCGGCGCGCTATCACGGGCTCGCAACGGCGCCGGGGTCGCTCTCCTGCGGGCCTGCGCTGGACCTGGCGGCCTTGCGCCCCGGAGAGCGGTTCGTCGACCTCGGCTGCGGGCGGGGCGGCGACCTCCTCCGGGCGGCCGCGCTGGTTGGCGAGGCCGGTGAGGTCATCGGGATCGACGCCACGACCCGGATGGTGGAGGCGGCGCGCCAGCAGACGGCGAGGCTGGCCCAGGTCCGGGTGCTCCAGTGCGATCTGGCGGCGGTGCCGCTGCCCGACGCCTGCGCCGACGCGGTGATCTCAAACTGCGCCATCAACCACGCGCTCGACAAGGCCGCCGTCTACCGGGAGATCTCACGGCTCCTCACGCCCGGAGGGCGGCTGGTGGTGTCAGACGTCGTCTCGGAGGCCCCGCTCCCCGAGTCGGTCCGTGTGGATCCGGCTGCGTGGGCGGCCTGCTACGGCGGCGCCATTCCAGAGGTCGAGTACCTGGCCGCCATCGCCGCGGCCGGCCTCACCGACGTCCAGATCCTTCGACGCACCGCCCCCTACGAAAAGGGTGGCGTCCGCGTCCTCAGCCTGACGGTCGCGGCCCACAGGCCCCGCACGACCCTGGAGCCCAAGATGCAGCTCTCCCGCCACGCCATCCTCGCGGACGTCCCCGGCCGCGACGAGGTCCTGCTGGTCCAGCCCCTCTCCGGACAGGCTGCCCTGCTGCCGCTCGCCTCCGCCGACGCGCTGCGCGCCCTCCCGGGCGGGCACCTCCCTTCCTCGCTGCCACTGGCCACGCTCCGGGAGGCCGGCTTCGTGGTGGAGACCGCGGCCGAGGACGAGGCCCTGCTCGAGGGCGCCCTCGCCACCTGGCGCGCCGAGGTGGCGCTCACCCAGACCCAGCTCATCGTCGTCCCGAGCTTCGGCTGCAACCTGGCCTGCACCTACTGCTACCAGGAGCTCTTCGACCCGGCCTCAGCCGGGCTCATCTCGCCCGAGGCCATCGAGGCGTTCTTCGCCTACGTGGACCGCCACCACCTTGGCGGCGCCGTCCGGCCCTACATCACGTTGTTCGGCGGCGAGCCGCTGCGCGACACGCCGGCCCACCGCGACCGGATCGGCCGCTTCCTGGAGGGCGCCGCCGCCCGGAAGATGAAGGTGGCGGCCGTCACCAACGGCCACGACCTGGAGGCGCTCGTCCCGCTCCTCCGTGGCGGCACCGTCAAGGAGGTCCAGGTCACGCTGGATGGCCCCAGCGCGCTGCACGACGCCCGCCGGCCGCACAAGGACGGCCGCGGCACCTTCGACCGGATCGTGGCCGGCGTGGACGCGCTGGTGGCGGCCGGCGTACCGGTCAACCTGCGGGTGGTGGCCGACAAGGAGAACCTGCCCCACCTGCCGGAGCTGGCCTCCTTCGCGGCGGCGCGCGGCTGGCTCGACCTGCCGGCCGGGATGTTCAAGACGCAGATCGGGCGCAACTACGAGCTCTTCGGCTGCGCCAGCCGGCAGGACGCCGGCGCCCTCTTCGACCGGGTCGAGCTGTGGGCCCGCTACGTCGAGCTCTGCGAGGCGCACCCGGTGCTGCGCCGCTTCCACGCGCCGCGCTTCCACGGCCTCTCCCACCTCGCCGCGACCGGTGAGCTTCCGCCGGCCAGCTTCGACGCCTGCCCGGCCACCAAGACCGAGTGGGCCTTCTCGCCCGACGGCGGCGTCTTCGGCTGCACGGCCACGGTGGGCCACCCGGCCCACCGGCTCGGCTCCTTCTTCCCGGAGGTGACGCGCGACGAAGCCGCCGTCGCCAGGTGGAGCGGCCGCAGCACGCTCACCATCCCGACCTGCCAGGAGTGCTCGCTCGCGCCGGTCTGCGGAGGCGGCTGCGGCGCGGTGGCGTGGAACCGGACGGGCACCGCGCTGGAGACCGACTGCCGGCCCGTCAAGGAGCTCTACGGGCTGGGCGCCCGTTTCTACGGCCTGGGCGACGCTCCGTGACTGCCCACCACCACGGTTGCCTCATCTGCGGCGCGGCGCTGGTCTACCGGACCGCGGCTGCGCCCGTCGCCTGCGCGCTGTGCGGCGCCCCCGGGTCGAGTCCCGTGGCCTGCGGCGCAGGCCACTACGTGTGCGACACCTGCCACGCCTCGCCCGCCAGAGATGTCATCGAGCGGGTCTGCCTGGCGAGCGCATCGACCGACCCGGTGGCGCTCGCCACGGGGCTGATGCGCCACCCGAGCTTGAAGCTCCACGGCCCGGAGCATCACTTCCTGGTGCCGGCGGTGCTGCTCACGGCGCTCGCCAACGCCCGCGGCACCCCTGAGGCCAAGGCGGGCCTGCTCACGGAGGCGCGCCGGCGCGCCGACGCCGTGCCGGGTGGATTCTGCGGCTTCCAGGGCGCCTGCGGCGCCGGGGTCGGCGTGGGCATCTTCGCCTCGCTCGCCACCGGCGCCACGCCGCTCGCCCAGCAGGCCTGGGGCACGGCCAACAAGGCCACCGGCCGGGCGCTCACGGTGATCGGCGGGCTCGGTGGCCCGCGCTGCTGCAAGCGGACCACCTGGCTGGCCATCCTGACCGGCGTCCGGGTGGCCCGGGAGGCGCTCGACGTGCGGCTGGAGGGCCGCGGCGCGGCCTGTGACTGGAGCGAGCGGAACGCCGAGTGCCTCGGCGAGCCCTGCCCATTCCACCCGGCGCGAAGGACGGAAGCGGTCGCCTGACCCCGACACGCGAGCGCACCGCCGGCGGTGAGCCGTCGCCGCGTCGGTACCTGATCGGTGAGCGTCGAGGTTCAGCCGGCCAGGAGCGCCGTGAGCTCCTGCACGGTGCGCCAGTTGCGCCAGGTGCTGGTGGTCCCGAGCGTCCGGTCGAGGTAGTCGGTGGTCAGCCGGCTGCGGGCGCTCCCGTTCGGGAACCAGAGGTAGACCTCGCGCCCCCGCACGACGAACCGGTCGGGCGGCGAGCGGAGCGGGTCGAGCGCCTTCACGGCGGCCGCCTCCGGCGCGTCGGCGAGGAAGGCGACGTGGAGCAGCCGCGGCTCGACCGCGCCCTCCGAGAAGGGATGGCGCGCCGCCACCCGGTGAAGCTCCTGCGCCGTCCGCAGGATGACCGGGACGCGGAGGCCCAGCCGCGCCTCGATGCGCCCCTCGAGGTCCGCCGGGAGGCGCCGCGCGACCGCGGCGCTGGCCTTCAGGACGGCGTTCCCGCTCTGGATGTAGGTCCGGACCTCCTCGCCGCCGGCCGCCTGGAGCAGGGCGACGAGCTCCTTCATCGGCAGCCGGTTCTTGCCCCCCACGTTGACTCCCCGGAGGAGGACGACGTGGGTGGCGGCGGCGGCCGGTGCGGGCGGCGAGCGAGGGGGTCGAGCCATGCGCCCTCTCCTACTCCGCCCGTGAACCGGGCGCGGGTCCCGGCCGGGCCTGCGCGGGCGCCCCGCGCCTACGCGCGCCCCAAGGAGTTCCGCTCGCAGAGGAGCGGGTGATCGAGGAGGTCCGCGTTCGAGCCCGGGGCGCGGCGCGTTGGTGGGCGTCTACCCGCCCGCCTCGACGGCCGCCCGTGCCGCCTCCTGGAACAGGTGCACCAGCCGCCGGCAGGCGGCGTCCCACCGGCGGCAGACGGACACCGTGGCGGCGTCCCGGGTGAGCAGGCTGGGGTGCGCCACCAGCTCGGCCACCTCCCGGGCCAGCGACGAGGCGAGCGTGGGCTCGGCCCCGCCGACCAGGCTGCCCACCAGCTCCTCGGTCGGATACCAGGTGGCGGCACGCTGCAGGTCGCGGTGGACCTGGGCCAGGAGCACGTTGCGCGGCCCCTCCCAGAGCTCGTTGACCGCCGAGTCGCGGAAGAGCCGCGGCAGGCAGGAGAAGTCCTCGATGACCCCGTTGCCGCCGAAGATCCCCATCGCCTCGCGGATGGCCAGGGTGGCGTCCTCGGCGGCCACCACCTTCTGGAGCATGACGAGCGTGCGCGCCTCGAGGATGCGCCGCCGGGCCGGCGTGGACGGAGCCGGCTCCGGAAACACCCCGCCGGCCTGGTGGAAGCGCCGGTAGACCTCGAAGGCGCCGGCGGTGGTGCGCTGCGCCGCCAGGGTCAGGTCCTCGAGCTGCGCCTGCACCATGGGAAAGGCCTCCAGCGGCTGGCCGAAGGCCTCGCGGAGGTGCGCGTAGCCGGCCGCCTCGCGCACCGCCCGCGTCATGAAAGCGGCCGAGGCCAGGCCGACGGTGAGCCGCGAGGGCGTCAGCACCGCGGCCACCACGTTGGCGAGCCCGCGGTCGAGCGGACCGAGCGGCCACGCCTCGGCGCCGTCGAAGGTGATCTCGGCGGTGGGCAGCTCCGCGGTGCCCATCTTCCACTTGAGCCGGTCGATGGTGAGGCCGTTGCGCCGGCGCCCGGTCTCGCCGGGCGCCCAGCAGGGCGTCACGAAGAGCCCGACCGCCTCCGAGCCGCGCGGCTTGGCCGTCACCAGCGCGTAGTCGGCGTGCGCCACCGAGCAGAAGAACTTGGCCCCGTGGAGCCGCCAGCGCCCGTCCACCTCGACGGCCTCCAGGCGGTTGGCGGGGACGTCGGAGCCTCCCTGGATCTCGGTCAGGAACTGCGCGCCGATGGCGAAGCGCCCGCCGGCCCCCTCCTTCAGCTGGTCGCGGATGGCGAGGGTCTCCCGTCGGTCGGCCAGCCGGTCGAGCGCCGCCACCATGCCCTCGGTGCAGACCAGCGGACAGGCGATGCAGGCCTCGCCGTTCTGGTAGATGAGGAAGAGCTTCGCCAGGCGCGTGGCCAGCCCGGTGCGTGCCGAGAAGAGCCCCTCCGAGAAGACCTCGCGCTCCACCGCCTCCAGCTCGGCCGGCCGCACGATCTGGTCGACCCGGTGGTGGTGCGCGTCCCAGTGGACCAGGCGGGGGCGCAGCTCCGGAACCGCCACGGCGTTGGCCACGTCGCGCCAGCGGAAGGACGCCCGGGCGGAGAGGGCGCGGGCCTCGGCGTCGACCTGTCCGAACCGGTCCGCCGCGGCGCGCCGCACCACCCGCTGCAGGAAGGGGTCGTCGGCGTAGTAGTCGAGGCGGTCGCGCCAGGCGAGGAAGGCGTCGAAGCGGTACGGGTTGCTCTGGTCGGGCAGGCTCAAGGTCGCTCCCGCTTGGACCTCGGCCGGCGCGCCGCGCCGCCCCGGGGTCACGTGCAGCGTAGACCCATCGGCCGCGCTCCGCAGCCCTGACCCTACAGCAGCGCCGCCAGCGGCCGCCGCACCGAGGCCGGCACGGTGCGTCGCAGCTCGACCTCGGGCGTCCCGTGCCAGCGGGCGCAGTCCCCGAGGGCGCGCCCCAGGTCCCGGAGCAAGGCCGCGCTCGGCCGGACGCCCTCCTCCAGGCGCAGCGCCTTCACCTCGAAGCGCCGCTCGGCCCGGTGGGCCTTGGCGTCCAGCCGGCCCACCAGCGCACCCCGCCGCAGGATGGGGAGGACGAAGTAGCCGTGGCGGCGCCGGGCGGCCGGCAGGTAGCACTCCAGCCGGTACTCGAACCCGAACATGGCCAGCGCCCGCTCCCGGTCCCACACCACCGGGTCGAAGGGTGAGAGGAGCGCGGTGTGGGTGGCCGCCACCTCGCCGGCGGCGACCCGCTCGACCAGGGCCAGGTGATCGCGGTGGACGAAGCCCGGCGCCTCCCAGCCCCGCACCTCCACCCGCTCCTGCGTGCCGTCCTGGTGGCGGGGCGGCTGCGCCGGCTCGCCGCGCGGCGGGGGGGGCCGTATTTTGTGGGGGACCCCGCGCGCGGGGGTCCCCCCCAGCCCGCGCACCGCCCGCTCCACCAGGGCCCGGTCGGCCTCGGCCGGACTCGGCAGGGCCTGGGATGCAGCCGCCGGGTAGACCCGGCTCGTCAGGTCATAGACCCGCTGGAACCGCTCGCGGCGCGCCACCATCAGCTCACCCAGGGCGAGCCAGGCCTCCAGCCAGTCCTTCTCCTTCTTCCAGCCCCACCACCCGGACGCACCCTGACGCGGGCTCTTGAAGTCGGCCGTCCTCACCGGTCCGCTCGCCCGGATCTGCTCGAGGAGCGCGCGCATCCCGGGCTCCTGCTCCTTCAGCAGGCGCCGCGCCCGGTTCATGAACCAGTGGTCGCGCGTCTCCAGCGAGCGGCGGTGCAGCCCGAACTCCTCGATGGGCGCGATGCAGGCCTCGTGGGCCCAGACCTCGAAGAGCGCCGCCTCCGCCACCAGCTCGTCGAGCCACGCCGGCTGGTAGTCCCCGAGCCTCGCGAACAGGACCAGGTGGTGGCTGCGGGCCACCACGTGGATGGTGTCGAGCTGGAGCAGCGCCATCCGCGCCACCGCGGCGCGCACGTCGCCCCGCGAGGCCGGCCCGGCGGGGCGGGCCAGCAGCCCCTGGGCGGCCAGGTGGAGCGTCCGGGCCTGGCCGGCGGTGAGCGAGCGGTGTGCCGTCATGGCGAGGCGCATGGTAGGAGCGTCACATGATCACCGTCCAGCACGAGCGGCTGCGCCTGGCCACCGCCCGCGTCCTCGGCGCCGCCGGCGCGCAGGCGGCCGACGCGCGCACCGTGGCCGACCACCTGGTCGACTCCAACCTGGCCGGCCACGACAGCCACGGCGTCGGCATGCTGCCGCTCTACCTGCGCGCCATCGCGGCCGGCCTCCTCGACCCGCGCGCGCACGCCGCCATCCACGACGCCGGCGGCTCCATCCTGGCGGTGGACGGGAAGCACGGCTTCGGCCAGGTGGTGGCGCGCGAGGCGACCGCGGCGGGCATGGCGCGCGCCCGCACCGCCGGCGTCGCCCTGGTGTCGCTCTCGGGCGCCTTCCACGTCGGGCGGGTCGGCACCTACGCCGAGCAGGCGGCGGCGGAGGGGCTGGTCTCGATCCACTTCGTCAACGTGGTGGGGCACCCGCCCATGGTCGCGCCCTTCCGCGGGAGCGACGCGCGCTTCGCCACCAACCCGTTCTGCGCGGCCCTGCCCGCCGCGGGCGGCAAGCCGGCGGTGGTGCTCGACTTCGCCACCAGCCTGGTGGCGCTCGGCAAGGTGCGGGTGGCCCTCAACAAGGGGGAGCGGCTGCCGGAGGGCGTCCTGATCGACGCCGCGGGGCGTGGCACCACCGATCCGGCCGTGATGTACCAGGCGCCGCGCGGCGCCATCCTGCCCTTCGGCCTTCACAAGGGCTACGGCCTGGCCTTCCTGTGCGAGCTCCTGGCCGGCGCGCTCACCGGCGGCGGCACCGTGTCGACGGTCCCCTTTCAGCGCGACCGCATCATCAACAACATGCTCTCCTTCCTCGTGGACCCGGCCCGGCTCCCGGGCGCCGCGGGGCTCGAGGCGCAGATCGCCGCCGCCATCGACCACGTCAAGGCGTCGCCGCCGGCCGATCCGGACCTCCCGGTGCTGGTGGCCGGCGAGCCGGAGCTGGCGTCGCGCGCCAGGCGGATCGCGGAGGGCGTGCCGGTCGACCCGACCACCTGGGAGGAGCTCTGCGGGGCGGCCAGGTCGGTGGGCGT
>JANNKC010000281.1:0-8986 GCA_031396105.1 Anaeromyxobacter sp.
CTCCACCCCGCCTACCGCTCCCCCCACCGCAGCTTGGCCCGCAGCACGCCGAAGAAGTCGAGCTTCTGGTTCTTCACCAGCAGCACCCGGTTGTACGACTGCTTCACCTGCACGCGGTCGCCGCGCTGCAGGGCCGGCCCCCGCTTGCCGTCCAGCGTGAGGAAGACCTCGGCGTCGTTCATGAGGATGATGTCGAGCGTCTCGTCGTCCGGCACCACCAGCGGCCGCTGCGTCAGCGTGTGGGGGCAGATGGGGGCCAGCACCACGCCGCGCATGGTCGGGTAGAGGATGGGGCCGTTGGCGGCCAGCGCGTAGGCGGTGGAGCCGGTGGGAGTCGCCACGATCATGCCGTCGGCCTTGAGGGTCGACACGTACTTCCCGCTGCAGCGGGTGTCGAGCTCGGCCATGCGGCTGAACGGGCTCTTGGCGATGACCACGTCGTTCAGGACCTCGGTGTCGAGGGCCCGCTCCGGCCGCCCCCCCCGGTGCAGGTGGACGCGCAGCTTCATGCGCTGCGTCATCAGCGCCTTGCCCTCCAGCACCTGGTCGAGCGCCGGGTACATCTCGCTCTGCGGCGTCTCGGTCATGAAGCCCAGGCTGCCCATGTTGATGCCCAGGATGGGCACCGGGCGGCCGTCGAGCAGCGTGGCGGCGTGGATGAGCGTGCCGTCGCCGCCCAGCACCACCACCAGGTCGGCCTCGCGGCCGATGGCCACCTCGTCGGTGAGGACCTCGATCCCCTTGTTGGTGAGGAACTGGGCCACGTAGGTGGCCGTCTCCGACGCCTCGGCGCTGGTGTTCTTGGGGACGATCCCGACGCGCCTCGGGACCGGGCAGGGGTGGCCTTCCATCCGGCGTATGTTATCCCGGTTTCCATGGACCTCTTCGATCATGCCGTCGACCGCGATATCGCCGGGAAGCCCCTGGCGGAGCGGCTGCGCCCGCGGCGGCTCGAGGACTTCGTGGGGCAGGAGCACGTCCTCGGGCCGGGGCGGGCCCTGCGCCGGGCCATCGAGGTGGACCAGGTGCCCTCGCTGGTGCTGTGGGGTCCGCCCGGCACCGGCAAGACCACGCTGGCCCGGCTCATCGCCCGGAACACCGGGAGCCACTTCGTCCCCTTCAGCGCGCTCGCGGGCGGGGTCAAGGAGATCCGCGAGATCGTGGCCGAGGCGCGCGACCGGCGCCGCATGGAGCGCAAGCGGACCATCCTCTTCGTGGACGAGATCCACCGCTTCTCGCGCTCCCAGCAGGACGCCTTCCTGCCGCACGTGGAGGACGGCACCATCGTGCTCATCGGCGCCACCACCGAGAACCCCAGCTTCGAGGTGAACGCCGCGCTCCTCTCGCGCTGCCGGGTGGTCACCCTGCGCGCCCTCACCGAGGAGGAGGTGGCGCAGCTGCTGGACCGGGCCGTCACCTCGCCGGAGGGGCTGGGCGGCACGCCCACCCTGGCGGCCGAGGCGCGCGAGGCGCTGGCCCGCTACGCCTACGGCGACGCGCGGCGGGCCCTCAACGCGCTCGAGGTGGCGGCGGCGGCGGTGCGCCTGGCCGGGCGCGAGGTCATCGATCGCGCCGACGCCGAGGAGGCGCTGCAGCAGAAGACGCTGCTCTACGACCAGGCGGGCGAGGAGCACTACAACGTCGTCTCGGCCTTCATCAAGTCGCTGCGCGGCAGCGACCCCGACGCGGCCGTCTACTACCTGACGCGCATGCTGGAGGCCGGCGAGGAGCCGCGCTTCGTGCTCCGGCGCATGGTGATCTTCGCCTCGGAGGACGTGGGCAACGCCGACCCGCAGGCGCTCCAGCTGGCGGTGGCGGCGCTGCAGGCGGTCGAGCTGGTGGGGCTGCCGGAGGGCGTGCTCCCCATGACCCAGGCGGCCATCTACCTGGCGCTGGCGCCCAAGTCGAACACCGCCCTCACCGCCTACGCCGCGGCGCGCCGGCTGGTGAAGGAGCACGGGCCGCAGGCGGTGCCGCTGAAGCTGCGCAACGCGCCCACCAAGCTGATGGAGTCGATGGGCTACGGCGGAGGCTACCGGTACCCGCACGAGTTCGACGGGCACTACGTGGCCGAGCGCTACCTGCCCGACGCGCTCAAGGACCAGCAGATCGTGAAGCTCTCCGAGAGCGGCCTGGAGAAGGCGCTCGGCGAGCGCTGGCGGGCGCTCACGGGGAAGAAGGAGGGGTAGGCGTCGCCCCGGTGGCGGCGCGCCGCCGCGGGGGGCGGCCGGTCCCGTGACCGCCGGCACCGGGCCGGCGGAGGCACCGCAGCGGCGCTGGTACTCGCCGAACCGCCGCTGGAACCGGTCGTCGCTGGGCTCGAGGTCCACCACCCGCTCCTGCAGCCCCAGGGCCTGCTCGCAGTGGCCCAGGTCGGCCTCGACGGCGGCCAGCGTGTCGATGGCGGCGGCATGCCACGGCGCGATGGACACGGCACGCCTGGCCAGCGGACGCGCCTCGCCGCTGCGGCCGGCCTCCAGGAGGAGCCCGGCCAGGCCGTCCAGCGCCAGGGCCGCGTCCGGGTTGAGCGCCAGGGCCCGCCGGAACGCGGCCTCCTGCTCCTCCACCGGCGCGGGCGGCGAGGCGCGCCGCAGGGCACCGGCCAGCGTCAACCAGGTGCGCCAGTCGTCCGGGCGCGCCGCCGCGGCGGCGCGGAGGGCGGGCGTGGCGTCGCGGCGCTGCACCTCGGCCAGCAGCGCGAGCGCGTCCGGCTGGTGGGGATCCTCGCGGAGGGCCGCCTCGGCCGAGGAGGTCCGGAGCGCCTGCCAGGCGGTCGGGGAGCGCCCCCGGTCCCGGCGCACCCCCAGGAGGAGCATGTGGACGTCGGCCGGGGCCACCGGGCCGACGTCCTCCAGCGTCCGGTCCCAGGCGGCCTCGACCTGGTAGGAGGCGAACCTCCCCCGCTTCCGGTAGGCGCCGAGCGCGGCGTCGAGTCGCTTCATGGCCGCGTCGTCCGACGGATCGAGGTCCGGGAAGCAGGCCCGCCAGGCCGCCGCGGGCGGCTTCCCCGCCGCCAGCTGCTCCTGCCAGGCGGTGAACTCGGGCGAGCGCTCGTTCCACAGGTAGTGATAGAGGAGCCAGCTCCAGAGGTGGTGCTGGCCTGCGAGGTGGTGCAGCGACCCGTCCCATTCGAGCAGGAGGCGGGCCGGGGCCGGGGGCAGCGAGCGGAACCGGGCCGCCATCGGGTCGGTCACGGCCCCCACCCGGCCGCGCAACGCCCCGTTCTCCCCCGCCACCGATTCCATGAACCCGGCCAGCCCCTCGGCGAACCAGGGCGGCTGGCGAGGAAACCAGCGATGGGACAGCTGGTGCGTCAGCTCGTGGGCGGCCAGGAGGCGCCAGTCCACCTTGGAGCGGGCCGGGATGACCACCGAGGGCTCGAGGAGCCCGGCCAGCTGGAAGTAGCCGCCGATCCGCGAGTCGCCGGCCAGCTGCTCGAAGTGCGGCCGGTCGGCCAGCAGCACCACGCGGGTCCGCCCCGGCACCGCGGCCGGCTGCCCGGCCATGGCCATGACGAGCTCCGCCTGGATCCGCTCCAGCCCGTCCACCACGTCGGCCACCCGGCCGCGCGAGGCGTCGGAGAGGACCCGGAAGTGCGCGCTGCGGTACTCGCGCCAGGGCGCCCCACCCTCCGCCTCGCAGCGGAAGCGGTACGGTCCAGCGCCCGCGCAGCCCGCACAGGCCGCCAGGACGGCGGCCAGGGCGAGGACGGCGGTGTGGCGGCTCGCGGCGGTCACGCGGGCGTGCTCCAGGGCGGAGCCGGGGGGCGGGCGCCGCGAGGGACGGAGAGGACGGGAGGCCGATCTCACGCACGGTACCAGGCCGCCCGGGCCCGCCGCAACCGCGAGCGCCCGCGCGTCCAGGTGATCCACGGTACGCTGGGGCGCGTGATCGCCTACCTGCACGGGTTCGCCTCGGGTCCCTCCTCGCGCAAGGCCCGCCACCTCGGCGACGGGTTGGCCGCGCGCGGCGTGCCGTTGGCGGTGCCGGACCTCACCCCGGGTGAGACCGGGTTCGAGCGCTCCACGCCGCTCACCATGCTGGCGGTGGCCCGCCGGGCGCTCGGCGAGGGGCCGGGGCCGCACGCGCTGATCGGCTCCTCGCTGGGCGGCTACCTCTCGGCCCTGCTCGCCTCCCAGGACCCGCGGGTGGCTCGCCTGGTGCTGCTCGCCCCGGCCTTCGGCCTCTTCGAGCGCTGGAGCGGCCGCCTCACCCCGGCCGACCTGGCCGCCTGGCAGGCCGGCGGCCTGGCCACCCACCACCACGTCACCCAGACGGAGCGGCGCGTCGGCTGGCCCTTCTTCGAGGCGGCGCGCGCGCTGCCGCCGCGCCCGGCGGTGACCGTGCCCACCCTGGTCGTCGCGGGCGCGCGCGACGAGACGGTGCCGCTGGCCGACGTGGCGGCCTGGGTGGCGCAGACGCCCTCGGCGCGCCTGGTCGAGGTGGACGACGGGCACGAGCTGGCGGGCTCGCTCGACCTCATCCTCCGGGAGGCCTGGGCGTTCCTGGCGCCGGTCCACGGACGGTGAAGCGGCTCAGTTCTGCAGCGGCGACTCGTCGCCAGGCTCGTCGGGCTCCACGTCGGTGCGGTACTTGCGCAGCACGCGCTTGAAGTTGGAGCGGTCCATGCCGGCCTTGCGGGCCGCGGCCGAGATGTTGTTGTCGCAGGCGCGCATCAGGGCGTCCACGTAGCTCTTCTCGAAGCGGCGCAGCGCCGTCTCCTTGGCCGCGGCGTAGGAGAGCGCCAGCCACTGCAGTTCCTCGCCGCCGGCCGGCAGCTCGCGCACCAGCGGCGCGGTGCGGCCGGTCACCGCCGGCGGCAGGTCGCCCGGGGTGACGGTGTCGGCGCGGCAGAGCACCACGGCGCGCTCCAGCGCGTTCTCCAGCTCGCGCACGTTGCCGGGCCAGCGGTAGCCGCAGAGCAGCTCCAGCGCCTCCGGCGAGAGGGTCTTGACCCGCTTGCCCAGCCGGTCGGAGTGGCGGCGCAGGAAGTGGTAGGCCAGCAGCGGCACGTCCTCGGCGCGCTCGCGCAGCGAGGGCAGCGGGATGTTGATGACGTTGAGCCGGTAATAGAGGTCCTCGCGGAACTTGCCGGACTTGACCAGCTTGGGCAGGTCGCGGTGGGTGGCGGCCAGCACCCGCACGTCCACCTTGACCGAGTCGGCCGAGCCGACCCGCTTGATCTCGCCCTCCTGCAGCACCCGCAGCAGGCGCACCTGGGTGGAGAGCGGGATGTCGCCGATCTCGTCGAGGAAGATGGTGCCGCCGTCGGCCGCGTCGAAGAGCCCCTTCTGGTCGCGCTGGGCGCCGGTGAAGGCCCCCTTGACGTGGCCGAAGAGCTCGCTCTCCAGCAGGGTCTCGGTGAGGGCGCCGCAGTTGAGGGCCACGAAGGGGTGGCTCTTGCGCGGGCTGCGGGTGTGGAGGGCGCGCGCCACCAGCTCCTTGCCGGTGCCGCTCTCGCCGGTGATGAGGACGGTGGTGCCCGAGTAGGCCACCGCGTCGATCATGCGCTGCACCTCGCGGATGGGCGGCGCGGCGCCCACCAGGCCGTCGGGCGGCAGCCCCTCGCGCTCGCGCAGCTGGTTCTCCAGCTGCTTGTTGCGGTCCCACAGCGCCTTGCGCTCGGCCGCCTTGGCCACCGCGCGGGCCACCAGCTCCACGTCGTCGAAGGGCTTGGTGAGGTAGTCGTAGGCCCCGCTCCTGACCGCCTGGAGCGCCGTCTCCACGGTGGCGTGCCCGGTCATCATGATGACCTCGATCTCCGGCCGGCGGTGCTTCACCGCGTTGAGGAGCTCGAGGCCCGAGAGCTGCGGCATCTTGATGTCGAGCAGCGCGACGTCGAAGTCCTCCGCCGCCAGCTTCTGCGTGGCGGTGATGGGCGAGTCGAGGGCGACGACGTCGTACCCCTTCCTCCGGAGCAGCGCCTCCAGGGCGCGCAGCAGGGTCGGCTCGTCGTCGACGATGAGGACGCGGACTGGCTTGGGCTCGACGGTGTCGGACATGCGGTCCCCCTTCAGGGCTCCCGGGACGGGGTGGGCAGCTCGAGGACGAAGCAGGCGCCCTGGTCGGGCGACGGCTCGTGGCGGATGCTGCCGCCGTGCTCCTCGGCGATCTGGTAGCAGATGGAGAGGCCGAGGCCGGTGCCCTGGCCCTCCGGCTTGGTGGTGAAGAACGGCTCGAAGATGCGCCGCGCCACCTCGGGCCTGATGCCCGGGCCGCTGTCGGCCACCGCCAGGCGCACCCGCCCCTGGCCCGCGGGGCCGCTGGAGACGGTGAGCCGCCCGTCGCCAGCCATGGCGTGCAGGGCGTTGGACACCAGGTTCACCACGATCTGCTGGACCTGGTTGGCGTTGGCGAGCGCGGTGGCCTCGCCGTAGTCGCGCACCACCTCGATGTGGCCTTCCTTGAGCTGCGACTGGAGCAGGAAGAGGCCGTCGTCGAGCACCTGGGAGAGGCGCACCGGTCCCTTCTCCTCCTCGCGCGGGCGGCGCGAGAAGCGGAGCAGCGACTCGACGATGCGCTTGGCGCGCATGGCGGCGTCGGTGATGAGGCGCAGGTTCTCCTGGTCCACCGCCGTCCGGTTGGCCTCCCGGCTCATGAGCTGGGCGAAGGCCAGGATGCCGCCCAGCGGGTTGTTGATCTCGTGGGCCACGCCGCCGGCCAGCTGGCCCACCGCCGCCATCTTCTCGGCGTGGAAGAGCCGGCGCGACACCTCGCGCTCCTCGGTGACGTCCTTGAAGACCAGCACCTGCGACTCGCCGTCCTCGAACGGGAAGGCGCGCATCAGCCAGGTGCGCTCGCCGAAGCGGGCCTCGCGCTGGGCGGCGCCGCTGGCCGGCATGCCGCAGCGGATCGGACAGGGCAGCTGGCCGTAGGCGTGGTCGGCGCAGCGCAGCCCGGCCAGGTTGGAGACGCTCACGCCGGCGGCGCGGGCGAAGGCGGAGTTGGCGCGCACCACCTCGCACCCGCCGCCCTTCAGGATGGCCATGGGGTCGCCGATGGCGTCGAAGCTGGCGCGCCACTCCTGGGCGGCCCGCACCAGCGCGGCGGAGCGCTGGGCCAGCTTGCCGTCCAGGTCGCGGTTGAGCTTCTCCAGCTCGTCGTTGCGCAGCGTCAGCAGCCCCTGCAGGCGGCTGTTCTCGTCCAGGATCCAGTACTGGTCGATGGCGCTCTGGATGGTGAGGATGAGGTGGGCGTCGTCCCAGGGCTTCCAGATGAAGCGGAAGATCTCCGACCGGTTGACGGCCTCCTCGATGGCGGTGGAGTCGGCCTGGCCGGTCAGGAGGACGCGCTGGATGCGCGGCCACGTCTCCTTCACGGCGCGCAGGAACTCGACGCCGCTCATGCCCGGCATGCGGTAGTCGGAGACCACCACCTGCACCGGCTCCTGCTCGAGGAGCTGGAGCGCCGTGACGGCATCCGGGGCGTCGAGGATCTTGGCCTTGGCGCGGCGCAGCACGCGCCGCAGGGCCCGGCGCACGTGCTCGTCGTCGTCGACGATGAGGAGCGTCGACTCGGGCACCTGTTCGGGCGACCGGAAGCCACTGCGGGAGCTGGTGGAGGAAGGGTCCACGAGTCTCGTCTGGACTGCACGCTTCGATCCAGGCCTGCCTGACCCGGGTCCCCGTGAAATCGGGAGGCTGGTACGCAGCGACCCCGGGTTGAGCCATCCCCAGGGTCATATCACACCCTCCGACCCACGCTGCCGGACCCGCCAGGTGCGGCGGACCGGCGCGCCGGCCCTCCGCGCAGGGGCCGCGCGCCCCTCAGACCTTGTTCGCCTCGTACCGGTAACCTTGGGCCTGGTAGAGGCAGATGGTGTTCCGGCCGGCGCGCTTCGCCTGGTAGAGCGCCTCGTCGGCGAACTTCACCAGGAGCGCGGCCGAGGTGAGGTCCTTGGACGGGTAGAAGGCCAGGCCGATGGAGGCGGTCACCCGCACGTCGACCGGCTTGGCCCGTCCGCCCTCGGTGATCTCCTGGTGGTAGACCTTGGTGCCGAGCTCCCGCCAGATGCGCTCCGCCACCGCCAGCGCCCCGGAGAGGTGGGTCTTGGGCAGGATGACCGCGAACTCCTCGCCGCCGTAGCGGGCGCAGATGTCCGGGTCGCGGATGGAGGCGCGGATGCACGCGGCCGCCTCGCGCAGCACCAGGTCGCCCATCTGGTGGCCGAACCGATCGTTGACCTGCTTGAAGTGATCCAGGTCGACCATGATGAGCGAGACCGGATCGCTGTAGCGCTGGGCGCGGCGGAACTCCTCGTCGAGCCGCTCGTCGAAGAGCCGCCGGTTCTTCAGGCCGGTCAGCCCGTCGGTGATGGACTGCTCCTCCAGCTTGTGCTGCGTGGCGCGCAGCTGGTCCTGCAGGTTCTTGATGCGCAGCATGGCGGTGCAGCGCGCCAGGATCTCCTGCTCGGCGAAGGGCTTGGCCAGGAAGTCGTCGGCGCCGATGCGCAGCCCGGTCACCTTGGAGTCGAGGTCGCTCTTCACCGAGAGGATGATGACCGGGATGAACTGGTCGTCGGGCCGGGTCTTGATGAGCCGCAGCACCTCGAGCCCGTCCATGTCCGGCAGGATCATGTCGAGGAGCACCAGGTCCGGCGGGTCGGTGCGGACCTTGAGGATGGCCTCCTTGCCGGTGGCCGCGGCGCGGACGTCGAACCCCTCTCGCTGCAGCACCGCCACCAGCCACTCGAGCTGGGTGCGCGAGTCGTCGACCACCAGGATCTTGGGGCGGACCTCGGCCACGAGGCGTGACCTTAGCCGAAACCGCGGCGCGCGCCCACGGGCGCGGGGTCGGGTGGGAGGCGCGGCGCACCCACACCAAGGACCTGCCGGCGCGCCCGGACGCGGGTAGGCTCAGCGCCATGGGCGGGCGGGCACGGCCGGAGGCGCAGTCCTCCATCCTCGAGGCGGTGCTGGCGCGGGTCCGCGCCGAGGCGCCCCGCGGCGTGGCGGTCTTCGACCTCGACTCGACCCTGCTCGACAAC
>JANNKC010000037.1:0-2210 GCA_031396105.1 Anaeromyxobacter sp.
ATCTTCCCCATGTCCACGCCGAAGAGCCGGTTCCCCTCCACCGCGTAGTGGCCGGTCACCGAGCCGAGCACCACCTGCAGGCCGAGGAGGACGATGGCGATGGCGAAGAAGGGGATGGTGGCGCGCTGGCTGGCGGTGGGCTGCGGGATGCCCAGCGCGGGGATGAGGGCGGCGTGCTCGGGGTCCTTCGCCCGCAGGCGCAGGTAGAAGAAGATGGCCAGCGCCGTGCCCAGGATGAGCAGGATGACCGAGGCGATGGACCAGATCAGCGCCGAGGGGAGGGCCACGTTGCCGGCCAGCGGGTCGTGGGGCCAGTTGGCGGTGTAGGTGATGGTGTCGTTGGGCCGGTTGGTCATGGCGGCCCAGGCGGTCCAGAAGAAGAAGTCGGAGATGCGGGCCGCCTCGGCCGGGTCGGCCACGAAGCCGGCCGGGATCGACATCGGGTCGCTCCCCTCGCCGAAGAGCCTGGCGTAGTGGGTGCGGAGCGCCGGCAGCGCCGCCGCCTGCGCCGGAGACAGGGTCAAGGTGTCGGTGGCGGCGTCGTAGCGGTTCTGCTTCAGCTCGGCCTTGACCTCGGCCTCGACGCGGCCGCGCTCGCCGGGCGGCAGGGCCTCCAGGTCGGCCTGCGTGAACCTCGTCGCGGCCGCCGGGTCCAGCCCGCGCGCCAGGCCGGCGGCGGTCAGCGCCACGCGGTGGAGCGCATCGGCCGACCAGTCGGGGGCCAGGTAGCTGCCGTGGCCCCAGACCGAGCCGGTGGACTGGCCGCCGCGCGAGAGGTAGGCGCGCTGCCCGAGCCCGATGGCCTCGGCGCCGGTCACCACCTCGCCGGTGGCCGCGACGACGCGGGCCGGGATGGGCGGCTTGTGCTTGGAGATCTGCGCGCCGCCGAAGAGCAGCACGGTGAAGGCGCCGACGATGACGAAGAGCAGGACGGCACGGGCGGTGTGGCTCATGTCTCTCTTTCCGCCGGCCCCCTGGCCGGACGAGCTGGTGCGCCGGCCAAAAGCAAGCGCCCTGCCATGCGCCAAGCGGCCGCCATCACGGCGTTCCACGCCGCGGCGAGCGGCGCCGCACCGAAATGTGGGTTCCGCAGCCAACCGCATCTCGGTGGCACCGCTCACACGTGGGGACCCGGCTTGCGGCGCCGCGGCGTCGGCGCCATCCTCGGCCCATGAGCGACCTCCCCCCGGATCTGGCTGGCCGAATCATCGACGGTTCGCCCGACGCGATGCTCGTCTCGGACCGGGGCGGCGCCATCCGCGGCTGGAACGCCGCGGCCACGCGGACCTTCGGCTTCACTGGCGCGGAGGCGCTCGGCGCCTCCATGGACCTCATCGTCCCGGAGCGGCTGCGGGGCCGGCACTGGGGTGGCTGGGACCGCGTCATGGAGTCCGGCGTGACCCGCTACGCGAGCGGCGAGCTCCTCGCGGTGCCGGCGCTCCACAAGGACGGGCGCCAGCTCTCGGTCGAGTTCTCCATCCAGCTCCTCAAGGACGCCGCCGGCCGCATCGAGTGGGTGGTGGCGGTCTTCCGCGACGTGACCGAGCGCTTCCAGCGCGACAAGGCGCTCAAGCTCCGGGTGAAGGAGCTGGAGGCGAAGGCGGCCGGCGGGTAGGCGGAGGCCGCGGCGCGCGGTCCCGCGACCGCCGCGGCGCGGCTGGTCGCCCACCGGTCGCGGCGGCGTGACCGGGTCCCTGGCGGGACGCACCGCCCAGCCGGTGGCGGCGTCACCCATATCCCGGTGAGGCGGTCCGCCCGGCGCCCGCAAGCGCTCGAAACCATGGCGCGGTCCGGCTGGCCGGCTCCTTGCTCTCTCCTGTCTGACGGCGCGTCACCCTCGGCCCTCCCGGCCCCGGCCTCGACGCGCGCTCCGAAGGAGCAGGCCCCATGGCGCTGCCAGGCTTGAACGTGATCGATCCCGCGGCGCTGCCGCCGGCCCGGCCGGTGCGGCTCGAGGCGCTGCTCGACTACGCCCCCGGGGCGGTGGTGAGCCGCGCGCTCGCCAAGGCGAGCGGCGGCTCGGTGACCCTCTTCGCCTTCGACGTGGGGCAGGAGCTCTCCGAGCACACCGCCCCCTTCGACGCGCTCGTGGAGGTGCTCGACGGCGAGGTGGAGCTCACCATCGGCGGCGCGCCGGTGGTGGCGAGCGCCGGCGAGACGGTGCTCATGCCGGCCAACGTGGCGCACGCCGTGAAGGCGCGCACGCGCTT
>JANNKC010000038.1:0-5415 GCA_031396105.1 Anaeromyxobacter sp.
CTGTGGCGCTCGCTGGCCGGCTACGGCGCGCTGCGCGCCGCCGGCGACGACGTGCGCTTCCTCATCGGCGTGCGGGTGGACGGCGCGGGCGAGCTCTTCGCCCACGCCTGGCTGGAGCGCGGCGGGCGCCCGTCGCTCGGCGCGCCGCGCCGGGAGGAGGGCTACCGGGTGGCCTTCGCTTGGCCGGCCGATCCGGCTAACCTGCCGCGCCGGATGGAGGGGCGCGTGGACGGGATCAGGCCGAGCGACGAGGCGGTGCTCACCGAGCTGAAGGACGGCACCGGCGTGCTGCTCCACCTCGGCTCGCGCCACTACTACACGCTCAACCGGAGCGGCGTGCTCCTCTGGAAGCTGCTCACCGAGGGCGCGGCCAGCGACGCCGCTGGGCTGGCCCGGGCCATCGCCGCGCGCTTCCCCGACGCCGACGCCGCCGCGGTGCGCGCCGACGTGGACGCGCTCCTCGAGGAGCTGGCGGCAGAGCGGCTCGTGGCCCGGCCCGGCTGACCGTGGTCCGCCACCGCTTCCACCACCTGGTCGTCGAGGCCAGGACCACGCTGGCCGCCGACCCGGTGGCGCGGCTCCTCGCGCCGCTGCCGCTCGCCCCCATGGAGGCGCCGGTGGACCTGCGCCTGGAGACGCGGGCGGCCTCCGGCGCCGAGCTCTCGCCGCACCTCCGCGGCGAGCCCGCCTTCGTCTTCGGCGACCTCGAGCTGCGGCTGGGCGGGAGCGCGGTGGAGCTCTGCTGGCCGGGCGCCCGCTTCACGGTGGACGCGCTGCCGCAGCCGCGCGCGGTGGGGCTGGTCGATCCCGCGGCGCTCCTGTCCCCGCTCGACCTGCACGCCATGGCGCAGGTGCCGGCCCTCTTCGCCTTCGCGGCGGCGCTGCGGGCCCGCGGCGTCTACCACCTGCACGCCGCCTGCCTGGTGCTGGCGGGCGAACGCACCGTGCTGGTGCCGGCGCTGGCCGGCTCCGGGAAGAGCACGCTGGCCGCCTCGCTGGTGGCGGCGGGGGCCGAGTTCCTGGGCGACGACACCGTCTTCCTGGCGCTGCGCGGCGGGAAGGCGCGGCTGCTCGCCCTGCCCCGCGAGTTCCACCTCGCCGAGGCCTCGGCCCGCGCGGTGGGGCTCGAGGGGCGGCTGGAGGCCGGACACGCCTCGCTGGCCGGAAAGCGCCGGCTCGACGCGGCGGCCGCCTTCCCCGGCCGCTTCCGCTGGGACGCGCCGGCGCCGGCCGTCATCCTGCTGCCGCGCATCACCGGCGAGGCGGTGTCGCGGCTCGAGCCGGCCGGGCCGGCCGAGGCGCTGGGCCTGCTGCTCGAGTCGTCGGCGCTGGTGGCCACGCGCGGCCTGCCTGGCGGCGGCGGCCACCTGCCGCTCCTGGGCGCGCTGGCCGACGGCGCGCGCGTGCTCCACGCCGAGCTGGGGCTCGACCTGCTGGCGGACGGCGCGGCGGTGGCGCGGCGGCTGGTGTCGGAGCTGGCGGACGCCTGACTTCGCCCCGGGCCATAGGGGCCGCTTGCAAACCTAAACGACCGAGCACGAATCGAGATCACCCCGGACGCCCCGAGCCCTTCGACTTCGCCCAGCTTGGGCTGGGCTACGCTCAGGACAGGCTGCGGCGAGCCCAAGCGAGCCGGAGTCGAGGGGCCGCCCTTGGACGCGGGCCGATCGCTCGAGCCTAAGTGATCGGCATTGAGCGTGGGGCGCCTGCGCCCCGGAGTCGAGGGGGCTCCCTCAGTCCTCGCCGGCCCAGCGCGGGTGCTCGTGCCAGGCCCGCTCGGCCTTCACCTGCACCAGGAGCGGCTGCGCGTCCTTCTCGAGCGACACGAGCACCGCGGCGGTGAGCTTGCCGCCGTAGACCACGCCGGTGTCGATGCCGAGCGTGAGCCGGCGCGCCACCACCTCCGGCTGGGCGTCGTGGCCGTAGACCACGCGCCACGGTCCGCGCCAGCGGTCGCTCCAGTGGATGGCCTCGGCCGGCGAGGCGTTGGCCTCCTCCAGCGAGAGGGCGCGGCCGGTGCGGCGGTGCAGGTAGCGCAGGTTGAGCGGCCGCAGGGGGCGCCCCAGCGGGCGGCCCGGCATGAGCCCGCCGTGGACCAGCACCCAGGCGTCGGAGAGGCGCACCACCAGCGGCGCGGCGGCGAGCCAGGCCACGTCCTCCTCGGAGAGCGAGCGGTGCACCTCGAGGAAGTGCTCCGAGGGGCTCATGGGGACGCGGTAGCCGGGCTCGGCGGCGTGGCGCGCCAGGTGGCGTCGATAGCGGACGTGCTTCTCGTCGTGGTTGCCGAGCACCAGGCCCGCGCCGAGGGCGCGCACCTTCTTCACCACGCCGGCGCTGTCCGGGCCGCGGTCCACGAGATCGCCCAGGAACCAGATGGTGTCGGCCTTGCCCGGGCGGAGCTCGGCGAGGAGGGCCTCCAGCTCGCGGAGGCACCCATGCACATCGCCGATGACGATGGTCCGGCCGGGCATGACGTGACGTGACGTGACTGGACTGGACTGGACTGTAGCCCGGCCCGGGTGGGGCGCCGGCCGGCTTCAGGGGGCGTGGAGGGCACGCCGGGCCTGGACCGGTCCACCAGGCGCGCGCCTGCCTGTGAGCAGCGCCCTCACGGCGGCCGGGGAGGTGCGGAGCCGCATCACCAGCACGTCGTCCACGGCGAGCGCGGCCAGCGCCCGGGCGTCGGCCCCGCCGGCCAGCGCCGCAGCGAACGGCGCCTCCAGGCCAGGGAGCCCCTGGAGCGCAGTAGGGATCGGCCGCCGCGGGGCGGGCGGGGTCGAAGGTGCGGTCCTGGTAGCAGTGACAGGCGCCGGTGGGCTCGGCGGTGACCGGTGCGGGCGAGGTGGCGACGAGCACGGCCGCGAGGGCCAGGGCGGCGGAGCGAGGCATGGGGAGCGCAGGGTGCGGCGGCCGGACCGCCGGCTACGAACCGCGCGTGAAGGTGGTGACGAACTCCTCGGGGCCGTTCTCGGCGGTGGTGCCCCGCACGCCGAGCGCGGCGGCCCGCTCCAGGATGGGACCGGGGACGTGCGGCGTGACCAGCTCGTAGGCCTCGCCGGGGCCAAGCCCGGCGAGGTCCTGCAGCACCTGCTCCACCGGGTGGATGCCGGCCGCCTTGAGCGGGCGGGCGTCGAGCCGCTTCACCACGCGCGGGCCGCTCACCCCGGCCTCGTCGAGCGGACCATGGTGAGCAGCATCTTGAAGCGCGTGCGCGCCTTCACGGCGTGCGCCACGTTGGCCGGCATGAGCACCGTCTCGCCGGCGCTCGCCACCACCGGCGCGCCGCCGATGGTGAGCTCCACCTCGCCGTCGAGCACCTCGACGAGGGCGTCGAAGGGGGCGGTGTGCTCGGAGAGCTCCTGGCCCACGTCGAAGGCGAAGAGGGTCACCGAGCCGCCGCTCGCCTTGGCCAGGGCTCGGCTCACCACCGCGCCGGGGGCGTAGTCGAGCAGCGTCGCGAGCCGCAGCGGCTGGGCCGGTGGCAGCGCCGCCGGATCGATCACGTTCAAGCCTGCCATGGCCATGGTCCCTGCTCCTTCGAAGCGCGCGTCGGGGCCGGGGCCGGGAGGGCCGAGGGTGTCGCGCCGTCAGACAGGAGGGAGCAAGGAGCCGGCCAGCCGGACCGCGCCATGGTTTCGAGCGCTTGCGGGCGTCGGGCGGACCGCCTCACCGGGATATGGGTGACGCCGCCACCGGCTGGGCGGTGCGTCCCGCCAGGGACCCGGCCACGCCGCCGTGACCGGTGGCCGACCAGCCGGGCCGCGACGGTCGCGGGACCGCGCGCCCGCGGCCTCCGCCTACCCGCCGCCCGCCTTCGCCTCCAGCTCCTTCACTCGGAGCTTCAGCGCCTTGTCGCGCTGGAAGCGCTCGGTCACGTCGCGGAAGACCGCCACCACCCACTCGATGCGGCCGGCGGCGTCCTTGAGGAGCTGGATGGAGAACTCGACCGAGAGCTGGCGCCCGTCCTTGTGGAGCGCCGGCACGGCCAGGAGCTGCCCGTCGCCGTAGCGGGTCACGCCGGTCTCCATGGTGCGGTCCCAGCCGCCCCAGTGCCGGCCGCGCAGCCGCTCCGGGACGATGAGGTCCATGGAGACGCCCAGCGCCTCGGCGGACGTGAAGCCGAAGAGCCGCTCCGCGGACGCGTTCCAGCCGCGGATGGCGCCGGCGCGATCGGAGACGAGCACGGCGTCGGGTGAGCCCTCGAGGATGCGGCTCGGGAGGTCGACGGGCAGGCCGTTCATGTCCGGACCATCGCGCCGCGCGCGGGTCGTCGCAAGCGCCCCCCCCACCCGAGCGCGGCGGCACCCAGATGCGGTTGGGGCGGGGACCCACATTTCGGTGCGCCGCCGCGCGCCTCGCCTCGGAACGCCGTGATGACGCCCGCTTGGCGCCTGGCAAGCGGCTTGCTCATGGCTCCCCCCAACGGATCGTCCGGCCCTCGCCGGCCCACGGAAAGAGAGACATGAGCCACACCGCACGTGCCGTCCTCCTCTTCGTCATCGTCGGCGCCTTCACCGTGCTGCTCTTCGGCGGCGCGCAGATCTCCAGGCACAAGCCGCCCATCCCGGCCCGCGTGGTCACCTCCGCCGGCGAGGTGGTGACCGGCGCCGAGGCCATCGGGCTCGGCCAGCGCGCCTACCTCTCGCGCGGCGGCCAGTCCACCGGCTCGATCTGGGGCCACGGCAGCTACCTCGCTCCCGACTGGTCGGCCGATGCGCTCCACCGCGTGGCGCTGACCGCCGCCGGCCTGGCGCGCGGCCTCGCGCCGGCCGCCGCGGCGGCCTTCACCCAGGCCGACCTGGAGGCGCTGCCGGTCGGCGAGCGCGGCCGCGTCGAAGCCGAGGTCAAGGCCGAGCTGAAGCGGAACCGCTACGACGCGACCACCGACACGCTCACGCTCTCGCCGGCGCAGGCGGCCGCGCTGCCGGCGCTCCGCGCCCACTACGCCAGGCTCTTCGGCGAGGGGAGCGACGCCATGTCGATCCCGGCCGGCTTCATCGCCGACCCGGCGGTGGCCGGGCAGGTCGCCGACTTCTTCTTCTGGACCGCCTGGGCCGCCATGACCAACCGGCCCGACGACACCGTCACCTACACCGCCAACTGGCCCTACGACCCGCTGGCCGGCAACGTGGCCCTCCCCTCGGCGCTGATCTGGTCCATCGCCTCGGTCATCCTGCTCATCCTGGGCACGGCGCTGGCCATCTTCTTCTACCTGCGGCTGCGGGCGAAGGACCCCGAGCACGCCGCCCTCATCCCCGCGCTGGGCATCCCGCGGCCCACCGCCAGCCAGCGCGCCACCATCCCCTTCTTCGCCATCGCCATCGTCCTCCTCGGCCTGCAGGTGGTGCTCGGCTCGGTGACCGGCCACTACGCGGTGGAGGGGAACCGGCTCTTCGGCGTGGACATGGGGAAGAT
>JANNKC010000329.1:0-11165 GCA_031396105.1 Anaeromyxobacter sp.
GCGATGCTGCCCGTGTCGGTGCCGAAGGCGCCGTTGGCGTGCATGACCAGGTCGTAGACGGCCTCGGCCTGGGAGGCGAGCGCGTCGGTGCCCTCGAAGAGCCCGTCCCAGCCGAAGCCGTAGCCCTGCGCCTCCAGATCCGAGGATTCCCGCCGGGAGCCGGGACCGCCCGTCCCGGTGAGGGGGTCAGCGGGGCGGCCCGCGTTGCGACAACTTCACCCGTGGTCTTTCTCCGCCATCCGACGGAAGGTGCGCTCATCGCACTCCAACGGAGGGGACCACCATGCACACCTCGACCCGCGCCGGACTGGCCGCGCTGGCGCTCGGCCTCGGCCTGGCCGGCTGCCAGGACAAGGCCGCCGACCCACCGCCGCCGCCGCCGCCCAGCCAGGTCGCGTCGCAGGCGGGCACCGCCGGCACGGTGGCCCGCTTCGACGCCGACGCCTTCGACGACCTGCTGGTCGGCGCCCCCTTCGCCGAGGGCGCCGGCACGCTCGGCGCGGTCTTCGTCCACCAGGGCAGCGCCAGCGGCTTCGCCCAGACGCCCACCTGGACGCTGACCGGCGGCGACAACTTCGGCGGGCAGGTCGCCAGCGTGGGCGACCTCGACGGCGACGGCGTGGCCGACTTCGCGGTGGCCGCCCTCAACGGCGACGGCCCGGACGCCTCGCTCTCCGGCGCGGTCACCGTCTTCAGGGGCGGCAGCGGCGGCCAGGTGCTGCGCACGCTCGGCGGCGAGCAGGCCCTCGACAGGTTCGGCACCTCCATCACCGGCGGCTGCGACCTGAACGCCGACGGCAAGGCCGACCTCGTGGTCGGCGCCCCGAGCCACTCGCCCGGCCCGGACCGCTACCTGGGCGGCGCCTTTTACGTCTACTTCGGCCCCGGGCTCGCCGACGCCGACCGCGTCAAGGTCCCGGCCACCCTGCACACCGGCATCCTCGGCTTCTCCTCGGCCTGCGGCGACCTGAACGGCGACGGGCAGGACGACCTCGTCACCGCCGCCATCTGGACCCACGGCGTCATCTGGCACGCCTCCAAGGTGCTGGTCCACTACGGCAAGGCCGGGTTCGCCCCCGACGCCGACGCCGCCGACGTCACCGTCGACTCCACCGCCTCCCACTTCGGCGACGCGCTGGCGGTGGTCGGCGACCTCGACGGCGACGGCTACCGCGACCTCGCCATCGGCGTGCCGGCCTTCTACGCCATCCCGGCCCCCTCGGCGGCCAACCCCATGACCAGCCTGAAGGGGCGCGTCTTCCTCGTGAAGGGCGGCACCGGCGCCCGCACCATCAACCTCTCGCCCCCGCCGGGCACCCCGATCCCGGCCCTGCTCACCACCATCACCGGCGGCGAGTACCTGGAGCGCTTCGGCACCTCCATCGAACCGCTCGGCGACCTCGACGCCGACGGCAAGCCCGACTTCGCGGTGGGCTCGCCCCACGCCGGCGCGGCGGGAGCCACCAGCCTCGACTCCGGCCTGGCGACCGGGAAGGTCTGGGTCTTCCGCGGCAAGGACCTGCCGGTGACGGGCGCGGCCTCCTCGGCCCTCACCGTGGGCGCGGCGCTCGCGAAGCCGCAGCGCACGCTCCACTTCGGCTCCTTCCTGGCCACCTTCCAGCAGGGCGGGGCCACCCGCCTGCTCGTCGGGGCCCCCACCGCCAACCGCCAGGCCGGCACCGTCTTCGTCGAGGACCCGGCTGCCGTCACCACGCCCGCGCCGTGACGGGAGGAACGCACATGACCAGGTACACCACCCTCGCCGCGCTCTCCTTCCTCGCCGCCGCCGGCGTCGCCCTCGCCGCCGGGGGCGTCTGGGCCGCCACCGGCTTCACCATGGAGGGGCACAAGTGGCAGCCCGCCCCGGCGGGCCACGTCCCCGGCAAGGACGACGTCGCCGGCACCCTCGACGCCAGCCACCACCCGGGCGACGACTGCGGCATCTGCCACGCCCCGGCCTCCTCGCCCACCGCCCTCTACCAGCCGGTGGCGAGCGCCAGGGTCTTCACCATCACCGGCACCATCTTCGACAGCCGGGCCGCCCGCCGCCCCGTGCCGGGCGGGGAGATGCTGCTGGAGGACGCCGCCGGCAACGTCCTCAGCGTGACCGCCAACGACCTCGGCAACTTCTTCACCGAGGCGCCCATGTCGGGCGACCCGTCCATCACGCCGGCCCTCCCCGACGGCTCCGACGCCTGGCGCTACAAGGCATGGGTGAAGTCCGACGGCGGGACGCGCCCCATGATGACCATGCCGGCGGTCGGCGGGATGATGGTGCCGCGCATGAGCTGCTCCATGCACCACGTCAACTCGGGAACGCTGATGGGGGCCTGGGCCTCGCCGCGCGCCACGCTGAAGAGCTACCCGGCCAGCGGCCTCTCGTACCGGAGGCACGTCTTCCCCATCCTCCGCACCAAGTGCGGTCCCTGCCACATCCCGGGCCCCTCCGAGGCCTCGCAGGCCGGCGAGACCTTCGACTACGGCGCCGGGCTGGACCTGCTCACCTACGCCGGCTCCTCCGTGGACATCACCGACTCGACCGGCGCGGTCCGCACCTGGAGCAAGATCGGCATCCGGACGGTGGTCAACACCGACGTGCCGGAGGCCAGCCTGATCTTCTCCAAGACCATGGCGGGCAGCACCCACGGCGGCGGCGCCTTCTGGACCACCGACAGCGCCGACTACCGGGCGCTGCGCACCTGGATCGCCGAGGGGGCGAAGGAGAACTGAGGCGGCGGCGCGGGGACGGGTCCGCCCGGCCCCGCTCGCCGCACGACGAGGGTCCATGGCGCAGCCAGTCCACACCAGGCGCGGTGCCACCTTGGCCGGGCTCCTGCTGGCGGGGCTCCTGGCCGGCTGCGGCGGGAGCTCCGACGGGCCTGCCGCCCCGACCGGCCCCACCGGACCGACCGGCCCCACGGGGCCCACCGGACCGACCGGCTGGATCGTGCTCGGCGCCGCCACCACGGGCGACCTCGCGGTGGAGCTCCGGACCGACCTGCCCCTCGGCACCGGCCTCGTGCTGCTCGCCGTCTCCGTCACGGGTCCCGGCGGGGCCGCCGTGCCGGACGCCACCGTCCGGCTCACCGCCACCCAGACATCCGGCGGCGTGCCCGCCCTGTCGGCGCCCGGGCTCGCCACCCCGATGGCCGGTGCCGACGGGCTCCACCGGCAGCTGGTCGCCTTCCCCTTTGCCGTCTCGGCGGCCCAGGGCTGGACCGTCGCGGTCGGCGTCACCCGGCCGTCGCTCCAGGAGGCATCGGCCACCTTCCCCGGGCTGGCCGCGGCCGAGCGCCGGCTGGCGAGCCCCTTCGACGCCGGGCCGACCCGCTACCTGCTGGCCGTCCGGTTCGACGGTGGGCTGGTGGCCGGGCTCAACCCCTGCACCGCCTCCCTCCACGAGTCGGCCGACCAGGGGATCACCTGGGCGCCGGTGGCCGACGCCACCATGGCGGTGGAGCCCTTCATGCCGTCGATGGGCCACGGCGCCTCGGGCAGCGTGCCGCCGCTGCCGACGGCCACGCCCGGCGAGTACCGCGGGTCGCTCGCCTTCTCCATGGCCGGCGACTGGGAGACGACGTTCGCCGTCTCCCGCGCCGGCCTCGAGCTGGGCCGGCCGGCCATCACCGTCTACTTCTGATCCCCGTCAGTGGTTCGTGCGCGGTCGTGGTGCGGCGCTCAGCGCTCCGGCTCACCCTGGCGCGGCGGCCCGCCCGGGGTGCCGTCGGCCCTGGGCGGCCAGACCGGGGCCGGGACGACACCGTCCTGGAACGTCACCTTGCCCACCAGGATGCAGCCCTTCATGCCGGGGCGGCAGTAGGCGCCGGCCACCTTGGCGCAGGTGCCGTTCACCTCGTGAGGGCAGTTCCAGGAGCTCACCCGATCAGTCCTTCCTCTTCAGCCGCCCCTCGTTCTCCTTGATGAAGGCGCGGATATCCTCGGCCATGTCCAGGAGCTTGGTCCACTGCGCCTGGTAGAGCGTCACCGGGAAGCGCCCCAGCCCGTAGACCGATAGCCCCCCCCTTCCCGCTCACCTTCATCGACACGGCCTTGTGGCCGCGGGTCCTGAGCGCCGCGTTCTCGGCCTTGAGCCGCCGAGGCGGGTAGGCCCTCCAGCCGCGGCAGGATGGGCGCGCGGCGGGCCCCCGGCCTGGCGAAGAGGAGCTGCACGTTGCCGTTGTAGCGCTCCTGGTAGCTCGCCTCGCAGCTCGCCAGGTAGTACTCGAAGGTGCGCAGGAAGCGCTCGTCACGCCCCTGGGCCCGGGCCTCTCCCCAGCGGGCCAGCAGCCGCTCCCGCCACTCCCGCAGCGTCCGGGTGTAGTGCGGACCGATCTCCTCCAGGTGGAAGAGGCGCAGGTCGGAGTGGGTCGCGGCGGCCTGGAGCAGCGCCGTGGTCGAGGGGATGCAGGTGCCCGGGAAGACGATGCGGTTGATGTGGTTGGGCTCGCGCTTCATCCGCTCGTAGCGGTGGTCCGGCACCGTGATGGCCTGCACCAGCGCCAGCCCCTCGGGCCGGAGCCGGTCCGTCACCGCCTGCATGAAGGCCGGGTAGTACTCCCAGCCCACCGCCTCGATCATCTCCACCGAGACCAGCTTGTCGTGGCGGCCGCCGAGGTCGCGGTAGTCGGAGAGGAGCACCTCGACCTGCCCCTCCAGGCCGGCGGCGCGCACCCGCCGGCATGCCTCCTCGTGCTGCTGCCGGGAGAGCGTGGTGGTGGTGACCCGCACGCCGTAGGCCCGGGCGGCGTGGATGGCCAGCGCGCCCCAGCCGGTGCCGATCTCGAGGAGGTGCTGGCCGGGCTGGAGGTCGAGCTTCCGGCAGATCCGGTCCAGCTTGGCGAGCTGCGCCTCCTCCAGCGTCATGTCCGGCCGCTCGAAGAGGGCGCAGCTGTAGGTCATGGTCTCGTCGAGGAAGAGCGAGAAGAAGTCGTTGCCCAGGTCGTAGTGGGCGGCCACGTTGCGCCGCGCGCCCTGGCGGGTGTTCCGGATCGCCCGGTGGCGCAGCCGGTGGAGGAAGGCGCCCAGCCGCGCCAGCCCGGCCTCCAGCCCGGCGGCCCCGTCGCCCAGCCCGAGCGCCAGCCGCACCGTGGCCGGCAGGTCCGTGGCGTCCCACAGCCCGTCGGCGTAGGCCTCGGCCGCGCCGATGGTGCCGCCGAAGGCGATGGCGCCGAAGGCCCGGGGATCGCGGAGGGTCACGGTGGAGCGCGGGCCTTCGCCTCCCGGGCCGAAGACGTGGCGCTGGCCGCCCTCCAGGAGCGTCAGCTGCCCGCGCGGCAGGGCCGCCAGCCTCTCCAGCACGACGCGGCGCTCCAGGGCGGTGAGGCCGCGGGCCGGCGCGGGTCGCGCGGTGGCCTGGGACAGGTCGGCGTCGCGGCGGCGCGGGGCGAGGTCGATGACCTTGGACATGCTCATGGGCTGCTCCTCTTCGGGGTGGCCCCGGCCGCGGGGGCGGCCGGAGTGTTGCCGGGGTGGGGGACGAAGGGGATGCGCTTCCACCAGAGGCGGAGCGCGTTCCAGTAGATGGCGAGCAGCACCCGCGCGGTCAGGAGGGGGTAGCGCAGCAGCACGCCGGCCAGGCTCCGGCCGGTGATGGGGCGCCTGGTCAGCGAGAGCGTGGCGTCGAAGCGGCGCCGCCCGCCCTCCAGGTTCTCCATGTGGACCGCCAGCAGGGCGCCCGGCTCCAGGAAGCGCCAGTCGTACTCCTGGTCCAGCGCCAGGAACGGGGAGACGTGGAACAGCTTGGGGAAGCGCCAGCGGTGGGTCCGGCCGGCCCGGACGCCGCCGAGCACCGGGCTGGGCTCGGTGGTGGAGCGGCCCTGCGGGCGCGGGCCAGCCGGGGCGCCGGCGGCCGGCGCGGCGTGGCGCGCGTCGAGCACGTAGGGGTGCTGCTCGCTCCAGGGCGTGTTGCTCACCTCGGCCACGATGGCGTCGAGCGTCTCGCCGTCCGGCTGGTAGCAGTAGTAGAAGCTGACAGGGTTGAAGCCGACGCCGAAGTAGGTGAGGTGGGTGAGGAGCCGGATGGGCCCCGCCGGGCGGCGCCACAGCGCCCCGTCCACCACCCGGCGCACCGCCTCGTCGAGCGGCAGGGCCGGGTCGCCCAGGTGCTGCGCCCGGTCCAGCCAGGCCAGCGCAGGCCGCCGCGCCGACCAGAGCCACCGGCCGGCGAAGACCCGGTCCAGCTCGGCGAGATCGAGGTAGGTGAAGAAGATGGGGTAGTCGAAGGCGTGGGCGCTGGGCTCGAACCGCCGGTGGCGGATCGTCCCCTCGTAGAGGCAGCTGGCCAGCCCCGCGCTCACAGGTCCTTCCCGAAGGCGCGGCAGACCCGCAGGGCGCTCTGCACGCCGTCCTCGTGGAAGCCGTAGGCCCAGTAGGCGCCGCAGAAGTGGGTGCCCCGGACACCGTCGATCTCGCCGTGGCGCCGCTGCGCCTGCACGCTCTCCGGCGTGTACCCCGGGTGGAGGTAGGTGATGCGCCGCAGCACCCGCTCCGGCGCGATCTGGTCGTCCATGTTGAGCGAGACCAGCACCGGCTCGGGCGAGCCGAGCGACTGCAGCCGGTTCATGTCGTAGGTCAGCGTGGCGCGGCCGCGCCGCTCGGGCGGCACCCAGGCGTTCCAGGAGGCCCAGGCGCGGCGCGAGGCCGGCATGACGCTGGCGTCGGTGTGCAGGGTGGCCACGTTCTCCTGGAAGGGGATGGCGCCCAGCACGGCCCGCTCCAGCGGCATGGCATCGGCCAGCAGCCGGAGCGCCTCGTCGGCGTGGCAGGCCAGGATGACCCGGTCGAAGCGCTCGGGCGGCAGGCCGGCCGCGTTCACCTCGAGCGCGCCGCGGCCGTCCACGTCGCGCCGCACCGAGGTCACGGCGGCGCGCCGCACGGCGCCGCCCACCTGGCGCAGGATGGCCTTCACGTAGGTGTCGGAGCCGCCCTTCACGGTGCGCCAGGTGGGCTGGCCGGTGAGCTGCAGGAAGCGGTGGTTCTCGAAGAAGCGGCAGAAGGTCTGGGCCGGGAACTCCGCGAAGCGGGAGGGATCGGCGCTCCAGACCGCGGTGCCGATGGGGAAGAGGTAGTGCTCCACGAACTGGGACGAGAAGCCGTGGCGCGCCACGAAGCTGCCGATCGACTCGTCGCTGGTGGCGGCGGCGCCGGCCAGAGCGCGGGCCAGCCCGTTGAAGCGCAGGACGTCGGCCACCATCCGGTGGAACTTCAGGTTGAAGAGGTTGGCCCGCTGGGCGAAGAGCGAGTCCAGGCTGTTGCCGTTCCACTCCAGGCCGGTCGTGGCGTCCTTGACGCTGAAGCTCATGTCGGAGGGCTGCGAGGCCACGCCGAGCCGGTCCAGCAGCCTGAGGAAGCCAGGGTAGGTGAGCTCGTTGAAGACGATGAAGCCGGTGTCGACCCGCAGCGGCACGCCGCCCACCGAGAGGTCGTGGGTGTGGGTGTGGCCGCCGACGTGGTCGCCCGACTCGTAGAGGGCGAGCTCGTGCTCGCCGTGGAGGAGGTGGGCGCAGACGAGCCCGCTGATGCCGCTGCCGACGATGGCGATCCGCATGGGGTGGCTCGAGACTCCTCGGGTCGGGTGCTGCGCCAGCCCAATAGATAGTGTCCACGACAAAGTCAGGGCAGAGCCTGGATAGAGCGTGTACGAATGGGCCGCCGGCCCGGGCCGGCCTCTCGAAGAGGTAGTGGCTCACCAGCCACTCCTGGCCGCCCCGGAAGCCCCACAGCTCCGCGCAGGCCATGAAGAAGATGCGCCACATGGCGAGCCGGCGCGGCGCCTCGCCCGGGCCGTAGGCCTCGGCCAGGACCGCCAGCACCTCGTCCCGGCGCACGTCCAGGTTGGCGAGCCAGGCCTCGCTGGTGCGCCGGTAGTGGTCGCCGGAGACGCGCCAGTGGCCGGTGACGACGAGGTCGCCCTGGAAGTGGAGCAGCAGGTCGTCGGAGGGCATCTGGCCGCCGGTGAAGAAGTGGGCCGCCATCCAGTCGGACCGGTCCTTCACCTCGAACGGGTAGGCGAACTCACGATGCGTGAAGATGTGGACGAAGAGCCTTCCGCCGGGTCGGAGCCAGCCCGCCACCCGGGCCAGCATGGCCTGGTAGTTGCGCAGGTGCTCGAACATCTCCACCGAGAGGACCCGGTCGAACCGCTCCGCCGTGTCGAAGGTGCGGGCGTCGGCGGTGACGACCGTGACGTTGCCGAGGCCGCGCGCCCGGGCCCGCGCCTCGATGAAGCGCTTCTGGCCCCGGCTGTTGGAGACGGCGGTGATGGCGCAGCGCGGGAAGCGCTCGGCCAGGTAAAGGGTCAGCGAGCCCCAGCCGCAGCCCAGCTCCAGCAGCCGCATCCCGTCCGCCACCTCCGCCCGCGCCACCGTCAGGGCCAGCATGGCGTCGTCGGCGGCGGCCAGGTCCTCGGCCCCGCTCCCCCACAGGCCGCAGCTGTACTTGAGGCGCGGGCCGAGCACCTGCTCGAAGAAGGCGGGCGGGACCTCGTAGTGCTGCTCGTTGGCGGCGTCGGTCCGGACGGCGATGTCGGAGGCGCGGCAGGTCGCCACCCAGGCCATCCGGCGCGCCAGGCTGGCCACCGGCCCGCCGGCCCCCTCCTGGCGGAGCCGCTGGCGCAGGAGGCGCCGGATCCCGAGGCGCACCAGCGCGTCTGGCAGGAGGCCGCGCTCGGCCAGCGCGAGCGGCCAGGAACTGGGGAGGGCCGGCCCGACGCGGTCGGCCGGTGGCGCTGGGGCTTCATGGGCGCGGCTGGTCATGGTGCGGCTCCTTCACCCGGCAGGGACGGGGAGTGCTCATCGCGACCGCGACCAGATAGGTGGCAGGTTCGGCCCGGACAACACCTGGACGGGTGTTGGACGAAGATTGCCCACGGTTCGCGGTCCGGACGGCCCGACGAACCATGCGGCTGGCGCCCGAGGCGCGCTACGCGGCCGCCGGGCCGTGGCGCGCAAGGTAGCCCTTGACGCCGTGCTTCCTGGCCATGTTCTGGCTCGACATGAAGCGGACCGTGCCGAAGATGGGCCGCTCCGGCGCCCATGGTCGGTCGTGGCGGCCCAGCACCCAGCAGATGCCGGTGTAGGAGTTGGGGTCGCGCCCGTCCAGGGCGTACCGGTCGTTGAGCTCGAGCATGGTGGCCAGCGCCTCCTGGGGGGTGCGGCTCCACTCCAGGATCTTCTTCCCCCAGAGCATCCGCAGGGTGTTGTGGATGAGCCCCTCGCCAAGCAGCTGGCGCTGGGCCGCGTTCCAGAGCGGATCGTGGGTGGCGGCCCGGCGGAAGGTCTCGACGTCGTAGCAGGGCACCCGCGGGTCGGCGGCGTGGCGCCCCAGGGTGGCCTGGGCCCAGGCCGGCAGCGAGCTCCACTCCCGGTGATCTGGGCGGTGGGCGGCCCAGTTGAAGCCGAGCTCGCGCCAGGTGATCACCTGGTCGAGGAAGGCCTCGGCGGCCGGCGACACCCCCCACCAGCCCTCCCGCGATCCATTCACGGTGGGTGACAGGAGGGGCGGCGTCCAGCCCTGGGCCGTCAGGACCCCGGCCACCACCTGGTGCGCCGAGAGGTGGCCGAAGTGCAGCCACGGGCTGAGCCCGCTGGCGCCGTCCTGATCGGGCTCGTCGCGCGCCTCGTGGTAGCCGGCCAGCCCGTGCGCCAGGAACCGCGCCAGCCTGGCCTCGGCCGCCACCGAGCCGCCTCGCCCGGCCGGCGGCACGGCGTGGTCGATGGGCAGCGCCGCGGCCAGCGCGGCCGGGTCGGCCAGCTGCGCCGCCCTGGCGGCCGGCCACCGCCGGGTCAGCGCGCTCGGCAGCGCCTCCAGCCGGGGCAGGCGGAGGCGCGCCAGCGGGTCGGGCGCGGGGAGCCGGTCGAGCCACGCCGGCAGGTGGCGCTGCAGCTGGCGCCGCAGCAGGTAGGCGGTGATGAAGGCCTTGCCGGCCAGCCGGAACGGGTAGAGGCAGCTGGCGTCCACCATCTCGAGCCGCACGTCCAGCCTGGCGCCGGCCGCGGCCACCATGGCCGGCAGGAAGAAGGTGGGGTAGTCGTCGGTGACCACCGCGCAGGCGCGGGCGCCCAGGGCGGCCAGCAGCCCCTTCCCCTCCCCGGCGGCCCGCTCCACGTAGGGGTGGTAGTGCACGGCCCGCCCCTGCAGCCGGACCAGGTTGTCGGCCATGCCGGCCAGCACGAAGGCGTGCAGCCGATCGGAGGCGTACGGGTAGCCGACGCGCAGCGCCTCCAGGATCACCAGCGGCCGCGCCAGCTCCCGCGCCAGCTCCACCGCCCGCTCCAGCGCGTGGTTCCAGCGCACCCGCCGGTTGGCGGTCATCCAGTAGACGACGAAGTCGCGCTCCGGCCGGAGGGGCGCGGCGTTGACGGCCCGCAGCCGCTCGGCCGCCACCGTCACGCGTGGTTCCTCAGCATCAGCTCCTTGGGGTCCGCGTCGAGGTAGGTCTGCCCGGCCAGGTAGGTCACGCCGTGGCGGCGCACCTGCGAGCGGAAGAGCGTGAGCGGCACCACCAGCGGCACGTGGCCCCGGCCGAAATCGGCCACCACCCCCTCCAGCTCCCGGCGCTCCTCCTTCGGCAGCTCCTTGAAGTAGCCGGCCATGTGCTGCAGCACGTTGAGGTGGCGGCCGCGGGTGGCCGGCGTGCCGAGCGAGGCCATGAAGAGGGCGCCGTACTCCTCGGCCACCTGCCCGAGCGGCCGCCCCTTGGCCCTGGCCACCAGCGCGCCGAGCTTGCGGTAGCCGTCCGGGTGGTGGGCCAGCAGGGCCAGCTTGTGGGCGGTGTGGAAGGCCACCAGCCCGCCGCGGGTGAGGCCGCCCTGGCCGAGCGCCTTCCAGCGGGCGTAGCCGAAGATCCGCTCGATGAAGCTCTCGCGCAGCAGCGGGTCGTTGAGCCGGCCCTCCTCCTCCACCGGCAGGAGCGGCAGCCGCGCCAGCAGCACCCGCATGAAGGCGCCGGTGCCGTCGCGCACCGGCTGGCCGCCGCGGAGGCCGTAGACCCGCACCCGGGCCAGGCCGCAGGAGGGCGAGTCCTTCTTGGTGACGAAGCCGGAGAGGTCGAGGGCGGCCAGCTGCGCCACCTTGGCCTCGGCATAGGCGGCCATGCGCTCGGTCCAGTCCTCACCGGTCCGCTCGGCCACCAGCCGCGGCGCGGCGGTCTGGCCGGTGAGCCGGAG
>JANNKC010000043.1:0-3533 GCA_031396105.1 Anaeromyxobacter sp.
CTTCATCGAGAAGACCTCCATCGCCAACGACCTGAACCGCTTCCGCAAGGAGAAGGAGCTCCTGGAGCAGCGGCTCGAGGAGGCGCTGGCCGAGCTGCCCGAGCAGAAGAACATCGACGAGCTCCTGCAGCTCTTCCAGGATCGCGCCCAGAAGGCCGGCCTGGAGATCAACACCATCGAGCCCAAGGCCGAGCAGTCGCAGGGCTTCTACGCCACCATCCCCATCCCCATGACGGCGACCGGCAACTTCCACGAGATCGCCACCTTCTTCGATGCGCTGGGCCGGCTGCGCCGCATCGTCAACGTCAGCGAGATCACGCTGGACACCCCGAAGGACGTGAAGGGCAAGGTGGTGGTGAACGCCAAGTTCCTGCTCACGACCTTCATGTTCGTGGAGCAGGCCGGTGGCCGCAAGAAGGGGGGCGCCAAGTGACGAGGATCCTCGTGGCCTCCCTGGCGCTGCTGGCCTCGGCCGGGCTCGCCTGCGGCGACAAGCCCAGGCCGCCGCCGCCCGCCAAGGTGCCGGCCGCCGCCGCCACGCCGGCGGCCGCCGTGCCCGACGCCAACCAGGCCGAGAAGCCCTCCGAGCCCGAGTGGTCCTACTCCTCGGTCGGCCGGCGCGACCCGTTCCGCAGCTTCCTGGCCGAGGCCCGGGGCGGCGCCAAGCTGCTGGCCACGAGCTGCGCCACCCCGCTCGGCCGCTTCGAGCTGGAGCAGTTCAAGCTGGTGGCCGTCATCACCGGGCTGGAGGACCCCGTCGCCATGGTCCAGGCCCCCAGCGGCACCGGCTACGCGGTGCGCCGCGGCGCCTGCATCGGCAAGAACGGCGGCACCGTGGCGGCCGTCCGCACCGGCGAGATCGTGGTGGCCGAGTGGGCCATCCGCGCCGACGGCACCCGCGATCGCACCCAGACCGTCCTCACCCTCCCCAAGCGGGAGCCGCTCAACCTCGAGGAGCAGCAATGACCAACCACCTCAAGCGCCTTGCAGGACTGACGCTCGCCGGCGCCCTCGCGGTCTGCCCAGCGGCGCGCGCCGTCGAGTCCAACGCCATCCAGGCCATCGACGTGGCCGAGAAGGACGGCGCCGTGGAGCTGGCCATCCGCGGCACCCGGCCGCCCTCCTACACGGTCTTCAAGCTCCAGGACCCGCCGCGGCTGGTGGTGGACCTGGCCGGCGCCGACGTCTCCAGGGTCGGCGCCCCGCTCGAGGTCGGCAAGGGCGGCGTGCTGGGCGTCACCACGGCCCAGTACAAGGACGAGCGGAGCGCGGTGGGGCGCGTCATCGTGGCCCTCGACGGCGCCCGCCGCTACGAGGTGGCGCCGCGCGGCGACACGGTGCTGGTGCGGGTGCTGGCCGCCGAGAACGCCGAGGTGGCGCCCGCCGCACTTCCCGCCGTCATGAAGCTGGCCGAGACCGCCCTCACGCCGTCCATGGCCGCCGCCTCGCCGGACGCCCCGAGCCCTTCGACTTCGACTTCGCCTCGCTCTGGCGAGGCTACGCTCAGGACAGGCTACGGGCCGGAGGCCCCGAGTCGAGGGGCCGCGACCCCGGCCGCGAGCGCGACCGCGAGCGCGACCGCGACCCCGACCCCGACCGATAACGTGGTGGCCCGCCGCACCGACGAGGCCCCGGTCAAGAAGGCGGCCCTGGCCGTCACCGGCGTCCGCCAGCAGAAGAAGGGGCTGCTGCTCGCCACCGACGGCGACGTCGGCACCATCGAGATCATCGAGCTCACCAACCCGCCGCGCCTGGCCCTCGACCTCCTCGGCGTCGCCAAGGCGCCCAAGGGCGTCATCAAGCTCGACGGGGCCTTCGGCCAGGTCCGCTTCGGCCGCGACACCGGCAAGGTCCGGGTGGTGCTGGACGTGGCCGGCGAGCTCCCTGCCTACCAGGTGAAGCGCGTGGCCGGCGGCATCGCCGTGACCACCCGCGCCGCTGCAGCCGCCGCGCCGGCCAGGACCCCTGTCAAGGTCGCATCCGCTACCGCGACCGGCGTTCCGGACGCCCCGAGCGTAGGACCGCAGGTCCGGAGTCGAGGGGCCGCGACCCCGACCGGCCTTCCGGACGCCCCGAGCGTAGGACCGCAGGTCCGGAGTCGAGGGGCCGCGACCGCGACCGCGACCCGGTCCACCGCGCCCGCCCGGGCCCGCATCGCCGACCTCAAGTTCAGCCACGCCGGCGGCGCCTCGCGCATCGACCTCGCAGGCAAGGCCCGCTACACGGTGACCCGTCCCGACGCCCGCACCGTGGTCCTCTCGCTGGAGGGGGCGGAGCTGGCCAAGGCGCTGGAGCGCTCGCTCGACACCAGCGCCTTCGGCGGCCCGGTGCTGATGGTCTCCTCCTTCAACCAGCCCTCCACCGGCCAGGTGAAGGTGGTGGCCACGCTGCGCGGCCCGACCTCCGACGCGCTGGCCGAGACCGCCACCGGCCTGGTCTGGACCTTCGCCGAGGCGCAGGCCGCCGACGCCGAGCCGGTCGAGCCGCCCGCCCGGCGCACCGAGCTGGCCGCCGCCGGCTTCGCCGCCGAGGCCCCGGACTACGCCGTCTCGGGCGCGCCGCAGAAGAAGGGCTACACCGGCCGCCGCATCACCCTCGAGTTCCACGACATCGAGATCCGCAACCTGCTGCGGCTCATCGCCGACGTCTCCAAGAAGAACCTGGTGGTGGCCGACGACGTGGGCGGCCGGGTGACCGTGTCACTGCGCAACGTCCCCTGGGACCAGGCCCTGGATCTGGTGCTCAAGTCGAAGGGGCTCGGCCGCGAGGACCTCGGCGACATCATCCGCATCGCCAAGCTGGAGGACATCGCCAAGGAGCAGGAGGCCATCGCCAAGGCCGCAGAGGCCCGGCGCCCGCTCATCCCGCTCAAGGTCCGGCTCATCCCGGTCAACTTCGCCCGTGCCGGCGACGTGGCCGGCCGGATCAAGGACGTCCTCACCGAGCGCGGCTCGGTCTCCACCGACGAGCGCACCAACGTGCTCATCGTCAAGGACGTCCAGGAGGCCCTGGTGCGCGCCGAGGGGCTGGTGCGCAACCTCGACACCGAGATCCCGCAGGTGCTCATCGAGGCTCGCATCGTCGAGGCCTCCTCCAACTTCGGCAGGCAGGTCGGCGTGCAGTGGGGCGGCAACGCCACCATGAGCCAGGCGCTGGGCAACCCCACCGGCCTGGCCTTTCCCAACATCGCCTCCGGCGCCGGCGGCTCGGGCGGCGGGCCCACCGAGGGCACCGCGGCGGTCCCGCAGTACGCCGTCAACCTGCCGGCTGCCATCGGCCAGGGCTCGGGCGGCGGCATCGGCCTGGTCTTCGGCTCGGCCGGCGGCGCCTTCAACCTCAACCTGCGCCTCTCCGCGCTCGAGAACAATGGCGTGGTGAAGACCATCTCGGCCCCCAAGATCGCCACCATCGACAACAAGGAGGCGACCATCGGGCAGGGCATCTCCATCCCCTTCTCGCAGACCTCCGCCTCCGGCGTGAACACCACCTTCATCGAGGCCAAGCTGGAGCTCAAGGTGACGCCGCACGTCTCG
>JANNKC010000362.1:0-7188 GCA_031396105.1 Anaeromyxobacter sp.
TGAGGCCACCAGGCAAGGTGCGTCGACGCCTTTTATCCCTATAGGCCCTATCGGACTTATTGGACCTACAACCCCTCATGTCCTCGTTTGGGAATGGTCTGAAGTTGCATAAAGGGAAATACACTTTATAGTGGGAGATAGCTTATAGAGAGCAAGGTTTCTTCATGTCAGCATCTTTAGTCAAAAATCCGCAACCGCCTGGCGGGGAACAACTAGATCACTTCATCTGTGCACAATTCCTCTTCATGCATCTGGCTTGCCTGCTCGTCATCTGGACGGGCGTCAGTGCCGTGGCGGTGGGCACGTGTCTGGCGCTGTATGTCGTACGGATGTTCGCGATTACCGCGGGCTTTCATCGCCTTCTGGCGCACCGCTCATACCGGACCAGCAGACTTTTCCAGTTTCTGATCGCGTTTACTGGAACCGCGTCTTACCAGAAGGGACCGCTCTGGTGGTCGGCCCATCACCGGCGCCATCACCTCGTCGCAGACACTGAAGAAGATTTCCATTCGCCACTTACCCGCCGGTTTTGGCGCGCACACTTTGGCTGGTTCCTGTCCCGCGACAGCCAGAAAACTGAATGGAAGTTGATTACAAATCTTAGCAAGTATCCCGACCGTCGCCAACCTTCGCTGCGCCTGCCGATCGCACAACAGGCGCGCCTCGGAGCTGATGCTCGGGGAGGTCGTGATGGCTCGGCAGCGCGGCTCCCACCCGCCTCATCGGGCGGAGGCTCAGGGTTCGCCAGGCCGGAGGTCCCGGCGGTCCCCCCGCCACCCCTCGCGCTCGTAGATGCGCCGGGCCCCGCGGTTGGCTCATCTTGATCTTCTGCGGCGGCGCCCTCCATCTCGAAAGATCGTTCGCCATGTGCGCCCTCCGTCCGGCGCACATCGTGATCCGCCTACGCCTCCTCCGGAAGGCCCATCCGAAATCCCCATTCCTTCCGATCGCTTGAGCCCAAGTGATCGGCATTGCGCCTACGCTCGGGGCGACCGGGGTGCTCCAGTCCGCCGTCGGCCCCTCAGAGCATCTTCCGCACCGCCGCCGCGTGCCCGAGCCGCGCCGCCACCCGGTCGAGCAGCGCCGCGCGGGAGGCCTCCACCTCGCCCGCCGAGAGGCCGAGCGCGCGCCCCACCAGCAGGTCGAGCTCGCGCTGGGCAGGGCGGTCCAGCGTGGCGCCGAGATCGGTGGTCACCTCGTCCAGCGCCAGCGCGGCGCGCAGCGGCGCGAGTGCGGGCGTGAGGGCGGTGAGCGCCGCCGGCCCCGGGACCAGCGCGGCCGCGAGCACGCGGCAGTCCACGTCGGCGATGGCCTGGGCGCCGGTGAGCTGGCGGGCCCCCTCGTCGATGGCGAGCCGCACCGGCGTGGAGGAGAGCACCAGCGCCAGCGGCCAGGCCTCCACGGCCCTCGGGAAGAGGGCGTGCCACTTCTTGTCCTCCAGGAGTCCGCCCTCGTTGAGCACCGCGAAGGCGCGCGCCCCCACCTTGGCCGGGTAGAGCAGCGGCGCCGGGCCGCGTCCGGGAACGACCTGCCACCACGGCTGGCGCGCGGCGCAGGTGGAGCGCCGGTGGACGCCGGCTCGCTCTCCCTCGGCGAGGTACTGGCGCGCCGCCGCCGACGGCTCGCCGGTGGGGCGGAAGATGACCTTCTGCGGCAGCAGCCGCTCCGGCGCGCGCGCCTCCTTGAGGCCCGAGAGGAGGAGCGCCACGTCGGAGGGGGCGAGCACCACCTCGCCGAGCAGCGGTGAGCGGTAGCGGCCCTGGCCGAGCGGCAGGAGGTGGAAGAAGCCGTTGCAGCCGGTCTTCAGGCCGAAGCGGACCAGGCAGACCTCGCCGAGCCGGACCGGGGGCTCGACGCCGCGGGTGGCGGGGCGGGCCGTGGCGTCGGCGGAGCGGGTGAGCCGGAGCCGGCCTGGAGCGAGCCGGGTGGGAGCACGGGCCGGCGCCGCCGCGTCGTCCGGCACGGCCGGGGCCTGGCCACCCGCCGCCTCGAGCGCCCGGGCCAGGGCGGCCACCTCGCCGTCGCCGAGGGCTTCGAGCGGCACCTCGGCCTCGGCGGACGGCGCCTCCCGGCCGCCCTCGACCCAGACGGCGAGCAGCGTGTCCACCGAGGCGGCGAAGGAGCCGGCGGCGCGGGAGCGGAGCCGCAGGCCGAAGCCGCCGCGGGCCCGGGCCTCGGCGAGGAAGGGCTCGGCGGACCGGGCGGTGAGGAGGGCTCGCGGCAGCACGAGCGCCGCCACCGGGGCGCGGCGGAGCGCCAGCAGCGCCAGGTGGGCCGAGAGGTCGGCCTGGCGCGACAGGCCGGAGAGGCGCACCGCGGTCGTCTTCTGCGCCGGCGGGATGGCCTCGTGGCGCAGGAAGGGCGGGTTGGCGAGCAGCAGGTCGCAGCGAGGCCAGGCCGGAGAGAGGGCATCGGCGCACCGGATGGTGGCGCCGGCGCCGAGGAGGTCGAGCCGGGCGCGGGCGGCCTCCACCGCGAGCTCCGCCCGGTCGAGGCCGAGGAGCGTGAGCCGCGCCCCCACGCCGCGCGCCAACCGCTCCGCCGCCGCGAGGAGCGCGCCGCCGCCGCAGGCCGGGTCGAGGACGGTGAGGCCGTCGAGGGCGGTGGCGAGAAGGTGCCTGGACGGCGTCGCGGACGAGTTCGAGGTCTCCCTCGACCGCGCGCCTTCGGCGCCACGCTCGGGATGGGCGGCCGTGCTGCTGGAGGCGTCGGCTGAGGTCGAGGTCGGGTCACCGTCGAGGAGGAGGGCGACGGAATGGGCTGGAGAGGGTCCGCCCCTGAGCGCCGCCGCGTGGGCCAGGCCGAAGGTGGCCAGCAGCCTCGCCTCGGCGTCCGGCGTGAAGACCGCGCCGTGCGCGCCGCCCAGGGCGCGGTCGGCGATGGCCTCGAGCAGCCGGCCGTCGATGCGCGCCGGGCCGCTCGCCGGCTCGAGCTCGCTCGCCGGCTCGAACGCCCCGAGCGGCCCGCCCGGGTCGCCGCGCAGCCGCCGGACGGCGGCGGCGAGCTGCGCGCCCGGATCGAGCGCCGCCAGCGCCGCCAGCGGATCGGCCGGCGCGTGCTTCACCGCGGGCGCTCCTCGAGCGGGAGGTCGAGGAGCGGCGCGCCGGCCGCCTCCGGCGCGTCGAAGTGCCACCACTCGGCCGGGTTGACGCGGAACCCCTCCGCCTCCATGGCGGTCCGGAGGACGCGCCGGTTCCGGAGCGCCACGGGTCCGATGCCGGCGGTGGCGCCGGCGCGCGCTCGCGGCCCGAAGGCGTCGAAGGCCGTGGGCATCGCCACCGGCCGCCCGGCGGCGTCGGCCAGCGAGAGGTCCACGGCGGCGCCGCGGTTGTGGTGGGAGCCGGTGGCCGGGTCGGCCACGAAGCCCACCTTCGGCATGGCGGCCCAGAGCGCCCGCTGCGCCGAGAGCGGCCGGTAGCAGTCGTGCAGCACGAGCCGGTAGCCCTGCGCGGCGAGCCGCGCCGCGGCCCGCACCAGCCGCCCGGCCGGACCTGGCAGGAGCAGGCAGCGGGCCACCGGGTAGAGCGGGCGGCCGGTCAGGTTGTCCGCGGTGGCGTAGCGGATGTCTTGCACCGCGCCGGGGAGCAGGGCGGCGGCGTCCACCAGCGGAGCGCCCGCGGTCGACGTCGGCGTGGCCGCGGCCGCGGCGGCGATGAGGAGCGCGGCGGCGGACGCGAGCACGGCCGGACTCTACACCGGGCGCTGGCCCGTCACCGCGACGGCCGGAACCCGGAAACTGGAGTTGTCGGAGCGCCCCGGTAGGATGGACGCACGTCGGCTGCTCCACCTCCCGGCGCCGTCGAGGGATGAGATGCCCCGCCGCGACCGGACCCGCCGAGAAAGCTCGATGACCTACACCGAGGAACGCGTCGCCGCCGAGACGGGGCGGGTGGTGCTGGCGCTCTACCGCGCCGGGATGGAGGTCCGGCTCTCGCCGGACGCCCTCAACAACCGCGCCAACGCCCGCATCGTGCCCGGACCGTCCGCCAAGAAGCGGGCGACCGTGCAGCGGGCCGCCACCGGCACCGGCGACTCGCCGCTGGCCGCCATCTGCGCCGCCGTCGAGAGGCTCAACGAGCGGGCCGGCGCCATCGTGGTCCAGCTCGACTGATCGGCACCCTGGACGCGACGGCACCCGCGGCCACCCGGAAGCGGGCGGCGCGCGGGCGCGTGACGTCTCTGACTCCCGACTACTTGGCCGGAGCGGCCGGAGCGGCCGGAGCGGCCGACGCGGCGGGCTTGGCGGCCGCCTCCACGCCGAGGAGCTCGACCTCGAAGGTCAGCACCGCGTTGCCGGGGATGACCGGGGGCCGGCCGGTCGGGCCGTAGGCGATGGCCGCCGGGCAGACCAGCTTGGCCTTGCCGCCCACCTTCATCTTCTGCACGCCCTCGGTCCAGCAGGGGATGACCTGGTTGAGCGCGAAGTCGATGGGCTGGCCGCGCTGGACCGAGCTGTCGAACACCTTGCCGCTGGTGAGCGTGCCCGAGTAGTGGACCTTCACCTTGTCGGTGGCGGCGGGCTGCGCGCCCGTGCCCTCCTTGAGCGTGGTGAAGACCAGGCCGGATTCGGCCTTGACCGCGCCCTTCTCGGCGGCGGCCTTCTTCAGGAAGTCGTCGCCCTTGGCCTTCTCCTTGTCCGCGGCGATGGCCAGCCGCTGCTGGGCCAGCTCCTGCACCGCCTTCTGCGCCTTGTCGTCGAACGCGACGGGCGCCTTGCCGGTCACGCCGTCCTTGACGCCCTTCAGGACCGTGGCGAGCTCGGCCTCGCTGAGGGCGAAGGGCTCCAGGCTCTTGGAGATGGAGAGGCCCACGGCAAAGAGCGCCTTCTGCAGGTCGGCGCCGGACAGCTTGACCGCCGCGGCGGCGGCCGGAGCGGCGGGGGCGTCGGGCTTCTTCTCCTCGGCGCGGGCGGCCCCGGCGAGCAAGAGGGTGGCGACGGCGACGACGGTGAGGCTCCTCATGGGTGCTCCCTTTGGTTGGTGTGCTTCAGGCCAGACGGCGCGGCAGGCGCCGGATTCAGACGACCAGCTTCTCCAGCTTCTCCTCGATGTAGCTCTTCACGGTGCCGACCACGGCGATGCCCATGAGACCGTGCTCCAGGGCCACCTTGACGCGGCCGTCCTCCACCGTGCAGAGCCCCTTCACGCCCAGCTTCTCGGGCACCACGATGCGGCGCCTGGCGGCGTCGTACTGACACTGGATGTCGAATTTCTTCCCCAGCTTGCGGATCGCGATCTCCAGGGCAACGTAGAGCTCGTCGGCCTTCTTCCCGGGGAACGACTTCTCGATCACCTTCGTCGCCATCACGCCTTCCTTCTGCCCGCGCGCACATAGGGCGTCGGGTCGGGTACGCCTGCCTCGAGGAACCCCTTGCGCCGGAGCTGGCAGGCGTCGCAGCGTCCGCAGGCCCGCCCGCGCACGGGGTCGTAGCAGGACTGGGTGAGGTGGTAGGGCACGCCGAGGCGCGTGCCGAGCCGGACGATGCCGGCCTTGGAGAGGCGCAGGAGCGGCGCCCGGATGGCGAGCGGCCGGCCGCTCACGCCCGCCTTGGTGGCGAGCCGCGCCAGCCGTTCGAAGGCGCGGAGGAACTCGGGGCGGCAGTCCGGGTAGCCGGAGTAGTCCACCGCGTTGACGCCCACGAAGATGGCCTCGGCGCCGACCACCTCGGCGTGGGCCAGCGAAAGGGCCAGCATGACGGTGTTGCGCGCCGGCACGTAGGTGACCGGGATGTCGGCGGCCATGGCGCGAGCGGTGCGCCCCTTGGGCACGGCGATGGCCGCGTCGGTGAGGGCCGAGCCGCCGAAGGCCGAGAGGTCCACCTTCACCACCCGGTGGCTGGCGGCGCCAAGCGCCTCGGCCACGTCCCGGGCGCGGGCCAGCTCGCCCCGGTGGCGCTGCCCGTAGTCCACCGAGAGGCAGTGCGGCTCGAACCCCTCCTGCTGCGCCACCGCCAGGCAGGTGGAGCTGTCCAGCCCACCCGAGAGCAGCACCACGGCCCGCTTCGTCCTCGTCGCCATCCGCTCGCTCCTCGTCACGGGGCCGACACCAGGGCCCAGGTGGCCGCGCAGGGCGCCGCGCAGGGCGTGCAGTCGGCCGACGGCGTGGCGCTGGCCGTCTCCACGAGCTCGCCGGCGAAGCCCGTGGCGGCGCCGCTCAGGGGGTCGCGGGCCACCGTGCCGGTGATGGCGTGGTGCACCGTGACGGCGCAGGCGGAGGCGCAGGCGGCCAGGACGGCGCCGGCGCTGTCGAGCTCCACCGCGAGCGTCTCGCCCCCGGTGACCGGGGTGCGGGTGCCCAGGAACGGGCTGGCCAGGGGCCGCGCCGGGCAGAGGGCCGCCGACGAGCCCTGCGAGCCATAGGCGATGGTCACGGTCACCGCCTGGGCGGCAGGGAAGAGCCGGTCGAAGCAGCAGGCGGGCACGGGCCGGGCGGTGGCGCAGTCCACCACCTGGCTGGGCGTGGCGGCCAGGCAGATCGCGGAGCCGTCCCCCGGCGCGGTGTCTCCGGCGCAGGCCGCCGCGGTGCGGGTGGCGAGGAGCCGAAAGTTTCCCACCTCGACCCCGGGGCACTCCGCGACGTCGGCGCCGGGGGCGCAGGCGGCCAGGAGGGCGAACGCGGCGAGCGCGGCGGCGATTCGCCGAGGCGGGGTGGGGGGGCGACGCACGGCGAGTCAGCCTACCACCGCCACCCGGAGGTCGAGGAAGGGGTCGGAGAGGGCCAGCAGGGCCAGGTCGCGCAGGTCGGGCTGCTCCAGCGCCGCCGTCGGCTCGGAGGTCCCGGGCCGCTGCGTCTCGAGGAGCAGCAGCGCCGAGAGCGCCGCGCCCGGATCGCCGGTGACCAGCAGCGCCACCCTCGCCCCGGTGCGCCGGATGGCGGCGGCCAGCGCGCGCACGTCGGTGCGGGCCAGCTCCTCGGAGGCGCCTTCGCCCAGGGGCGCGGCGCGGGCCGCCACCGAGGGCGGCACGCTGCGCGCCAGCGCCGCGAGGAAGGCCTCGGCGCGCTGCGGCGGCAGGCCCAGCGAAGGTGGGTTGCCGCCCGCGAAGCGGCAGGCCAGCTCGAGCAGGATGCCCACGTCCCTGGGGGCGAACTTGCCCGAGAGGGCCCAGCCGCGGCCGAGCAGGTCGATGGCGCGCGCCGAGAGGAAGTGGACGGCCGGGGCGGGCAGCGCCTCCACGCCGGCCGGGATGA
>JANNKC010000384.1:0-7523 GCA_031396105.1 Anaeromyxobacter sp.
GCGCTGCTCGTCGGTGTCGAGCGGCTCGCCGCAGGTGGTGCAGCGGGCGGCGAAGCGGGAGCTGTCGGTCTCGCAGCGGGCGCAGCGGATGAAGGGCTGCGAGGCCTGGGCGCGGTCGTCCACCTCGAGCGGCTGCTCGGCGGCGGGGCGGAAGCGATCGGTGTGGCCGCGCGCCACGGGAGCGCCGCCTGGCCCCCCCAGCGATCCGTCGTCCTGCGCGTCCGGCGCTGCGTCAGGCGCGTCCGGCCGGGCCGGCTCCTCCACCGCGCCGAAGCGGGTGCCGGTGCCGGGCGAGGTGTCCGGGGGTTCACCGCCCGCGCGGCGCGGCCGTTCGATCTGCGAGAAGCGGCGGCGGCGGTCGTCGGCCATGGCGGTCAGCGGGCCAGCATGGGCACGGGCTCGGTCCGGGCGGCCGAGGCGGGCCGGGTGCGGGTGGCGGCCCAGTCGCGCAGCCGGGCGATCTCCTCGCGCATGGTCACCGAGAGCGGCATCGACTCGGCGATGGCCCGCGAGAGGTGTTGCTGGGTGAGCTCGGTCCCCTCGGCGAAGGCCTCGTGGAGCCCGGCCACCACCGCCTGCTCCAGCTCGGCGCCGCTGAAGCCGGCCGCGGCGCGCGCCAGGGCGGGGAGATCGTAGGCGGCCGGATCGCGCCGGCGGCGGGCCACGTGGATCTCGAGGATCTCCTCCCGCTCCGGGGCGGCCGGCAGGTCGATGAAGAAGAGCTCGTCGAAGCGCCCCTTGCGCAGGAGCTCGGGCGGCAGCATGTCGATGCGGTTGGCGGTGGCCACCACGAAGCAGGGGGCCGTCTTCTCCTGCAGCCAGGTGAGGAAGGTGCCGAAGACCCGCGCCGTCACGCCGCCGTCGGTCTGGCCGGAGGAGGCCAGGCCGGAGAGCCCCTTCTCGATCTCGTCCACCCAGAGCACCACCGGCGCCACGCTCTCGGCGGTGCGGATGGCCTTGCGCAGGTTCTCCTCCGAGGAGCCGACCAGCCCCGAGAAGATGCGCCCCATGTCGAGCCGGAGGAGCGGCAGCTTCCAGGTGGCGGCGATGGCCTTGGCGGTCAGGCTCTTGCCGCAGCCCTGCACGCCGAGGAGGAGGAGCCCCTTCGGCTCGGGGAGGCCGAAGGCCCGGGCCGCCTCGGAGAAGGCGGCGCCGCGGCGGGTCAGCCAGCTCTTCAGGAGCTCCAGGCCGCCCACCTCGGCGAGCGACTGGTCGGGGGCGAAGTACTCCAGCAGGCCGCTCTTGCGGATGACCTGCCGCTTCTCCTCCAGCACCAGCAGGATGTCCTCGCGCCCGAGCTTGCCGTCGTTGGCCACCGCCTTGGCGAAGGCGTTCTCCGCCTCCGAGAGCGTCAGCCCGAGCGCCGCGGTGATGAGCTGGTGCGCCTCCTCCCGGTTGAGCTCCACCGGGACGCGCCCGGCCTGCCGCAGCACCGTGACGATCTCCTTGAGCAGCCCCAGCAGGTCGGCGAAGGTGGGGAGCGGGATGTCGAGGACCGAGATCTCCTTCTCCAGGTCGGGCGGGATGAGCAGCGTGGGGGAGAGGAGCAGGACGGTGGTGTAGGTGGACTTGAGCGAGTGGGCCAGATCGCGGAGCGCCCGGATCACCGCCGGATCGGAGAGGTAGGGGTGGAAGTCCTTCAGGACCACGATGGAGGGCTCGGCCAGCTTCTCCACGGCCTGCAGCGCCTCCACCGGCTCGCGCAGCCCCTCGGGCGCCGGGGCCGTCTTCAGGCCGCCGAGCCGGCGGAAGCCGCGCGTGGCGGTCCAGCCGAGCAGCGCCTTGCCGTGGCGATCCGCCAGGTCGCCGAGCAGCGCCTCGAGCCGCTGCTCCTCGCTGGTGACGAGGTAGACCAGCGGGTAGCGGGCCCGCACCAGCGTGTCGAGCTCCTGCATGAAGGGCGGCAGGGCGGCCCGTGGAGGCGCGGCGGCGGGTTCGGGGGTGCCGGGGGCGGCCATCGGCGCGCAGCATAGCGCGCCCCTCGACTTCGCGCCGCCCGCGGCGGCGCGAAGCCTGTCCTGAGCGTAGCCTCGCGTCAGCGAGGCGGAGTCGAAGGGCTCGGGGCGACCGGATGGACGCCGTGCCCTGGGCGGCTGCAGGGACGGACGGCGCGCTCAGCGGGCGCGCAGCCAGTCGAGGCGGCCGTCGAGCTTCACCGCCGCCACCGCGCCGGGCGGCACCTCGGTGCCCTGGCCGCCGGCCAGCGCCACCGCCTCGGCGAGCTCGGGGTTGTGGCCGACCAGCGCCACGCCGGGCCCGAGCGCCGCGCCGAGCGCCAGCACCTCGCGGCCGCTGGAGGCGCCGCTGGCGAGCCGGGGCTCCACCTCCACCGGCGCGCCGGTGGCCTCGGCGAGGAGCGCGGCCGTCTCGCGGGCTCGGGTGAAAGGGCTGGTGACGATGCGGGAGAGCTTCAGCGAACCGGCCAGCTCGCCGGCCAGCTCCGCGAAGCGGCGCCGCCCCTTCTCGGTGAGCGGGCGCGCCGCGTCGCCGCCCGGAGCGCTCGGCTCGGCCTTGGCGTGGCGCACGAGGTAGAAGCGGCCGGCCAGGAGGAGGACCCTCGGGGTTCAGGGGCGCGGCGGCACGCGGCCGTGGCGCGAGGCGAGCGAGCGGAGCCGCTCGCGGGCGGGGAGGTCGGCGGCCAGCCGGGAGATGGTGAGCGGCAGCCGGTACGTCCAGTTCTGGTCGGTCACCGTGCCGGGCACGTTGACCCGCTCGCGGTCGCCGAAGCAGTCCTGGAAGGGGAGGAGCAGGAGGTCGGAGCCGGCGCCGTAGAGCATCTCCAGCAGGGCGTCGCGGGTGGCCTCGTCGAAGCGGACGGTGGCGCGGGCGCGCAGCGGCTCCAGGGACGGCAGGGCGAGGAGCGCGGCGCGGTCCTCCGCCGAGAGCCCCTCGTACCAGTCGGCCATCGAGTCGGTGTCGTGCGTGCCGGTGGTGGCCACCGAGACGGCCGGCCAGGCGGCCGGATCGAGGAAGGGCTGGCCCTCGGCGTGGTAGCTGCGCTCCCAGCGCTGCACCCGGTAGCCGGGGATGGCCAGCCGGTCCAGCGAGGCGCGGATGAAGGGCGGCACCACCCCGAGGTCCTCGGCGATGACCCGGGCGCGCCGCGAGAGGATGCCGAGCACCGTCTCGCCGTTGGCGATCTGGTCCTGCTCCTCGGAGGGCGTGAAGGCCGCCGGCGCCCCGTCGGAGAAGTAGTAGGTCCGGTAGAGCCCGACCACGTGGTCCACCCGGTAGAAGCCGTAGAGGTCGGCCATCCGGTTGGCGCGGGCGGTGAGCCACTGGTGGCCGGCGGCCTCCATGTCGGCCCAGCGGTAGAGCGGCAGCCCCCAGTCCTGCCCGGTGGCGCTGAAGGCGTCGGGCGGCACGCCCACCCGCGCGTCGAGCCGGAAGTCCTGGCGCCGCGACCAGACGTCGGCCGAGTCGGGCGCCACCATGAAGGGGATGTCGCCGGCCAGCTCCACGCCGGCCGCGTTGGCGCCGCGCCGCGCCGCCTGCCACTGCCGGTCGGCCACCCACTGCAGCCAGGTGCGGAAGAGCACGCGGTCGCTCATGCGGGCGCGGGCGTCGGCCAGCGCGCCCGGATCGCGGTCGCGCAGCGGGGCGGGCCAGTCCGTCCAGCTCTGCCCGCCCATGAGCTCGTCGTGGATGGCGACGAAGAGGGCGTAGTCGTCGAGCCAGGCGGACTGCTCCCGGGCGAACCGCTCCAGCTCGCGGGCCCGCCGCGCCTTCACCCGCCACTCGCGCTGCACGAAGCTGGCGAAGGCGATCTCCAGGGCGCGCCCCTTCAGGCCGCGCACCGCGTCCCAGCGAACGGCCGGGGCGGCCCGCAGCTCCTCCAGCAGCCGCCGGTCCTCCGGGGAGAGCGCGTCATGGCCGCCGGCGGCGGCGAAGTCGTCCAGCGCGTCGACCGAGAGGTAGACCGGGTCGATGGCGAAGGCCGAGAGGGCGCCGTAGGGGCTGTGCTGTCCGCGCGAGGCCTCGTTGACCGGCAGCATGAGGATCATGCCGAAGCCGGCGCCGGCCGACCAGCGGGCCAGCGGCACGAGGTCCGGGATCTCGCCCACGCCCCAGTCGGCGGCGGAGTGGAGCGAGGAGAGCGGGAGGAGGATGCCGGCTTGACGGGGCATGAGGGACGCGAGCCTTGAGGGGAATGCGGCCCCCGGGATATCAGTCGGAGGGCCATCCCGCCAGATCGAAGGCGGGTCGCCCATCGAGATGACACATCGCGGACGCTTTGCCCCCAGCCCCACGGGCCCCCTGCACCTGGGCAACGCCAGGACGGCGCTGCTCTCCTGGCTGGCCGCCCAGGCCGCCGACGGCGACTGGCTCATGCGGGTGGAGGACCTGGACGGACCACGGGTCCGGCTCGGGATGGAGGCCCGCATCCTCGACGAGCTGCGCTGGCTGGGGCTCGACTGGGACGAGGGGCCGGACCTCTCCGGCCCGGTCGGCCCCTACCGGCAGTCTCAGCTGGGGGAGCGCTACGCGGCGGCCCTGAAGCGGCTGCGCGCCGACCGGCTGGCCTACCCCTGCTTCTGCTCGCGGGCCGAGATCGCGGTCGCCTCGACCGCCCCCCACGGCCCCTCCGACGACGGCCCGCGCTACCCGGGCACGTGCCGAGGCCTCACCCCCGCCGAGGTGACCCGGCGCGGCGGTGAGCGGCGCCCGGCCTGGCGGCTCGCCGTCGGGCCGGGCGAGGTGGCCTTCGACGACGGCGTGCACGGCCGCTGCGCCTTCGACGTGGCCGCCGCCACCGGGGACTTCGTGGTGATGCGCGCCGACGGCCTGGCCGCCTACCAGCTGGCGGTGGCGGTGGACGACGCGGCCATGGGCGTGACCGACGTGGTGCGGGGCGATGACCTGCTCCCCTCCACGGCGCGGCAGCTGCTGGTCTACCGGGCGCTGGGGCTGGCGGCGCCGCGCTTCGCCCATGTGCCGCTGGTGGTGGGGGAGGACGGCGAGCGGCTGGCCAAGCGGCACGGCGCCCTCTCGCTCGGCGAGCTGCGCCAGCGCGGGGCGGACCCGCGCGCGGTGGTGGGGCTGCTGGCGGCCCTCTCCGGGCTGGCCGACCCGGGCACGCGCTGCTGGCCGCGCGACCTGGTGATGGGCTTCGACCTGGCCCGGCTGCCGCGCACCCCGGCCCGCCTGGCGCCGGCGGCCGTGGCCGCGCTGGTCGGCGGCCAGGGCTGAACGCCGGTGTCGGTGGGCGTGCATCCAGCCGGGAGACCGGTTAAACAGGGGGCCCGTGAATCGCCTCTCCGTCCTGCTCTCGCTCTCCGCCCTGGCCCTCGCCGGCGTCGCGCTGGCGGCGCCGCCCGAGGACTTCGCCGCGGAGTGGAGGTCCTGGCAGGCGCGGCGGCTCATCAGCCTCCGCAAGCCCTATGGCTGGCTCGCCCTGACCGGCCTGCACTGGCTGAAGCCGGGGAGCAACAAGATCCCGGGGCTGCCCGGCGCCTTCGAGGTGGAGGACGGCACGGTCACGCTGGCGGCCACGCTGGAGGACGGGTACTCGGTGGGCGGCAAGCTGGTGGCGCGCCGCGCCCTCGCCAGCGACGCCAGCGACACGCCCGACCGGCTGGTCAACGGCAGCCGGGCGGCCATGGTCATCAGCCGCGGCGGCAAGGTGGCGCTGCGGGTGTGGGACTCCGAGAGCCCGGTGCGCAAGGGCTTCAAGGGGATCGGCACCTTCCCGCCCGACCCGCGCTGGCGCGTCACGGCGCGGTGGGAGGCCTACCCGCAGCCCAGGCCGGTGGAGGTGCCGAGCGTCATCGGCATGCCCACCCGCGAGCTGGCGCCGGGGCGGGCCTGGTTCAGGCTGGACGGCAAGGAGTACTCGCTCGAGCCGACCCAGGACGGCGACTCGCTCTTCTTCGTGTTCAAGGACCGGACCGCGCCCAGGGAGACCTACGGCGCCGGCCGCTTTCTCGACGCGCCGTCGCCCAGGAACGGCGAGGTGGTGCTCGACTTCAACCGGGCCTACAACCCGCCCTGCGCCTTCACCGCCTTCGCGACCTGCCCGCTGCCGCTGCCGGAGAACGTGCTGCCGGCCCGCATCGAGGCGGGCGAGAAGCTCTGGCGCGCGCGCTAGACGGCAGCTCGCGATCCGGCAACACCGGTCGTGCCGAGCCTGGCGCCTGCGCCAGAGGCGCGGAGTCGAGGCTCCGCCCCGTCCACGGGGCGGCGCTCAGCGGCGCGGGTGTTCCACCGGCCGCTCCACGAACTCCACCTTCTCGAGCCCGACCCGCAGCAGCAGCGCCGAGAGCGCCTGCTCGGCCGCCAGCCGAGCCCGCCCCCGCAGCGCCCGGTCGGCCATGACCTCGCGCTCGAAGGCCCGCTTGGCCAGCTCCAGCAGGTGGGCCGTCTGGGCGGAGTCGAGGTTGGAGCCGATGATCTCGGTCTCGCCCGGCTTGAGCTCCACCACCACCTCGAGCGGCGGCAGCACGATGGAGGCCTCGCGCCCCCGCACGGTGACGTCGCCGGCCTGGAGCTTGCCCACGTCGAGCCCGAGGCGCGCCTCGGCGAAGACGATGGCCTTGCCGTGCGGCCGGGCCACCAGGTGGCGCAGCCAGCCGGCCAGGTCGCCCCAGACCGAGCCGGCCTCGAGCGGCTCCGGGGCGAAGGTGATCTTCTTGTAGAGCGAGACCTGCAGCGCCTCGAGCCGGGCCACCTGCCGCACCTTCTCCACCACCGCGGGGGCGTCGGGCGGCGGGGGGCGTCCGGGCTGGACCAGCCGCCAGGCCAGGATCCCGCCGGCCCCGATGGCCAGGCCGAGCAGGAGGAGCTTCGCGAGGGAGCGCATGGGCGCATCCTAGACGACCGTGCAAGATTCGCGATCACTCCGGTCGCGCCGAGCGGAGTCGAGGGGCCGCCAGGCGTGCCTCGACTCCGCGCCGGCTGCGCAGCCGCTACGCTCGGCATGACCGGAAGTGCACCCCGGAGTCGAGGGGCCGCCAAGCGTGCCTCGACTCCGCGCCTGCTGCGCAGCCGCTACGCTCGGCATGACCGGAAGTGCGCCCCGGAGTCGAGGGGCCGTCTGCGCCTACGGGTCCGCGGCGAGCCGCCGCCAGAGCGCCTGGGCCTCTGGCGGGAGCCGGGGCAGGACCGCCTCGACCGCGGCAGCCACCGCGGTCCGATCGCACACGGCCAGGAGCTGCTCGACGTCCCAGGCGTCCTGGGGTCCGCCGGCGAACAGCTTGAGCAGGACCAGGTCGGGGGCCGTCGCCACGTAAGTGACACGGCACGATTCACCCGGGGTGACTACCAGATGGGTCCAGCCGGGTCGCGGGCTGCATTCCGCTTGACGCCCATTCCGAGAGGTTTGCGCTTCGCTGGCGGACACTCACGGGATGGCCCGTCTGGCGCGCTCGCGGCCTCACCAGGTCACGCCGAAGAAGAGCGCCAAGGCGAGAGCGCTTCGCCTCATTCACGTACCTTCTCGAACCCAGTTCGCATGGCGCGCAGGGCGCGGGTAGCCCCTTCGATGGTGATGTCGCGCGCGTGGACGATCGCCGTCGCTACCTTGT
>JANNKC010000408.1:0-1939 GCA_031396105.1 Anaeromyxobacter sp.
GAGGGAGCCGAACCTGGCGTCGCTCCAGCTGGAGGCGATGACCGCCTGCGAGGCGACCAGGGCCACCGCCCCAACCGCCCACCACCAGCGCGGGGCCAGCGGCAGCAGCGCCGCCGTGGCCAGGGTGAGGGCGCCCGCCGCGATCAGGGCGAAGCCTACGCCTGGCCCAGGGGCGCGGGGTGGCGCTTCTGGTCGCAGCCGTCCGGCCGTCAGTCGGCAAGTCCACGACCTGATGCCGGCGCGGCGCGGGAACCCCGACCCCGACCCCGACCCGCCTTCCACCCGAGGTACCCGTCTGTGTTGTTCGGGCGCCCGAACCACACAGACGGGGCGCTCCAGCGAAGGTCTCAGCGTGATCCAGCACCGCGCGCCCCCGCAGCCCGCTCGCCGAGTGGTTCACCGGGGAGAGGACTCCGGGTATGGCCCTCTCGGCGCCGGTCGGTTACTTCCGTCTTCGGTTCTGGAGCGCGGACCGTGAGTACCGGTGGCCGCTGGTGTGGCAGCCCGAAGGCGCAACTGGCCTGCGCGAAGGCGGCCCCCTGGTGCCATCACGTTGATGAGGGTCGAGCCCGATCCGTCGGCCGCGGAGCCCCCGCGGTCTGACGGTCGCGGACCGCCTGGCGCACCACCGCCGGCCGGGAGCGAACCTACTTGGGGTACATGAAAGTGGGCGGTGGGGACCTGTCCAGCGCCTCCCGGAGGCGCCGCTGCCGCTCGATGCTCTGCTCTTCCTCGGCCTTGCGCGCCCGCTCCGCCGCAAGGGCGCGCGAGCGCACCTGTTCCTCGCGCTCGGCGTCGGTGAGGCCGTTCAGGCGGGGCCCCTTGCTCGGATCCGGCGCCTCCGGACGGTACGACCTCGTCAGTCCATTCAGCACGCCCGGGCTGATCGCGGTCACCGGGCTGCGCGGGCCGGACGTGACCGAACCGGACGTGACCGAGCCGGACGTGACCGAGCCGATGTCTGCCGTCACTGGCCGCGCCTTGGAGGCCAGCGCCGCCGGCACGTCGCGCGCCAGCGTGAAGTGCAACCCGCCCTGGGCGTCTTCCCACCGGTAGAGGGTCGACTCATCCTCGATGTCCAGCTTCCCCTTCCGGGCGGCCGCCCGACTCTCGGCGGCCGACCGAGGCCAGTCGCGCCCGTCGAAGTGCAACGTGATGACCGGGCCACCCGCCGTCGCGAAGCGAACCGCCCGCCCTGAATCGGCGAGCCCCGGTCCAACGCCGTCGCCCTGAGCGAGGGGTGCGAGCCAGGCGTCGGAGAAGCTGAGCCGCGACGACGGCGAGAGATCCTCTGGCAGGAAGCCGCGGACGGACTCGCCCCGCCGGGTCACCAGGACGACCGGGCCGATCCTCCCTGCCGCCTCACCGCGAGGAACGAACCGCTCGAGCACGATGGCGGTCTCGCCGTCAGGTCCCAGGAAGACCGGCTGACCGCGTCGAGCCAGGCAGATGGGCGCGGTCCAGAGCACGGCGCCGTCCCGTCGGGCCGTCAAGACGCAGGGCCCTGGCGGCGCGCCGGCCTGGGAGAGGGAGGCGCCTCCGGCTTCGGCCCGGACGGTCCACTCGGCGTCGGCTGGCGGGGGCTCGCCCGGAGCGGAGGTCGCCGGCTTCGCCGGTGGGTTCAGCTCGGGTGCAGTGGGCGGCGCCAGCGCGAGTTGGGGCTCTGGGGTGCACCCGAAGGTGAGCGCCGCCGAGAGGACGGCAGGTCGAAGCAGGCGCACGGTGAATCCTCCTTCGGCGGGTAAACCCGCCAGACGGGAGTCCGGATCCGATGACGTCCAACACGGAAACTCGGCTCACCACTGGTTCAACATCCGGCCTGGTTGCCTGAGAGTGTAGAGACCTCGACGCGGCCTCCGCAAGTGGCCCGGCGGCGCGCGGCTCGCATGGCGAAGCCCAGGCTGCGGGCCACAGGTCAGTCTCCCGGGGTGGGGTCGGC
>JANNKC010000421.1:0-8143 GCA_031396105.1 Anaeromyxobacter sp.
GATCCCGCGCCCTCGCCGGAGGACGCCGACCTCACCGAGCGGCTGCGCGCCGCCGCCGAGCTGGTGGGCGTGCTGGCGCGCGACCACGTCATCGTGGCGGCGGGCGGGTACTACTCGTTCGTGGAGGCGGGGCGCTGGCGGCGCTGACGGCTCGCCGGGTGCCGCGAGGACGGAGCCCGCGCGGCGGAGCCGGGCTCACCGCCGCTTTGGCGGGGCCTTGGCGGGCGCCGGGCGCCTCGGCGGCGCGGCCCTCTGCGGCGGGCGCTTCGGCGCCTTGGCGGCGGCCAGCAACCCAGCCGCCTCGGCGTCGGCCTGGTCGAGCGCCACCGCCTGCTCGAGCGCCGCCACCGCGTCCTCCTCCTTGCCCGCGGCGAGCAGGACGCGCCCCAGGCAGAGCGGCCCCTCCGGCGCCTTGGCGTCCCGCTCCACGGCGCGCCGGCAGGCCGCCTCGGCCTCGTCGAGCCGCCTGGAGGCCAGGAGCGCCCGGCCATGCGCCGCGTGGACCACGGCGCCGGCGGACTTCGCGGCGGCCAGCTTCTCGAGCGGCCCCAGCGCGGCCTCGGTCTGGCCGAGCGCCAGGTCGGAGAGGTAGTACCAGGTGGCCGCCTCGGCGGGCATCTTGCCGCCGCGCATCGTCTTCTCGAGCGCGGCGCGGGCCTGGGCGTGCTGGCCGAGGCCGGCCAGCGCGATGCCGCGGGCCAGCCAGACGGTCCGCCCGTCCACCCCCTGCAGCGCCTGGAACGCCGGCCCGTAGCGGTGGAGCCCGATGCGGGCGCGCGCCAGCGTGACCCGGTGGTCGGCCGCCTTGGGGTCGAGCCGCACCGCCCGCGCCGCCGCCACCTCGGCCGGCTCGAAGGCGCGCGCGCGGAGGAGCAGGCCGGCCTTGGCCGCCTCCAGCCCGGCCGACTCCCCCAGCGTGCCGGCCGCCAGCGTGAGCCGCCGCGAGGCCGCGATGGCGTCGCCGTTCTCGGCCAGCACCCGGGCGTAGGTGAGCTCCCAGCGGAGGCGGACCTGGCGCGGTGGCTCGCTGCCCTTGTCGTTCTCCACCGCCAGCAGCTCCTGGAGCGTGCCAGCGAGCGGCCGCTCCAGCGCCAGCCGTGCCTCGGCGGCGCCCAGGACGGCGCGCGGGTGGGTGGCGTGGGCGGCGATGGCCGCCTCGAAGTAGGGCAGGGCGGCCTCGGCGTCGCCGGCCGAAAGGTAGCTGTCGCCGAGGTCGCAGAGCGCCCCGAGGAGCGGCGGCGAGTCCTGCGCGGCGATGCGGAGCCGGCCGCGCCCGCCCTCGACCTCGCCCTTCGCCACCAGGAGCTGCCCGGCCAGCCGCTGCAGGAGCGGCGTGCCGCCGGGGCGCGAGGCGAGCGCGGTGGCCTCGGCGGCGGCGCGCTCGGCCGGCCTCTCGGCGAGCAGCAGGCGGGCCACCAGGCCACCGTCGCCGGCCGCTGGATCGCCGGCCAGCTCCAGGGCGAGCTGGCGCGAGTCCGCGTCGCCGTGCTCCACGGCTCGGAGCGCCGCCACCTGGGCGGCCAGCGAGGCGAGCTGGCCGTCGAGCTCGGCGGAGGTGGACCGCTTCTGGCGGACCTCCTTCAGCATCTTGGCCGCCTCCGCCAGCGACGCCTTGGTGTCCCGGGCCAGGCCAGCCCTCGCCGCCGCCACGGCGCCGTGCGCGGCCTTGGTCCGCGTCTGGCCGTCGACGTAGAGGTAGGCGACCACGGCGGCGCCGGCCACGGCGAGGACCGCCACCGCGGCCAGGAGCGCCCCACGGCGCCCCGGCGGCGGCGGGGCCTGGGCGGCGGCGACCCGGGCCGCCTTCTCCCGCAGGTCCCGCTCGAAGGCGGCGGTGATGCGGGCCGCCTCGGCGGCGTCGGGTCCGGCCTGCGTCGCGGTGGCCAGCCTCCCTGGTGCCGCTTCGGGGGCACCGGGCGGGATCATGGTGAGGAGCGTGCGCGGCCCGGGCGGACCCTTGCCGAGGCCGCGACCGAGCACCGGCGGCGCTGCCGCCGGCATGGCGGAGCCTGACGGAAACGGGGGCACGCCCCCGGGCGCGGCCGCGGGCGCCGCGTCGGGCGGGGCCGGCGCCGTCTCCGGGTCGTCCTGCTCCTCCATCGAATCGAGGGGGAGCTCCTCCTCCTCCTCGAGCGGCCCGAGCGAGAGCTTGAGCGTCAGCTCCTCGGTCTTGTCCGCGTCGGCGTGCCCCGCCGCGGCCGGCCTGGCGAGCCGGGTGGCGCGGATCCCGGGCGCCGCAGGGGTCGCGGCCGGTTCGGCCGGCGCCGTGACGGGGGCCCCCGGCGACGGGGCTGGCGTGGCGGGCGCGTTCACCGCCGGCATGGCCGGCAGCGTGCCGCCGCCGGCACGGCGCCGCGCCTCCTCCAGCGTCGCCTTCGCCTTGGGGTCAGCCGGCTGCAGCGCGGCGGCGCGAGTGAGGGCCGGCAGCGCCTCCCGGAAGAGGCCGGCGCGCACCAGCGCCTCGCCCACCAGGTTGTAGGCGTACGGGTTGGCCGGATCGATGCCGATGGCGATCTCGAGCTGGTCGTGGGCGGCCCGGGCGTCGCCGGCGAGCAGGAGCGCCCGCCCCCAGGTGACCCGCCCCTGGATGGAGGACGGGTGGTGTTCCAGGCCCAGCCGGCAGACCTCCATGGCGCGAGCGTGGTCGCCGCGCTCCACCAGGGCGCGCGCCAGCTCCACGAAGACGCGGGAGCGCGGATCGGCCGCCAGGATCTGCTCGTACTTCTCGACGATGGAGGGGGCCACGGGCGGACCCGAGGTTAGCACGGCCGCGCGGTCGGTCCGGGGCGGGCGGCGCGCCTGGAGCTCGCGTGTGGGGCAAGGTGGTCGCCCGCAGGCGACCGGCTCACCCGGTGCGCGCGAGCGGCGGCGGGACCGCAGCCGGGGCGCCTTCCGTGGGGCAGGCGGCCGTCGCGGTGATGAGCCGCGCCTCACGCTCGAACGTCGCGTAGTGGTAGGCCCACTGGAGGAGGACGGCGACCCGGTTGCGGTAGCCGACGAGGAACAGGATGTGGATGAGGAGCCAGGCGAGCCAGGCGACCAGGCCGGAGAACCGCCACCTCCCGATCTCGGTCACCGCCGCGGCCCGGCCGAGCGTGGCCATCATCCCCTTGTCGGCGTAGCGGAACGGGAGGAGCGGCGCTCCGCCCACTGCCCGCAGCACGTTCCGGCCGGTGTGGGTCCCGGCCTGGATGGCCGCCGGCGCGACGCCCGGCACCATGGTCCCGACCGAGCTCCGTATCGAGGCGACGTCGCCGATGACGTGCACCTCGCCGTGGTCGGGGAGGGTGAGCTCCGGCGTCACCAGCACCCGGCCGGCGGTGTCGAGCGGCGCGCCGAGCTTGCGAGCCAGCGGCGACGCGGCGACGCCCGCCGCCCACAGGACGGTCCGCCCCTCGATCCGCTCGCGGCCGATGCTGACGCCCTTCTCGTCGATGGCCGTGACGCGCATGCCCGTGTGCACGTACACGCCGAGGCGCTCGAGCTGCTTCTGGGCGGAGCGGGACGACGCGGGCGCGTAGGGCGCCAGGATCCGGTCGCCGGCGTGGAGCAGGATGACGCGCGCGCGGTGCGGGTCGATGTGGCGGAACTCGCTCGCCAGCGTGTGCCGCGCGATCTCCGCGACCGCGCCGGCGAGCTCGACGCCGGTCGGTCCGCCGCCCACGATGACGAACGTGAGCCAGGCGCGCTGCCGCGCCGCATCCCGCTCCCGCTCGGCTCGCTCGAAGGCGACGAGGATGCGGCGCCGGATCTCGAGGGCGTCCTCGATGGTCTTGAGGCCGGGCGCCACGGCCTCCCACTCCGGGTGGCCGAGGTAGGCGTGGGTCGCTCCGGTGGCGATGACCAGGTGGTCGTAGGCGAGGCGCTCGCCGCCGTCGAGCTCCACGAACCTGCCGTCGAGGTCGACGTCGCGGACCTCGGCCATCACGACCTCGGCGTTCCTCTGCTTGCGGAGGATCTGCCGCGTGGGGGTCGCGATGTCGGCCGGGTTCAGGCCGGCCGTCGCGACCTGGTACAGCAGCGGCTGGAACAGGTGGTGGTTGCGCCGATCGACGACCGTGACCTGCACCGGCGCCTTCTTCAGGGCCCGTGCGCAGGCGAGGCCCGCGAAGCCGGCGCCCACGATGACGACGCGCGGCGTCCGCTGCGGGGCGGCGGGCGGCTGGCTGCCCTGCTCCTGCGGCGCGAGCTGTGACGCGGAGCGTCGCAGCCAGGACCGCTGGCCCGTGAGCAGGTGAATGAGCCCACCAAGGATGTGGTAGGCCACGACGGCAACGGCAATGACGAGGGCGACTCCGGCCGCGATGAGTCCGAATTCCATCAACATGCACCTCCTTGTCGGGTGGTCACGGGACGAACGGCGCCCTTGGTCCCTCGATCGAAGGTGGGGATGCAAGCTCCAGTGTGTGCATGCGGGGCATGTTGTCCTACCTGTGCGTGGCTCGACGGGCGAGGCGCGCCAGGCGAGCAACTCCGCCTCCACCAGACCCCAGCCCCGAACGCAACGAGGCGGCGACCCCGCTCGGGAGCCGCCGCCTCGGTGAAGCCGGAGCCGCAGTGGCCGCTAGAACGGAATGTCGTCGTTCCCGCCACCACCGCCGCCACCACCACCACCACCGCCGCCACCGCCTGGGCCGGCGTCATCGAAGCCCGGAGGCGGGCCGCCCATGTCGTCCGGCGGGCCACCCTGGCCGCCGCCGCGAGGCGCGCCACTGGGACCGCCGGGAGCGCCGCCCTTGGCGCCGCCGCCGCCGCCGATGAACCGGACGGTGTCGGCCACCACCTTGACGCGGCTCCGCTTCTGGCCCGACTGCTTGTCGTCCCAGGTGTCGGTCTTGAGCCGCCCCTCCACGTAGACCTGGCGCCCCTTGGAGAGGTATTCGCCGCACTGCTCGGCCTGCTTGCCCCAGACCTCCACGTCATGCCACTCGGTCTCCTCCTTGCGCTGGCCGGACTGCTTGTCGGTCCAGGAGCGGGAGGTGGCGATGCGCAGGTTGGCGACGGCCTGGCCGCCGGAGGTGTAGCGGACCTCGGGATCCTTGCCGAGGTTGCCGATGAGGAGGACCTTGTTGACCATGTGGAGCTGCCTTTCACGTGCGTGGCCGGCGTGTTCCGCCAGCGTCGTTTGAGGAGACGCGGACCCTAGCAGCGGGCTCTGACAGGCGCACCCCGAGGTCCGAAAACGGCGAGACGGCGGGCCGGCACCGGGCTAGAGAGGGGCGGTGACGCTCGACCCCGACACCTGCCACCGCGCCCTGGCGGCCCGCGACCCACGCTTCGACGGGCTCTTCTACGTGGGGGTGCGGACCACCGGCATCTACTGCCGCCCGGTCTGCCCGGCGCGCACGCCGGGGCGCGACCGCTGCGTCTTCTTCGTCCGCGCCGCCGAGGCGGAGCGCCAGGGCTTCCGCGCCTGCCTGCGCTGCCGGCCGGAGCTGGCGCCCGGGCGCGGCCCGATGGACGCGGTGCCGCGCCTGGTCTCGGCGGCGGTGGCGCGCATCGACGCCGGGGCGCTCAACGAGGCCTCGGTGGAGCGCCTGGCGGCCGGGCTGGGCGTGACCGGGCGCCACCTGCGCCGCGCCGTGGTGGCCGGGCTCGGGCTCACCCCGGTGGAGCTGGCCCAGACGCGCCGCCTGGCGCTCGCCAAGCAGCTCCTGCACGACACGCCCCTGCCGATCTCCGAGGTGGCGCTGGCCGCCGGCTTCCGCAGCCTGCGCCGCTTCAACGCTCTCTTCCGCGCCCGCTTCGGGCGGCCGCCATCGGCGCTGCGCCGCGCCGGGGGGCCGGTGCCGGCCCGCGGCGGGGCCGGGGAGGGCGCCGTCGCGCTCCGGCTCGACTACCGCCCGCCGCTCGACTGGCCGGCGCTCCTCGGGTTCCTCTCCGACCGCTGCGTCGCCGGCGTCGAGGAGGTGGCCGACGGCGCCTGGCGCCGCACCGTCCGGCTGGGACGGCGCAGCGGCTGGGTCGAGGTGACGGCCGACCCGGCGCGGCCAGCGCTCAGGGCCCGCGCCTCGCTCTCGCTGGCCGGCGCGCTCATGCCGCTCACGGCGCGGCTGCGGGCCCTCTTCGACCTCGACGGCCGCCCCGACGCGGTGGCGGCCCACCTCGGCCGCGATCCGCTGCTGCGCGGCTCGCTGCGGCGGCACCCCGGCCTGCGCGTGCCCGGCGCCTTCGACGGCTTCGAGGCGGCGCTCCGCGTGGTCGTGGGGCAGCAGGTGACGGTGCGGGCCGCCACCACCGTCTCCGGGCGCATCGCCGAGGCGCTGGGCGAGCCGATCGAGACGCCCTTCCCGGCGCTCCGGCGCCTCGCCCCCACGCCGCAGGCGGTGGCCGAGGCGGGCGAGGACCGGCTCGCCTCGCTGGGGATGCCGGGCGCGCGGGCCCGCACGCTCGGCGGGCTGGCCCGCGCGGTGGCCGGCGGCGGGCTCGCGCTGGAGCGCCACGCCGGGCCGGAGGCGCTCGAGGCGCTGCGGGCCCTGCCGGGCGTGGGCGACTGGACGGCGCAGGTGGTGGCCATGCGGGCGCTCGGCGACCCGGACGCCTTCCCGGCCGGCGACCTCGGCGTGCTGCGGGCGCTCGGCGCCGGCTCGCCCCGTGAGGCCGAGGCGCGCGCCGAGGCCTGGCGGCCGTGGCGGGCCTACGCGGCGGTCCACCTGTGGCACCTGCCTCCCGGAGACGATCGATGACGGCACGAAGCGCGGCGGAGCTCCTCCTGCTGGCCGCCCTGTGGGGCGCCTCCTTCCTCTTCATGCGCGTGGCGGCGCCGGAGCTCGGGCCCATCCCGCTCATGGCGCTGCGGGTCACCATCGCGGCGGCGCTGCTCGTGCCGGCGCTGGCCCTGACGCGCGGCCTCGCCGACCTGCGTGGCCGCCTGGTCCCCATCGTGGTGGTGGGCCTGCTCAACTCGGCGCTGCCGTTCTGCCTGCTCGCCTACACCTCCCTCTCGGTGACGGCCGGCCTGGCCTCGATCCTCAACGCCACCTCGCCGCTGTGGGGCGGGCTGGTGGCCCACCTGTGGCTCAAGGACCGGCTCACGCCGAGCCGGGTGGCCGGCCTGGTGGTGGGCTTCGGCGGCGTGGCCTTCCTGGTCTGGGGCCGGGCCTCCTTCAAGCCGGGCGGCGCCGGCCTGGCGGTGGTGGCGGCCCTGCTCGCCACGCTGAGCTACGGCGTGGCGGCGAGCTACACCAAGCGGCGGCTGGCCGGCGTGAACCCGCTGGCGCTGGCGGCCGGCAGCCAGGGGGCGGCGGCCGCGCTGCTCCTGCCGCTGGCGGCGCTCACCTGGCCGGCCGGCCCGGTCTCCGGCCAGGCCTGGTGGTCGGTGGCGCTCCTCGGCAGCTTCTGCACGGCGGCGGCCTACGTCCTCTACTTCCGGCTCATCGCGTCGCTCGGCCCGGCCCGGGCCATCTCGGTCACCTTCCTCATCCCGGCCTTCGCCATCCTGTGGGGCGCGGTCTTCCTGGGGGAGGAGGTGACGGCGCGGATGCTGGCCGGCGCGGCGGTGGTGGTGGTCGGCACGGCCCTGGCCACGGGGATGGTGCGACTCCCGCTCGGCCCGCCGGCGGTCCGGCCGGCCTGAGAGGTATGCTCGGTCGGCGCGCCTTGCGCTGCTTGCGCCTCGGCCGCCAGCCTTCGCCCGATCCGATCTGGCCGTCAGCGTCCGGCCATGATCATGGCCAGCGCCCCCACCAGCAGCACCGCCCCCGCCAGCACCGACCAGAGCCAGCGTGTGTCGAGCTGCCGGTCGCGCCGGCCGGACAGCGCCGGCATCTCGCCGGCCCGGACCCAGCGCTCGGACCGCTCCTGGCGCACCTGGTCGTCGTCGGAGATGAAGCCGGCGCGGTGGAGCGCCGCCAGGTCGCCCAGCGTGGGGACCGTCAGCTCGCGCCCGTGGGCGTCGCGGACCAGGTAGCGCATGGCCCGCTAGGCCGGCCCCAGCTCGACCGCGATGGCCTCGGCCACCCGCAGGCCGTCCACCGCCGAGGAGACGATGCCTCCGGCGTAGCCCGCCCCCTCGCCGCACGGATAGACGCCCGCCAGCCCCGGTGAGACCAGGTCGTCGCCGCGGACCAGGCGGCACGGGGCGCTGGTGCGGGTCTCCACGCCGATGAGCACCGCCTCGTCGGTGACGAAGCCGCGCATGCGC
>JANNKC010000007.1:0-5401 GCA_031396105.1 Anaeromyxobacter sp.
CTGCGCCCACGCCGGTGTCGTGATTGGATTCACCCACACCTGCCGCCTCTGCAAGGCTGGCGCACGACGTGGCAAGGGGAAGGGCGGCTCCACGGTATTCGAGTGGCGGCACCAGGACGGCGAGCAGCGCGCGTGCCCTAACTGCAACATGAAGCTCTGGGCCAAGGCCCTCCCGCGGCCTCTCCGCTTCTACGACTTGCGTCACACCAACGGCACGATCCTCCGCAAGCGCCTGGTCGATCTTGGCACCGTGTCTAAGATGTTTGGACACTCCAGCCCTGCGCTCACCGCCCGCGTATACGACCACAGTGAGGTGGAGGACTACCGCGATGAGATCGAACGCGCGCTAACGTTCAACGGCCCCGTGTCGCGCCCCCCTGGCGCCCCCCACGCAGTGACGCCGGATGCGCCGGGTGTGCGGATCGACTCAACAGGCCACCTACCGGAACGCAAGATCACGCGGGTTTGCGACTCGGTGCGCCCCGTGGCGCTCCATGCTCTGGCTGATTCCAAATTTGGGGTGCAAGTGGTCGCTGGTTCAAATCCAGTCGCCCCGACAGTTCGAAGGCCCCGAGGTTCCTCGCGAAAGCGAAGGCCTCGGGGCCTTCACTTTTCGCCGGTTCGCCACTTTGCATTACCGGTGCATTAACTCGCGCCGGCTCGCCGAAGGTGAGCGCCCGGTCCACGTCGGCGCGGAAGTCCTCCAGGTCGCTGTGGTCATAGACGGCGGCCGTGATCTCGGGTGAGGAGTGGCCGAGGTTGCGCTGGACGGCGCCGAGGTCCACGCCGGCCTTGCGGAGCAGCGTCGCGTGGGTGTGGCGAAGGTCGTAGAACCTGAGCTTCCGCGGGATGGGCGACACCCAGAGCCGCATGTTGCACGTCGGACACCGCGCCTCTTCGGCCGCCGGTCGAAGCTCCACGAACCCGCACCCCTTCCGCCTACAGATGTACCGGTAGCCCTCAACCACGCCCGCACGCTTTAGCGCCCGGCGCAGGTGGTCGACCAGGTGGAACCGGACGTCAGGCGTGTACGGCGAGCCGTCGGCCCGGACGAAGACCCACTCGGACGACGAGGCCTTCATGGCCGCTTCGAGGAGCGGCCGGAGCTCGCTCACGATGGTTACGTCCCGGGCGTCGCCGTCCTTGGGGAGCGGCGCCAGCCAGGAGTGGCGCACCGCGAGCGTCCAGGTCCTGGTGTCCACGTCCTCCTTACGGAGCCCGAAGGCCTCGCCGGGCCGCAGGCCGGCGTAGACGCACGTCGCAGCGAGCCAGCGCCAGGGCGCCTCGCGGGTCGGCGTGGGGAAGCTCGCCAGCGTTGGCAGGACTTCGCTTCGCCTGAGCACGCATCGCGCCGACTGGCTGGGCTTGGGAATCCTTCGCCGCTTCACCCAGCGGACCGGGTTCTCGGTGGTCCAGGTGCGGTGCTTGGGGTCGCGCGCCCGCTCGAACATGTTGAAGACGGCGCTCCGCAGGTGGTTGAGGCTCTGGGGCGAGAGGTCCTGTTCCTTCCGCGTGAGCAGCTGGTCGAGCCGGTCGGCGAAGAGGCCGGCAGTGCCGGGCTTGAGCTCCTGGTCGCGCAGCTCGCCGAGGTGCTTCTGCAGGAAGGGGAGGAACTTGTCGTTCGAGTAGCCGCGGCGCTGCGAGCCGTAGCGCGACCACCACCAGTCGAGGAGGTCGCCGAACGTCATGGCCTCGCCGGGGCCCGCCTCCAGCCCCTCCCGCTGACGCCAGGCCTGGCGCTCCTTGTCCTGGGCGTAGAGCACCGCTTCGGCCTTGGCGTGGGCCTGTGTGACCTTCTGCACGAGCCGGCCATCGGCGCCGCGCCACATCGCGTACCACTTCGACCCGCGCTTCGTGACCGACGCCATGCAACGCCTCGCTGCCCCTCCCCAGAGGAAGTCTAGCGGCCGGGCCGACGTGCGCCGTCCGACGCCACCCACGCTCGCAGTTCACCCGGTATAAACCTGAGCCCCCAGCCGCCGAGCCGCCGGACCGGGAGCGTGCCGTCCTCGGCCCGGTGATAGACCCAGCTGACACTGCGCTTCAGGAAGCGGGCGGCCGCCCGGACGTCCCAGAGCTCGTCGTCCGGGGGCAGCGGAGGGACCACCGCAGGTGCGCCTTGGTGCCGGCGAGGTGGTCGGGTCGCCTTCCCCTTTATGGGCTCGATCGGCGGCCTGGCGGGCCCGACAGCGGCCTTCTCGCCGCCCTGCTCGGCCCACTCGAAACCCACCTGCTCACCGCGCGTCTCGGCCATGGCTCGCTCCTTCGCCTACCGCTGCACCCACGGGGGCGCCGGAGGCCTCGCCGGGGCTGGCGGCAGTGCTCTCGCGGGCGCCTCCTCCGGCGCCACCTCGGCTTCGAGGAGTTGCGCCACGAATGAGCGCAGCGTCCGGATGGCCTCCCGCGACACAGGCGGGAGTTGCAGCTGGGGGCCGCCGCGCTGGTTGTGGTCGTTGATGATGTGGCGTTGCGCGTTGATCGTATCCGCGAGCACGTTGAAGCCTTCGCGCACCTGGCCGAGCAGCGCCTCGTCTACCCGGACCACCCGCTCCCGGCGCGGCCTGGCGGGCTCGGCCACGCCCTCGCGCACGTAGCGCGAGAGGAGCGACGGCGCCTCGGCGAAGGTCAGGACCAGGACCCGGAACTCGGGTGGCGCCAGCAGGCCGAGCCGCTCCTTCACGGCCCGCTCCACCTTGCGCCGCCGCTCGTCGGAGTGGACCAGGAAGGCGACCCGCGGCTCGTAGTCGTCGGGGAAGGCCGACCGGTACCAGGTGCCGAAGTCGTCGTCGGACCGCACCGTGAAGTAGACGCGGTACCGATCCAGCTTGGAGAGCACCGCACCGGTCTTCTCCGGGTTGGCCGTGGCGATCGACTGGCTGCCCATCTCGGCCTCGATGAAGAGCCGCCGGCGCCTGGCCGGAATGGTCATGATGGCGTCCGGCTTGAGGACCGCCTGCAGCCAGACGCCGGTCTTGTGGAGCCGGCGGAACCCGAGTGAGCCGTCATCCTCGCTGAGCCAGCGGAACGGGAGATCGTAGAGGTGCGCGGTCGGGGTCGCCCGCAGCGCCGCGACCAGCGAGGCGAGCACCTCGTTTAGGACGAGCGTGTGTTCAAGGAACGGCGCGCCGATGTCCGCCGACGCCGCCGGCCGGAGCCACGGCACCTGCTTCGACGCCACCGAACGGCCGAAGGGCGCGAGCGACCAGACCGGGACCTCCAGGCCGTCGCGCCGCCGGTAGGCGAGCCGGCGCAGGCACGGCCCCTCCCCTGGCTGGCCGCCCGGTTCGCAGAGCTTGGCCAGGCGTCGGTACGTCTGCTTCTTGCTCGCGCCGTCGAAGTAGAGCCGGTGGAGCTGGTCGGCCGAGGCGTAGCGGGCGATGCCCAGGTAGGCGAGGAGTCGGTCGTCGCGGAGCGTGCGGACGTAGCCGGCCGGCCCGGGCATGGCGTCGGCGCGCCGCTACCGGCGGCGCGGTTCCCTCGGGCTGGGCGCGTCGAAGCCGGGCTCCTTCTCGCGGAGCTCCAGGCTGCGCTGGAAGAGCAGGTGCAGCAGGTACTCGTATCGGCCGAGGCCGAGGGCCTTCCGGTCGGCCTCCAGGAGCGCGGTGGCGGCGACAGGCAGGCCGAACCAGGTGCGCACACCGTCGAGGTGCCTGATGACGTGCGCGGTCAGGTCCGAGCCGCGGGCCGTCGCCTCTTCCTTGAGGAATGTGACGAGCTCCCGCGGCATCCGGAAGGTCTGCACGAGCTTCTCGGTGGTCGAGAATGGGTCGGTGGCGGGCGTCGTTGGTTTCGTAGCCATATCGCAGTCGAATGTATGTTGCTCGAACCTCGACGCTGCAAGCCGGCGCGGCCCCTCCAGATGGGTCCCCCTTCGAAGCCTTGCACGACGGCCTGGCCGGACTTGACGCCTTGCCCCTCCGGCCTGACGACCCTGGCCCAACCGTCCTGCCCCCTTGCTGCCCTGACCGCTCGCCGACCGAGACCCGCCGACCTTTAGCCAGCCTTCTCCGCCGACGTGACCGCTCCGAACCTTGCAGACTCTCGCTCCACCGCCCGCCCCGCACCCTGCACATCTTCTTTGACTTCCATGACTCTGACTTCCAGTGAACAGACACTTGCATGTCCCAGACCCCAGCCCCGCCCCGCCGCCTTCTGCCTCCTTTACTTCCCTTGGTGACAGAAGCCCGATCCCACAATCCATGCTGGTTGGGAGTGTGGGATCGGGCTTCTGTCACCCGCTCCACGCCCACCTGACGACCCACTGGGCGGCGGGGCGGGACTTGTGCGGCCGCGAGGTTGCGGCGTCGAACCCTGATGCCACGCCCGCCGCCAAGCCTGCACCGTGCCCGGCGACGCCGCGCATCGGCGGCCGTCATCGGCCATCCGGCGCTTCCCGCCTGGACGGCTTGCGACGTGTGATGGTGCCATTCGGGCCGGGGATCCACTCGTCCCTCAGGAACGGGAATGCGCCCTCCCGCACCCGTTCGTTCATGAACGGGTTGTGCACGAATACGATGTCGTGCCCGGTCTGCGCTGGCGCATTCCAGATTCCCCACTCGGTGAAGAACACGCCGACGAGCGACTTCGCGACCGGATGGTGCTCTAGCAACGTCGTCGCGACCGCCGAGCCCCGCTGCTTCATGACCTTGTCGCGGTACTGGTAGCCGCCCTGCGGTTCGACATCTGGCCGTCCGACAGGGAAGGCCATGCAATACGGCCCAATTGGGAAGAGTGCCTTCATGATCACCGGGACCCCGGTGTCGCTCAGGAAGGCCTCGTCGATGTCCCCGAGGCTGATGGCGATGGCGAACCGGTCGGTGTGCGCGACCGCCCCTTGCGACACGTACTCCTGCCATTTCGTCAGCTTGTACGTCAGCGTGCTTGCGCAGCGAAGGATCAGCGACTCGTCGGACGGTGGAGATCCCGACCAGACCCGCCCGACCATGCGCCCGCGCTTCTCACGTCCTGGTACTGCGTCCGGACCTTCTCCGACGGTCGGTGCGACAGCCTCAATCCACAGCTTCGAGCCATCGACTGTCGTCAGGATATCGGGGCCCTTCGGCGGCGGCCTCTCGAGCTCGAAACCCGCATCCAGGAGTGCACACGCGAAATACATGTCGGTTTCCAGCCACAAGGGACCGGCCGAGGCGGAAATCGCCAGCCTCATGGGACCACCCTCTCGCCAGGCACATGGGACCACCCCACGGGGTGAGGCGTCCCTGAATGTTCAGGGTCATGGGGCCAGGCGCTGTTCAGAGTCATGGGGCCACCCCGTGAGCCTGGCGGCGTAGGGCACCGCGTGCAGCGACCGAAGGCAGTCAACGTCGTCGTCCCCTCCCGGCACCCTGGGGTGAGCCAGGTGGGCGACGATGAGCTTTCGGGAGTTGACGATGGTGGACGT
>JANNKC010000012.1:0-30989 GCA_031396105.1 Anaeromyxobacter sp.
GTCCGATACTGCTTGGTCGCGCTGCGCGACGCGTAGCTCGGGGCGCCGCCCGGCTCCGGCTCACCCATGGCGTCGCTGACGGGATGCAGCCGGACGTTGGCGTCGGTGAACTCGGGGCCGCTGTGGCAGGTGGCGCAGGCCGCCTTGCCGGCGAAGAGCGCCTGTCCGCGCGAGGCCGCCGCCGGGTTGAAGCTGCCGGCCGGGGGCGCCGGGGCTGCCAGCGTGAGCTGGTAGGCCTGCAGCCCAGGCAGCTTGGGGCCGATCAGGTCCTCGGTTCCGTTGGTCACGTCGACGCCCGTGCGCGCGTCCGAGAACGTTCCGTGCCCGCCCATCTGCGTCACGCCGACGTAGCGATTCCAGTAGGCGATGTCCTGGCCGTCCCCCGTGGACGTGATGCGGTCCACGCCTCTCAGGCCGAAGGCCGGGGGAATGACCTGCGGGCCGTTCAGGCCGTCCAGGTTGAAGCGCGGATCGTATCGGCCAGGTCCCCAGGAGTTGAAGACCGCCTTGGTCGGGGCGTCGAGCGCAGGCGACAGGGCGACGATGGCGCCGACGTTGAGGTCGCGGTTGGGCCAGCCGTCCAGCCGCTTGCCGATGCCGGGCGCGAAGGAGTCGTCGACGGTGGAGTGGCACAGGGCGCAGGTGATCCCGAGCCGCGTCAGCCTGTCGGTGCCGCCGATGCTCTCGACGGTGCCCTTGACGCCGACGACGGCGCCGAGCTTCAGCAGGGCCACGGTGGTGGCGGGGTCGGTCAGGCTGATGGCCCCCGACTGGATGCCGGCCACCACGGCGGCGGGGAGGGCCTCCGCGTCCACCTTCAAGCCAACCGCCAGCGCGGTGGTGGGGTCGACCGTCTCGACCACCTCGTTCAAGTGCAGCGCGTCGGTCCACTTGGTCTCGTCGCCGAAGGTGTCGAACCGGAAGGTCTGCTTGCCCTCCGCGACCAGGGCCGCGTCGCTCTTCCCGCTGCCACCGCAAGCGGCCAGCCCCGCGACGAGGAGGCCAAGGAGGCCGGCCAGGAGCCGGTGCTGCACCTGGCGCGGTGCCAGCGGTCCCGAGCGCCGACGCGACGGGAGGGGGGATGCCGTGGGGAGGCTGTTCGAGGTCATCTGGAGGTCTCCTGGTTGGGGCGGGGCCGCATGCGCGGCTACGGGGCGAACCGCGCGGGGAACTGCTTCACGAGGCCTGCCGAGAGCACGTCGGCCACGCCGAGCATGTGCTCCCGCCCCTTGTCGAACGCGGCGATCGCCCCGGCGGTGTCCTTGTTGAGCTTCGCCACCACCGCGTCGGTGGTCATGGCGAGGTGGCCTTGGAGCGCGTCCGCCAAGGTCTTGCGGGGCCAGTGGGGGTTGGCGGAGGACAGGAACGCGGCGAGCTCGTCGGCGTTGGCGGTCCAGCGCTTGCTCGCCTTCTGCAGGCCCGGCGCGTCTCCCGCCTTGGCGGCGGCCACCACGTCGGCGGCGACGAGGATGTGGTCCCGCAGCAGGGCCGAGAGCTTGTTCCCACCGCCCTCGCCGTAGAAGGGCTTCACCGCGTTTCCGATGTCGTCCTGGTTCCGCAGGAGCCGCGCCGCGAGCTTGCCGGCGTCGTCACCGCCGTTGATGACGGCGGTGTAGAAGAAGGCGGTGTAGGTGACGTGGTCCTCCCATAGCTTTCGCATGTCCTCGCGGAGCTGGGGTTCGGTCAGGCGGGCCTGGACCTTGGAGGTTTCGGCGAGGGCGGGCGTGGCGAGGGCGATCGAGGCGAGGGCGAGCGTCAGGGCTGGCAGCAGGAGCGAGAGCCGCTTCATGTCGGTCTCCGATTCGGAGGGGCCGCCGGATGGGTTCGGGAGTGAACCCAGTCGCGGCCACTGCTGATAGGATTAACGAGGCCGCTCGAGGTTACGCGGCGCCCGTCCGGGCGGAATGCCTGTAACCCTTTCGGGCATCGGGCATCCAAGCCAGTGAGGAGCCACTCCATGGTCCCAGTCGACCCGCAGGGCACCGGCACCGCGGCCGCCGCGTCGGCCGGGCTCTCCGATGCCGAGGTCGTGCGCCGGGTGCTGGGGGGCGAGCCCGCCCTCTTCGAGATCCTGATGCGCCGGCACAACCAGCGCGTCTTCCGCGCCATCCGGTCGGTGCTGCGCGGGGACCAGGACAGCGAGGACGCCATGCAGCAGGCCTGGCTCAACGCCTACTCGCACCTCGGCCAGTTCCAGGGGGCCTCTGCCTTCTCGACCTGGATGACACGCATCGCGCTGAACGAGGCGCTCGTGCGTGTCGGCCGCTCCCCGCGCCAGGCGCAGCTCGACGAGGTCACCGAGGAGGACGAGGCCATGCACTCCAAGACACAGGATCCCGAGGGGCGCGCCGTGGACCAGGAGCTCGGCCGCATGATGGAGGAGGCCGTCGACGGGCTCTCCGACGGCCATCGCAGCGTCTTCATGCTGCGCGAGATCGAGGGGATGTCCACCGAGGACGCGGCGCTGGTCCTCGGGATCTCCGCGGACGCGGTGAAGGTGCGGCTCCACCGGGCCCGCCACGCGCTCCGGGACCGGCTCTCCACCCGGCTCGGCTCGAGGGCCGAAGGCGCCTTCGTGTTCCTCGGATGGCGCTGCGACCGGGTGGTCGCGAGCGTCATGGGCCGCATCCTCGGCGCGCCACCGGCCGTCTGACCCGTTCTGCGCGGGAGCCCGGGCAGCGCATGGGCCGTGAAGGAACGCTTCGCGATCTCGGGCCGGCCCGCAGGGCGTCGCACGCCGACCGGCCGGATCTGGTACGAGCACCCCCATGTCGAACAACCTCGCCGGTCGGCCGAGAGCCGTCCTCGTCGGCGTCCAGCTGCCCGACGCCTCGGATCTCGAGCACGCCACCCACCTGGCCGAGCTCCGCAGGCTGGTGAACACCCTGGGCTACGAGACGGTGGCCACGCTCAGCCAGCGGCGCTCGCAGACCGGCGCGGGCACGGTGCTCGGCACGGGGAAGCTGAAGGAGCTGGCCAGCCTCACCGGGGGCCCGGGCGTCATCGCCTCGGGGGCCGCCGATCGCACCTCGAAGGCGAAGGAGCGCTGGGAGGCCGAGGCTGCCGAGGAGGCCGACGCCCCCGAGGAGGAGGCCAGCGGCGCCGAGCCGCAGGTCGTGGTCGGGGAGAAGCCCACGGTGGTGGTCGTCGATCACGAGCTGTCCCCGGGCCAGCTGCGCAACCTGGAGAAGGCGACCGGCGCGCTGGTGCTCGATCGCACCGGCGTCATCGTCGACATCTTCCACCGCCACGCCCGCAGCCGCGAGGCGCGCATGCAGGTCGAGATCGCCCGGCTGAAGTACCTGGCGCCCCGGCTGCGGGAGTCGGCGGGCCGGTCGGAGCGCCAGCAGGGGCGGGGGTCGGGCGACTCCGCGGTCGAGCTCGACCGGCGCAAGATCCGCGACCGGCTGGCGGAGCTGAACGAGGGGCTGGCCGCGGTCCAGCGGGACCAGGACCACCGCCGCTTCGCCCGGCGGGACCAGCTGCGCGTGGCCCTGGTGGGCTACACCAACGCCGGCAAGTCGTCGCTGATGCGGGCGCTCACCGGCAGCGAGGTGCTGGTGGCGGACCGGCTGTTCGCCACGCTCGACACGACGGTGCGGGCGCTGCAGCCGGAGTCCCGTCCCCGGGTGCTGGTGTCGGACACGGTGGGCTTCCTCCGGCAGCTGCCGCACGACCTGGTCGCCTCCTTCCGCTCGACGCTCGACGAGGCCCTGGAGGCCTCGCTGCTGCTGTACGTGGTGGACGCCTCGGACCCGACCTGCCAGGCCCAGCTCGAGGTCACCAGGACCGTGCTGCGCGACATCGGCGCGGCCGAGGTCCCGAGCCTCCTGCTGCTCAACAAGGTCGATCGGCTCGACGGGGCCGCGCGGCAGGCGCTCACGGCGAGGTTCCCCGGGGCCATCCAGCTCTCGGCGCACCTGCCCGAGGACGTCGCCGCGCTCCGGCAGTCCGTGCTGGACTTCTTCGAGGCGCAGATGGTCGAGGCCGACCTGCTGATCCCCTACGCGAGCCAGGGGCGCATCGGCGAGGTGTACGAGACCGCGCGCGTCCTCTCCGAGACCTTCGACGAGGCCGGCCGCAGCGTGCGCGTGCGCTCGACGCCCGGCGCCATCGCCAAGCTGACGCGCACGTTCCAGGCGTGAGCCCCGGCATGGGCAGCACCCACTGCCGCACCGGGACGGCGGGGCGAACGAACGCGCTCCGGTGCCGCCCCCTGAGCCGCCGCGCCGCCTGCGTCGCCGCATGCTAGAAGGCGCCGTGCCCATCATCCGCGTCCTGCCCCCGGGGCTCGTCAACCAGATCGCCGCCGGCGAGGTGGTGGAGCGACCCGCCTCCGTCGTCAAGGAGCTGGCCGAGAACGCCCTCGACGCCGGCGCCACCGCCCTGGTGGTGGAGGTGGAGGAGGGTGGCCTGGGGCTGGTCCGCGTGGCCGACGACGGCCAGGGCATGGACCGGGACGACGCGCTGCTCGCGCTCGAGCGCCACGCCACCTCCAAGCTCCAGGACGCCGCCGGCCTGGCCACCATCGCCACCATGGGCTTCCGCGGCGAGGCGGTGCCCGCCATCGCGTCGGTCTCCCGCTTCCGGCTCGACACCGCGCCGGGAGCCGACGGAGCCGGCACGCGCGTCCTGGTGGAGGGCGGCTCGGTGGTGGAGACCTCCGGGGTGGCCCGCCCGCGCGGCACCACGGTGGAGGTTCGCGACCTGTTCTTCAACACGCCGGCGCGCCGCAAGTTCATGCGCGCCCCGGCCACCGAGGCGGGCCACGTCACCGAGGCCGTCATCCGGCTGGCCCTGGCCCGCGCCGACGTGGGGTTCACGCTCCGCTCCTCGGGGCGGCTGGTCCTCTCGGTGCGGGCGGGCGAGTCACCGGTCGAGCGGGCGGCCCAGGCGCTGGGGCGCGAGGCGGCCCGCCACCTGGTGGCGGTGGACGGCGGCCGGGGCGAGGTGCAGGTGCGCGGCCTGGTCACCTCGCCGGACCACTCCCAGGCCACCGGCCGGTCGCTCTACCTCTTCGTCAACGGCCGGTTCATCCGCGATCGCGCCGCCGCCCACGCCGTGCTGCGCGCCTACGCCGGCGTGCTGCCGCCGGGCCGCCAGCCGGCCGGCGTGCTCTTCGTCACGCTGCCGCTCGACCGGGTCGACGTGAACGTCCATCCGCAGAAGCTGGAGGTCCGCTTCGCCGAGGCGCGGCAGGTGTACGACGCGCTCCACCACGCGGTGGCGTCGGCGCTCCGCTCCGCCCCGTGGCTCGCCCGCCAGCCCTCGGCCCAGGGTGCGCCGGGCGGGCCTCCGGCCGACGCGCTGCAACCGCCGCTGGTGGGCGAGGACGCGGCCTCGGTGCTGGCCTGGGCCCGGGCCATCCATCCCCCCGCGGAGAGCGGCGCGGCCTGGCCGCTGCCGGCGCCGGGAGCGGGGGGTACGGCTCCGCTGCCCTTCTCGGTGGCGGCGGCCGGCGAGCCGCCGCGCCCCCTGGGGTACTTCGGATCGCTCCGGTTCGTGGGTCAGCACGCCCGCACCTACCTGCTCTGCGAGGCGCCAGGCGGGGCGCTGGTGGTCATCGACCAGCACGCCAGCCACGAGCGGATGCTCTTCCACCGGCTCCGCGAGGCGATGCGGGCCACGCCGCTGCCGGTGCAGCCGTTCCTGGTACCGCAGGTGGTGACGCTGCCGCCCGCCGTGGCGCGGGCCCTGGAGGGGCACGCGGCGGAGCTGACCCGCCTCGGCCTGGACGTGGAGCCCTTCGGCGGCGACGCCTTCGCGGTCAAGGGGGCGCCCGCCATCCTGGGGGGCGTCGACCTGGCCGGGCTGCTCACCGACCTGGCGCAGCAGCTGGAACAGCTGGAGCGGGGCAGCGCGGTGGACGAGGCGCTGCACGACCTCGCCGCCACCATGGCCTGCCACGCGGCGGTGCGCGCCAACCAGGAGCTCTCCGCCGAGGAGGCGCGGGCGCTGCTCGACGGGCTCGACGCCATCGACTTCAAGGCGCGCTGCCCTCACGGCCGTCCGGTGGTCTTCGAGGTGCCGCTGGCGGACCTGGAGCGCCGGGTGGGTCGCCGCTAGGCGCCGCCATACGCCAGCGAAATCTGCCTGCCTGTGGACGAAGGCGGAGCCTTGAGGCAGATTCGCTCCGTGCCATCGACCCGCGACCCGCGTTACCGGCCCTACCGGGTCGCCATGTGGATCGCCTACTTCCTGGCCATCATCCTCGCCATCGGGACGGTGGTGGCCAGCGTGGCGCGTCACCTCTCGGGGCCGCACCGGCCGCACGCCGCCGGGACGCTGCCCACCCGGGCCACGGTGCGCATCTGCGTGCAGGAGCTCGAGGCGCTCCACAAGGAGCAGAACGAGCGGGCCTGGCGCCTGGGCCAGGAGATGAACGGACGGGAGGCGATCACCGCCTTTTACTCCTGGTCGCGGGCGTGGGAGCAGCGGGTGGAGGACCTCGCCGACCGCTGCCGTCTCGACGCGTCCGACCCCGACCCGCAGGGCTTCGGCGGCCGCCCGGAGCTGTCGCGGGCGCGCGATGCGGTGATGGCGCTCCACCGGGCCTACCGGGCGCAGGTGAACCGCTTCGCCGCCGAGGGGGCCGACCTGGCCCGGGAGGCCGCCGCGGCCATCGGCGCGGCGCGGGCCGCCTCGGCCCCCAGGCCCTGAGCCGTCGCGCGGGGTTCGCGGCCGCCCCCCGGTCCCGAGCCGTCGCGCTCGGTTCGGCGCCGACTGGCTGGGGGAGGCCGCGCCAGCCAGGTGCGAGCCGTCAGGGCGCCGGGAAGCCGCAGGCGCCGCCGGCGGCGGCCGGCACGTAGTGGAAGACCCAGCGGTGCACCTGCGTCTCGTACTGCACCTGCGTGACAGGATTGAAGCTCGGGGTGCGCCCGGGACGTGGCAGCGGCGGCTGGCCGAAGGCGGGCTCGGCGGCGAAGCCGTTGGACACCACCAGCTCCACCACGTGGAGACCTCCACCGTCGCGGAACGCCTGGTCGTAGAAGTCGTAGGGCTCGAAGACGAAGGAAGGAGTCCCGGGAGGCGAGTCCTTGGGGACCACGGGCCGGGTGATGGTGATGCCGTCGGTGGGCCCCTCGATGAACAGCGTCCGGTAGGGGACCTTCGTCGACCTGGCCGGATCGTAGTCGACGAACCAGCGCGCCTCGACCATCTCCAGCGTGTCCTCGTGCACCAGCGAGACGAAGAGCGAGAAGGCCGGGGAGGTGGCGCAGCTCGGCGACACCAGGATGATGGTGTCCACCGGGAGCACCTGGTCGGACAGGATGCGAGGTGGGGCGATGGTGCCCGTCGGGTACTCCGGCAGCAACTGCGGGATGGGGCAGCCGGCCAGCAGCGCGGCCAGCAGGCCGGCGAGCGCCACCCGCGGCGCGCAGCGATCGAGACGGTTCACGGGATCTCCTCCTCGGGCAGGGGCGGCTCGCCGCGAAGCTCCGCCTCCATCCGCTCCAGGTGGCGGAAGATGGTGCGCGGATCCACGCCCAGGTCCTTGGCGGTCTTGGTGCGGTTGCCGGTGTTGCGCTCCAGCACCTCGTTGACGTAGCGCTTCTGGAACTCCCTGGTGGCCTGGGCCAGGGGCAGGGTGGGCTCGAGCACCTCCGGCGAGAGGTCCAGGTCCTCGGCCGAGACCATGGCCCGGTCGGCCAGCACCACCGCCTTCTTGACCCGGTTCTCCAGCTCCCTCACGTTGCCCGGCCAGGCGTACTTCTTCAGGGCCACCAGGGCGCCGGGGGTGAAGCCGCGCACCCGCGAGCTGAACTCGCGGGCGTACCGCTGCAGGAAGTAGCGGGCCATGACCGCCACGTCGTCGCCCCGCTCCCTGAGCGGCGGCAGCCGGATGGAGACCACATTGAGCCGGTAGTAGAGGTCCTCCCGGAAGGTCCCCCGCTCGATCTCCTGCTCCAGCACCCGGTTGGTGGCGGCGATGATCCTGAGGTCCACCGGCTCGGCGCGGCTCTCGCCCACCCGGGTGACGGCCCGCTCCTGCAGCGCCCGCAGGATCTTCACCTGCAGGCCGGGCGGCATCTCGGCGATCTCGTCGAGGAAGAGGGTGCCGCCGGCGGCCACCTGGAAGCGCCCCTGCCGGCTGGCGATCGCGCCGGTGAAGGCGCCCTTGACGTGGCCGAAGAGCTCCGACTCCAACCGCGCATCCGGGATGGCGCCGCAGTTTCCGGCCACGATGGGGCCGCCGCCGCGCGGCGAGCGAGCGCCGGTGGATCTCCCGCGCCACCACCTCCTTGCCGGTGCCGGTCTCGCCGGTCACCAGCACCGAGATGTCGGTGGAGGCCACCTTCTCGATGCGCCGGAAGACCTCGCGCATCGAGGCGCCCGAGCCGACCAGGTCGCCGTACTGGCGGGTGGTGGCCGCCTCGCGCAGCGCCACGTTCTCGCGGCGCAGCGAGTCGAGCAGCAGGCCGTTCTGCACCAGCAGGGAGGCCTGCGCCGTGAAGACCGTCAGGAGGTCCAGCGCCCGCTGGTCGAAGAGCGAGACCACGTTGTCGTTGCCCAGGTAGATGACGCCGAAGACCTCGCCCTTCTGCTTCAGGGGGGCGCACATCACCGAGCAGAGCTTCAGGTTGACCACCGAGGTGGAGCCGGACCACTCGGCGTCGTGGAGCGCGTCGGCCACCACCAGCGCCTTGCCGGTCTCCACCACCTTCTTGACGATGGAGTCGGAGACCCGGCTCACCGCCCCCTCGATGGTCTCGCGGGCCACGTTGCGGGCGGCCCGCACCGTCAGCTCCCCGTCCTGCAGCAGGATGAGGAACCCCTTGTCGGCCTGGGTCACCTCCACCACCGCGTCGAGGAGCTCGTCGAGGAGGCGCGGCAGGTCGGTGGCGGCCAGCAGCCGCTCGGAGAAGCGCACCAGCGCCTCCCGGTCCACCCGGACGTCCACCACCGGCCCCGGGCCGCCGGGCCCCTGGGCCGGCGCGCGCGGGGTCGGGTCGAAGAGGAACTCGGTGGCGCCGACGCGGATGCGGTCGCCCGGGCCGAGCCGGCAGGCGCCCCGGCTCCGCCCGTTCACGGTCATGGCCGCGCCGTCGTGGGCGGCGGCGTCCCAGTCGCGGCCGTCGAAGAGGAGGTGCAGCGCGGTGGGCGGCAGGGCCGGGTCGGCCACCGCCACGTCGTTCTCCGGATCGCGGCCCACGCTGGTGATGCGGCGCGACAGCGCCACCCGCCGCTCCGAGCCGTCAGGCGCCTTCACGATCAGCGTGGCCATGTCAGAACCCGCCCTTCACGCCGACCGAGGCGCCGGCCGGCTGGCCGCCCGGGCCGATCTCGGTCTCCACCACCGCCACGAAGTGGCGGTGGGCGTCCCAGACGCCGTAGCCGTAGAGGGCCCAGAACAGCCCCGCCGCCACGTACTTGACCGTGTCGACGCGGCCAAAGAGCACCCGGTCGCCGTCGGTGTAGGGCGGACGGGTGCAGCCGGGCTGGCTGGTGGTGCAGAGGCGCGAGCGATCGTCGGCCAGCTGGCTGTGCGCGAAGATGGCGCCCAGGTTGACCAGGCCGGCCACCACCTGGCCGGCCGCGATGGCCGTCCCCTTGGCACGGTCGCCGTTCTGGAACTGCCCGGCGCCGAGGGGGAGCCAGTTGAAGAGGTAGACCCGCTCCTGCACGCGGATCAGCTTGGTGGGCGGCCCGGAGCGGGCCAGCTCCTCGGACAGGAGCCGCCGGCGGGCCTCGTCGGCCAGGCGCTGCTGCTCGCGGAGCTCGCGGCGGCGCTCGCGGAGCGGGGCCAGCGCCGGCTCGTGCTCCTTCTTCACCTTGTCGAAGAAGTCGACGATGGGCGGCGGCACCAGGAAGGCGTCGAGGGCGTACTCCGGGTTGAAGGAGAGCAGGTTGACGAAGGCGGCGCGCGCCTGCGGCAGGTCTCCGAGGTGGTACTCGGAGATGGCGAGCATGCGGTAGGCGTCCACCGCCTGGTCGTCGGTGAGCGACGGGTCGGAGGCCAGGACCTGGCGCAGCGTGCCGGCGCAGTCGGCGTAGGCGCCGAACTCGAAGCGGTCCCTGGCCCGCTTGAGATCGGAGGGGGTGGAGAGCAGCGCCAGGGCCAGGAGGAGCGGCAGGGACGCGGTCACGGGGTGGCCTCCGCGGTGGGTGCGGCGACGGTCAGCTCGCCGCCGGCGCGCAGCTTCACCTGCACGGCGCGGGGCGGCGCGCCCGGGGTCTCGAGCTCGATGCGGACGAGGGCCTCGTAGGGGTTGTCGCCGCCGGACGGCACCGGCACGGCGAGCGGCGCCCGCTGCGAGTCCCCGGCCGTCCCCACCAGCGTCCCGCCGACCAGGACGCGGGTGGCCGGATCGCCCTCGACGCGCAGGCGGGCCGGGCGTGGCTCGAGCGGCACGCGGAGCTCGCCGAGGCCGGCAGCCTCCCCCGCGGTGAGCTCGCGGCTGAACGGGGCGCAGCAGGGGTGCTCGAGCTGGATGGTGTGGAGCCGGCCTGGCGTCAGGGAGAACCGGACCACCTGCGCGGCGGTGGCCACCTCGGCGCCGTCCAGGAGCGCCCGCTGGGCGTAGGGGCGGACGTGGACGGTGAGCTCCGTGGGCGCCACGGCGAGTGCCGCGCTCGCCGTCGCCGGGTCCAGGCGCAGCGCGCCGTGGCGGGCGACCGCCGGAGCAGGGCGGCCGGGCTCCCCGGTGCTGGCCTGCTCCGGAGCGGGCTCGGGGGTCACGCCCCCGGTCGAGGGCGAAGCGTCGTGCGCCGGGAGCCGCGCCGCCGCCACGGTGACGGGCGGGCCCGGCTGGGCGGTCGGCCAGGCCAGCGCCGCCAGGACCACGAGGGCCACCGCCGCCAGGGCCAGCCCGCCGAGGCTGGCGGCACGGCGCAGGCGGCGCCGGCGCGAGAGGGCGCGGAGCTTCTGCGGCACCTCGGCGTTGGCGGGGTCGAGCGCCAGGACCCGGTCGTAGAACGAGAGGGCGCGGGCGCTGGCCCCGGCCTGCAGCGCCGCGTCGCCCCGCGCCACCAGGGCGGCCACGGCGCGCGCCGGGTAGGCGGCCTTGAAGCCGGCCGGGTCGGTGAGGAAGGCGACGAGCTCGCCCTCGGGGCCGTCCAGTCCGACCTCGGCGAGCAGGGCGTCGAGCGCGTCGCGAACCTCGGCGGCGCTCTGGGGGCGGGCCGCCGGGTCCACCGCCAGGCAGCCCCCCAGCAGCGCGCCCAGCCGGGCCGAGATGCGCGGCTCCACCTCGCGCGGATCGTCGTAGTTCCCCTCGATGGCGCGGCGCAGGATGGCGGTCGGGTTGCTGGCCGCGAAGGGGAACCGCCCGGTGGTGAGCCAGTAGAGGATGGTGCCGAGCGAGAAGAGGTCGCTCCGCGCGTCGGCCTCCTTCCCCTCCACGATCTCGGGGGCCATGTGGTGGGGCGAGCCGACCAGCGCGCCGGTCATGGTCATGCGGTCGTCCGAGGCGAGGATGCGGGCGATGCCGAAGTCGGCCAGCTTCACGGCCGGCCGGGGCCCCTCCTGGATGAGCACGTTCTCCGGCTTGAGGTCCCGGTGGATGACGCCCGCCGAGTGGGCGTGCACCAGGGCGTCACAGAGCGCGCGGCCGAGCAGCAGCCCCACCTCGGGGAAGGCGAAGCCCACCTGCTGCGCATAGGCCCGCAGGGTCCGGCCGCGCACGAACTCGGTGACCAGGTAGGCCTCCGGCGCGCCGTCGCCGGCGTAGTCGTAGATCTCCACGATGCCGGGGTGGGCCAGGCGCGCCACGGCGCGGGCCTCGCGGGAGAAGCGCGCCCGGCTCTCCGCCGCCTCGGCGAGGTGCGGATGGAGCAGCTTGACCGCCACCTCGCGGTCGAGCGCCGAGTCGCGGCCGCGGTAGACCACGGCCATGCCGCCGCTGCCGACCTGCTCGAGCAGTTCGTATCGGCCGAGCTTCCTGATCACGCCGCGCGCTCCACGTCCACCCCCCCATAAGTCCTGCGGTCCGCCGCCCGTGCCCTGACAGCGCTGCCTGGGTTGGGCTGAACACTATGACACGGGCGCCCGGATCGCGGCCACACCGGCCGGGTGGAGCGCCCCGGGTCGTCGGAGGCTGTCCGGGAACCACCGGACCTGGCCGGGGTCACCAGGTGGGGAAGGCCGCGCCGCCCGTGCCGGGCAGGAGCCGGCTCGAGACGAGCGCGCGGATGGTCTCCGGCAGGATGTCGGTGGAGACCGGGTGGCGCAGCCGGAAGCCGATGGAGGCCAGCGCGCGCGTGTCGTAGTAGTGGTCGGCGCTCATCCAGTGGAGCGCCTCGCGGTCGATGCGCGGCACGAGCGTGCCGGCCTGATCGCGGGCGAAGCGGCGCCACGCGGCCACCAGGCGGCGGTTGACCGGATCGAGGAGCGCCCGGTCCGGCACGTGGCGGAAGAGCCAGAGCAGGAACGAGGTGAGGCGCGGCAAGGTCGGCAGGGAGCGGCCGGGCTGGTAGCCCAGCGCCGTGAGCGCCGTCTCGAGGAGCTCGGCGAGTGGCAAGGGGGCCTCGTCGGCCACGTTGAAGGCGCGCCCCAGCACCGCCGCGTCGTCCGGGTGGGAGGCGACGTGGACGGCGGCGCGGGCCAGATCCGTGAGGTGGCACAGGTGGGCCACCGGGCCGCGCCGGATGATGGGGATCCGCGCCTTGCGCTGGTTGAAGAGCGCCACCAGCGCGAGCGCCCGCACCGGGCCACCGCGCAGCGTGGGGCCATAGAGGAGGGCCGGGCGCAGCACCGTGAGCGGCGCCCCCTCGCGGAAGGACGCCCAGCTGGCCCGCTCGGCGTGCCAGCGGATCCGCTCGTAGGCGGTGCGCGGCGCCTTCAGCTCGACCTCGCGGCACGGCAGGTTGCGGGGTCGGCCGTAGACCGCGCAGGTGGAGAGGTGGAGGAGCCGGCGGGCCCCCACCCGGCGGGCCAGCTGGGCCGCCCCGGTGGCGGCCAGCGCCTCGGTCTCGGCGCGCAGCGGCTCATCGAGGTCGCGGGGCGTGCGGATGCCGAGGTGGATGACGGCCTCGGCCGAGGCGGGCGCGGCGGCCGGCCCGCCGTCGGCGCGGATGGTGATGGCGAGGGGCTCCCAGCCGGCGCGCGTCAACTCCTCGGCCACCGTGTCGAGCAGCGCGCCGGGCGAGCCGGTCAGCAGCGCGAGGCGCCGCGCGGGAGCGGGCACGGCCGGCGCGGTCACCTGGAGGCCCCGGGAGCCCGCTAGGCGCGGGCCTCCTCGACCTTGGGGGTGGCGGTCGGCGGAGGCTCCGGCGGCGGTGGCTTGCGTCCCACCGGGTTCTCCTCGAGGGCGGCCGCCAGCACCTCCTCCATGTGGGTGGCGAAGATGAACTCCAGCTCCTTGCGCGCCTGCTCGGGCACGTCCACCAGGTCCTTCTCGCAGCGGGCCGGCATGATGACCCGCTTGATGCCGGCGCGGTGGGCCGCCAGGACCTTCTCCTTGATGCCGCCCACCGGCAGGACCAGCCCGCGCAGCGTGACCTCGCCGGTCATGGCCACGTTGGACCGCACGCGGATGCCGGTGAGGAGGGAGACCAGCGCGGTGAGGATGGTCACGCCGGCCGACGGGCCGTCCTTGGGGATGGAGCCGGCCGGGAAGTGGATGTGCAGGTCGGTCTTCTCCAGGAAGTTGGGCGGGATGCCCAGGGTGTCGGCCTTGGAGCGCAGGTAGCTCAGGGCCGCCTGGGCCGACTCCTTCATGACGTCGCCGAGCTGGCCGGTCAGGGTCATGGTGCCCTTGCCCGGCATGCGGGTGGCCTCGATGAAGAGGATGTCGCCGCCGGCCGCCGTCCAGGCCAGGCCGGTGGCCACGCCGGCGATCTCGGTCCGCTCCGCCGTCTCGTCGTAGAAGCGCTCGGGCCCCAGCATCTCGGCCAGGTCGGCCTCCTCCACCTGGCGCTTGGTGCCGGCCGACACCCGGCCGCTGGCCACCTCCACCGCGATGGCGCGGCAGACGTCGGCGATGCGCCGCTCCAGCGAGCGCACGCCCGCCTCGCGCGTGTAGCCGGTGACGATCTTGATGATGGCCTTCTCGGCCAGGCTGATGGCGTCGGCCGAGAGGCCGTGCTCCCTGAGCTGCTTGGGGATGAGGTGGTTGATGGCGATGTGCAGCTTCTCCTCGAAGGTGTATCCGGGCAGCTCGAGGATCTCCATGCGGTCCCGCAGCGGCCCGGGGATGGGGTCGAGCAGGTTGGCCGTGGCGATGAACATCACCTTGGAGAGGTCGAAGGCCACGTCGAGGTAGTGGTCGGAGAAGCTGTTGTTCTGCTCCGGATCCAGCACCTCGAGGAGCGCCGCGCTCGGATCGCCGCGGAAGTCGGCGCCCAGCTTGTCGATCTCGTCGAGCATCATGACCGGGTTGTGGGTGCCGGCCTTCTTCATCGACTGGATGATGCGGCCGGGGAGGGCGCCCACGTAGGTGCGCCGGTGGCCGCGGATCTCCGCCTCGTCGCGCACGCCGCCCAGGCTGAGCCGTGCGAACTTGCGGCCGGTGGCGCGCGCCACCGACTGGCCCAGCGAGGTCTTGCCCACGCCGGGCGGGCCCACCAGGCAGAGGATGGGGCCGCGCATGTCGTTCTTCAGCTTGCGCACCGCCAGGTACTCCAGGATGCGCTTCTTGATCTTCTGCAGCCCGTAGTGATCGTTGTCGAGCACGCCGCGGGCGTTCTCGATGTCCAGGTTGTCCTCGGTCTCCTTCGACCAGGGCAGGTCGGCGATCCAGTCGAGGTAGGTGCGGGCGACCGTGTACTCGGAGCTGGCGGTGGGAATGGCCTTGAGCCGGTTGAGCTCCTTCTGCGCCACCTTCTCCACGTCGGGCGGCAGGCCGGCCTTCTTGAGCCGCTCCTGCAGCTCGTCGAGCTCCTCCTCCTCCTCGCCGAGCTCCCCCAGCTCCTCCTTGATGGCCTTGAGCTGCTGGCGCAGGTAGTACTCGCGCTGCGTCTTCGACATCTCGCCCTTCACGGCGGAGTCGATCTTGTTGGAGAGCTTGAGGATCTCGCGCTTGCGGTTGAGCAGCTCGAGCACCAGCTTCATGCGCGACTTCAGGTCCACCGTCTCCAGGACCTGCTGCTTCTCCTCGATGGGGACGTCGACGTTGGCGGCGATGAGGTCGGCCAGGTGGCCGGGGTGGGTGATCGACTCGACCAGCTCGGTGGCCGCCGCCGGCAGCTCCGGCATGAGCTCGATCACCTCGCGGGCCAGCTTCTTCAGGTTGATGGAGAGGGCCTCCACCTCCACGTCCTCGGTGTTGGTCTTGTCCTCCACCGGGTCGACCCGGGCCTTCAGGTACGGGGCCTCCTGCACCAGCTCCAGCACCTTGAAGCGGGCCAGCCCCTGCACCACCAGCGAGTAGTTGTCCTCGCCCATCTTGAGGAGCTTCACCACCCGGGCCACCGTGCCCACCGTGTACAGGTCGGCGGCGCCGGGATCCTCCTCCTCGGCCTTGCGCTGGGTCACCACGCCGATGACCTGCTCGTCCCGCACGGCGTCCTTGATGAGCGCGATGGTCTTGGCGCGGCCCACCGCCAGCGGCAGGACACCGCCGGGGAAGAAGACCGAGTTGCGCAAGGGGAGGATGGGCAGCACCGCCGGGATGTCCTCCCGGTTGATCAGGCCCGGAGGTCCCATGGCGGGGGCCACCTGCGCTCCAACCGCGCCCTTCTCTCTCTTCTCCGACATCGTGCTCTCCTCGGGCTCCGGTGCCGCGGGCCCACGACATGGGGATACCCAGCCGAGGACCTGTTGGCAACTCGTTGTACCCGGATGGTCGCACGCGTCACGGCGAGCCGGCGCGGCCTAACGGGGGGTCACCGCCGCGGCTGGCGGCCGTTTGACCGGGGTCCGGCGGGCGTCTAGCATCGGTGCGCCGTCCACCCGGGAGCTCGCCATCGTCCGCCTCGGCCACATCAGTGACCTGCACCTCGCCGACCGGGGTCGGTATCCCCGCAACGGCTTCACCGCCAAGGACTGCGAGCGCCATTCGGCCAAGCTGGCCAAGGGGCTGCTCGACGCGCTCCGCGAGGTGGGCGTCGACCACCTGGTCGTCACCGGGGACCTGACGCTGTCGGCCGAGCCCCGCGAGTTCGAGCGGGCGGCCGAGCTGCTCAAGCCATGGGCCCAGGCGGGGAAGCTGTCCGTGGTGCCGGGCAACCACGACGTCTGGACCGCCGACGCGCTCGAGACCGGCCGCTTTCTGCGGTCCATCGGTGCCGACGGGCTGGGGATGCGCCGCCCCGTGCCGACCTACCCCCACGTCGTGCCGCTGGGCGCCGAGGTGGTGCTGGTGGCCCTCGACAGCGTCCGCTGGGGCGAGGACCCGTGGACCACCGCCGGGAAGCTGGGCGCCGAGCAGCTCAAGAGCGCCCGCGAGCTCTGCCGCGAGCACCAGCGGCAGGGCAAGGCCACCGTGCTGGCCTTCCACCACCACGTGCTGCTGCCGCCGGAGCGCGTCCCGTCGGACGTCCACGTGGCCCGCATGCCGCTGGCCGACGCCGACCAGGTGATCCGGCTGCTGGCCGAGCTGCCGGTGGCGGCGGTGCTCCACGGCCACCGCCACTGCGCCTTCCGGGTCGATGTCCCCGGGGTGAAGGGGCCGGTGCCCATCCTCTGCGCCGGGTCGGTCTCGCGCGTCTCCGACGAGCCGGTGCGGCGGGCCCGTGCCTTCGTCTACGAGCTGGACGCCGGCGGGGTGCGTGGCGTCGAAGCGCTCGTCTCCGGCGCGGCCTGAGAGCCGCCACCTTCAACCAGGGAGTGGAACCATGAAGCGGCTCCTGCTGGTCGCTCTGCCGGCCGGCCTCGCGGTGCTCGGGGTCATCATGCTGCTCAACGCCTGGCGCGCCCGGGGCGACGCCTTCGAGGCGCGCCTGGAGCGCTCCCGGCTCAAGCGGGAGTTCTCCGAGCGCTCCGCCCTGGCGCGCGCGCTGCCGGCCCAGCCGCTCGACGACTGGCGCGCCGAGTCGGCCGCGCTGCTCCGCTGGTATGTCGAGGGGCTGGCCGCGGTGCGGAACCGCCACCCCACCGAGCCGCCGCGCCCCACCGCGCTGGCCGCGGCCGAGGAGGAGCGGAAGCTGGCCGAGAAGGACCGCGCCACGCTGAAGGACTTCCAGAGGTACGCCGACGAGCGCTTCGAGCTCCTGCGCGGCGCGCGCTACGCGCCGCTCGCCTCGGCCGTGGCCGAGGGGCTGCGGCTCGACCTGCTGGCGATCCAGGCCGGCCCCTCGCCGGACGGCGCGGGGCCGGGCCTGCGCCTCGACGTCGCGCTGTGGGGCGCGCCCAGGCTGCTGGAGCGCGAGACGGCCGCCGAGAAGTCGACCACCCGGACGGTGGTGCCGGTGGCGCTGAAGCAGCTTTCCATCCGGTTGCTCGACGAGAAGGGGGCGCTCTTCGGCGGCATGACCGGCGGGGGCGAGCCGCACCAGAAGCTGGCGGACGGCGAGCGGTTCGTGGAGGACTTCCCGCCGGCCATCCTCTTCGGCACCTACTGGATCGAGCTCCTGCCGCGGCCGCCGCGCACCCTGGAGCTCGAGCTGGCCGCCTCCATCCGCGGCGCCGGCGGGCGCGAGCGGCCCGCGCTGCTCGTGGTGAGCCTGCCCATCGAGGAGGGGTGGCGCCTCCCGCCCGGCGTGGACTTCAAGGCCGAGGTCCGCGAGGGGCCGCAGCCGGCGGGCCGGTGAGCGGGATCGTGAAGGCGAAGCGGCCGGCCGTGAAGGCGAAGCAGGTGGGGACCGCGACCACGCCGAAGGTGGTCGCGGCGAGGAAGAAGGCGCCTGCCGGGAAGGAGGCGGTCGCAGGCGTCAAGGCGGCCCGCACGCCGAAGGGGCCGGTCCCGACCTCGACCGACGAGATCCCTTTCCAGGAGCTCTCGCGCGACGCGGTCTCGGGGTTCCTCTACGCCGCCCTGCTGCCGGAGGAGACGCTCGCGCTGGTGAAGCGGCTCGGCCTTGGCCGGCCGGGCTTCCGTCCGGAGGGGCTCGGCGAGGTGGAGCGCTGCGACCTGCTGGCCGACGAGCTGCGGTCCCACCCGCCGTCGCGCCCGGCCTTCATGGAGGTGCTGCGCGGCGGCCTGAAGGAGCCGGCCTTCGCCACGAGCGCGCTCGACCCGGCGGCGGCCGACGAACTCCTCGAGGTGGCCGCCAGCGACCACGGCCTGGCCATCGCCCTGTGGCGCCTGCTGGCCGACCCGCAGGCGGCGGTGCGGCAGCGCGCCGGCGCGGCCCTGGAACGGCTGGCCGCCGACTGGTACGGGCCCGGGCCGGGAGACGGCGAGCGGCCGGCCCCGGCACCCGGGCGCGGCGGCGCGGGCGGCGCCAGGGAGGACGGGGCCGTGCTGGTCCAGGCGCTCGAGGAGAAGCTGGCCAGGGCCGAGGCCCGGGCCGAGGAGCAGCGGCAGCGCGGCGACGCGCAACGCGAGAAGCTGCAGCTCCAGCTCAAGGAGGCGCGCGCCGAGGCGGCCAGGGCGGTGGACGAGGCGGCGCGGGTCCGCCAGGGCGCCGACTTGGCGCGGGCCGCGCAGGGGCGAGCCGAGGCGGCGCTCACGGCGGCCCGGGCCAGCGACGCGGCCGGGGAGGCGGTCCGGCTCCGGGGGGCGCTGCGCGAGGCCGAGGTGCGGCTCCACGCCGTCGAGGTCCAGGCGGCGCGCGCCAGCGAGCGGGAGGGGGCCCTGACCGCGGCCTTGCTGGCCGCCGAGGCGCAGGCCACGTACGCGACCACCAGCGAGCCGTCCCCTTCGCCGCGCGCGGGCCAGCCCGATGATCCGGAGGAGACGCCGGCCAGCTGGCTGCTTCCCGTCTTCACCCCCGAGTTCTACGACTCGCTGGCCGGGTGGGACCGGCGCATCCAGCGCGCGGCGCTCAAGCAGGCCTTCCTGCTCTCCCAGGACTACCGCCACCCGTCGCTGCGGGCGCTGCCGCTCGAGGGGCTGCCCGGCTACTACCGGGTGCGGGTGGCCACCGACGTCAGGCTCATCTACCGGCGCGGCGACCGGCAGGACTCGGTGGAGGTCTGCTCGCTCATCGACCGCGAGGATCTCGACCGGTATGTGCGCCAGGCCAAGACGCGCTGACCGGCGACCCCTACTGGATCTTGCGGTACACGCCGACCACCACCCCGAGGATCATGGTGGAGCGGAAGTCCTCCTCCGCCACGTAGATGGGGGTCATGCGCGGGTTGGAGGGCTGGAAGCGGACGCGCTTCCCCTCGAAGTAGACCCGCTTCACGGTGGCCTCGTCGTCGATCATGGCCACCACGATCTCGCCGTCCGAGGCGTGGAGCTGCTTCTTCACGAAGATGTAGTCGCCGGGCATGATCCCATCGCCGATCATCGAGTCGCCCTGCACCTTGAGGCCGTAGACCTTCTTGTTGGTGCCGAGCAGGAAGGAGTCCACCTGCACGGTGTCCTCGACCCGCTCCTGGGCCAGGATGGGCTGGCCCGCGGCGACGCGGCCGATGATGGGCACCTCCACCATCCGCGTGCCCGGCCTCTGCGGGGCCCCGGGGAACTTGATGACATTGCTGGCGGCGCGCACCGGCGGCGCGTCGCCGCCGAGCGCCTGGCGAGCCGCCGACGTGGGGATGAGGGCGCGCGACTTGACCGGGTCGCGGGTGAGGAATCCCTTGCGCTCCAGCGCCTTCAGGTGGTCGTTGACGCCGTTGGTGGAGCGGATCTCGAGCGCCTCGCCGATCTCGCGAATGGTGGGTGGATAGCCGCGCTCCTCGATCTCGCGAGCGATGAAGCGGAGCACCTCGAGCTGCCGGTCGGTGAGTCCCGTCATGACGCCTCCTGAACAGGGGTATCCTGTCACGCTGTTCAGGGCTCCGCAAGATCCCGGCCTGGCGGCGGGCGCCGGAAGGGCCCCGATCCGGCGGGGCGCGTTGCCCGCCAGGGACCCCGCCGGTAGGGTGCCCAGCGTGTCCCACCTCCCGCTCGGCGTCGCCCTCTCGCTCGGCCTGCGCGCCCTCCTCCGGGAGGCCTGGCTCGCGCCGGTCGGGCTGGCCGTCACGATGCTGCGCAGGGCGCTCCTCTGGCCTGCGCTGGCGGTGGGTGGGCTGCTGCTCGTGCGGGGCGCGCTGAGCGCCTCCCGGCTGGCGCCGCTCTCCATCCAGGCGCCGCTGTCCGGTGCATTCCTGGCGGTGTCCCAGCCCCGCGCCGTCGCCCTGGTGGCGGGGCTGGCGCTGGCGGGGAGCCTGCTCGGCGGGGCGCTCCGGCTCGCCTGGCTGGCCGGGGCGCTCCCCACCCTGGCTGGGGCCCTCGGTCCGGTCCCGGAGACCACGCCCCGCTTCGCCGATGGGATGGCGCACGGCCTCCCCCACCTCCTGCCGCTCATCGTCCTCACCTGGCTCATGGAGCTCGGCGGCACGGGCTTCGCCCTGGCGCTGGGCCTGGGGGCGCTGCGCATCAGCGGCGAGGCGGCGGGCCACGGGTCGGCCTGGCTGGCGGCGCCGGTGGCCCTGGCCCTGCTGCTGGCCGTGGCGGTGCCGCTGGCGCTCTCGATCCTGTCGGACGCGGCGCTGGTGCGGGCCGCCGTGCGCGGGGAGGGGCCGGCCACGGCGCTGGCCCACGCCGCGGCGCGGCTGGTGCGGCGCCCGGCCGCCTTCCTGCTGGGCGGGCTGATCTTCGCGGCGGCGGGGCTGGCCGCGGCGGTGGCCCTCTCGCTGGTGGGCAACGTGGCCACCGGCTTCGCGGCAGGGGCGGCGCCGGCGCTGCGCCTCGGCCCTCAGCTCATGCTGGCGGCGCTGGCGGCGACGCTGGCGGCTGCGGCGGAGCTGTGGTGGCTGGCGAGCCTGACCGCCCTGTCGACCCACGAGGGATGAGGCGGCGCAGGCCGATCTTGCGGACCGGCGGCGCCCAGTGGAACAGCAGCGCCGCGCTGGCCAGCCCGAAGCCGGCCACCAGCGACGCGATACCCACCGCCGGCCGGGGGCTGGTGGCCACGATGACCAGGCCGCCCACCAGCAGGGACGAGGCGATGAGCCCCAGGAAGAGCAGCACGCCCACCGCCGAGAGGCGGCGCCCGATGGCCTCGGCGTCGTCGGAGCGGACCTTGACCTGCAGCTTGCCGCGCTCCAGGTCGGCCAGGATCTGGGAGAGCTGGCCCGGCACGTCCTCGGCCAGCCCCTGGAGCTTGAGCAGGCTCTTCATGAACAGGCCCGAGGCGTCCTGTGGGTTGAAGCGGGCCAGCATGAGCTGGCGGGCGTAGGGGAGCCCCACCTCCAGGATGTCGAGGCCCGGGTAGAGGCGGCGGACGATCCCCTCGATGGTCATGCTCGCCTTGGCGAGCACGGCATACTCCTTGGGCACCTTGATGCGGTGGCGCACCGCCAGGTCCAGGAGATCGCGCAGCAGCGAGCTGGTCCGGATCTCCCCGAGCTTGAGCCCCAGGTAGCGCTCCAGGATGCCCGAGATGTCTCCGCTGAACTCGGAGAAGGGGATGCGCGAGTCGGGCGAGCCGAGCTTGTTGAGGAGCCGCGCCACCGCGTCCGGGTCGCGCAGCGCCACCGCCAGGATGAGCGTGACCAGCCCCTCCTGCTGGAGGCGGCCCAGCCGCCCCACCAGGCCGAAGTCGAGCAGCGCGATGCGCTCGCCCGACAGCACCAGGATGTTCCCCGGGTGCGGATCGCCGTGGAAGAGCCCGTCCTCGAAGAGCTGCCGGAAGGAGACCTCGATGATGGTGCGGGCCACCTTCTCGAGGTCGTGGCCCGAGTCCGGCCCCACCTCGTTGAGCTTGATCCCCTCCACGTAGTCCAGGGTCAGGACCAGCGAGGTGGAGAGCTCGTCGTGGACCCGCGGGATGACCACCGAGTCCCGGCCGGCGGCCGCCTCCCGCATGGCGCGCGCGTTGCGCGCCTCGTTCTCGAAGTCGAGCTCCTCGTGCACCGTCCGGTCGAACTCCTCGATGATGGCGGTGGGCGTCGAGATGCCGGTCTCCTCCACCACGGCCTCGAGCAGCATGGCCAGGTAGCGCAGCAGGTCGAGGTCGGCGTCGATGCGCTGGCGGATGTCCGGCCGCTGCACCTTGACCACCACCTGCTCGCCGGCGTGGGTGCGGGCGCGGTGCACCTGGGCGATGGAGGCGCTGGCCAGCGGGCGGGGGTCGAGCTCGGCGAAGCGCGTCTCCACCGGCGCGCCCAGCGAGGCCTCGATGACCCGCCGCACGTCGGCCACGGGCAGGGGCGGGCAGTCGTCCTGCAGCGCCGCGAGCTCCTCGACCCAGTTGGCGGGGAGGAGGTCGGGGCGGGTGGAGAGGAGCTGCCCCAGCTTGGTGAAGGTGGGGCCGAGCTCGCCGAGGAGCAGCCGGAACTGGTGCGGATTCGGATCGGCCGGCGGGAGGTCGCCCTCGGCCGGGATCTCCTTGCCGAGGACGTCGCGCAGGCGGGACCGGGCCAGGTAGGCGCCGAAGCCGTGCCTCGCCGCCGCCGCCGCGATCTGGCGCAGCCGGTTGAGATCCTGAAAGGCCTCCCGGAGCATGGGCCGCCGATGCTAGCACCGGGGTGGTGTTCACGGTAGAACGCCACGTCCATGGCGGAGATCGCGGCGGGCCACACGCCCATGATGCGGCAGTACCTGGAGGTGAAGGCCAGGCACCCGGACGCCATCCTCTTCTTCCGCCTGGGCGACTTCTACGAGATGTTCTTCGACGACGCCCTGGCCGCGTCACGGGCGCTGGGCATCACGCTGACGGCGCGCGCCAAGGGGGACGACAAGATCCCCATGTGCGGCGTGCCCTACCACGCCGCCCGCGGGCACGTGGCGCGGCTGCTGGAGCAGGGCTTCAAGGTCGCCATCTGCGACCAGGTGGAGGAGCCGGGCAAGGGCACCATCGTGAGGCGCGAGGTGACCCGGGTGGTCACCCCCGGCACCGTCTTCGACGACCAGCTCCTCGATCCGCGCGAGGCGAGCTTCCTCGGCGCGGTGGCGCTCGCCGAGGGGCCGGGCGGCGGGCTGGCGCTGCTCGACGCCACCACCGGCCAGCTCCGCTGCGGCGAGGTGGGCGACGACGCCCGGCTGGCCGACGAGCTCAAGCGGGCCGGCGTCCGGGAGCTCCTCTTCGCCAGCGGGGCGGCGGGGCCCCGCCTCGAGGCCGTGGCCCGCGCGGTGGGCGTGCCGCATGCGCTCCGCGCCGCGGCCGACTTCGAGCGCGGCGCCGAGAAGCTGCGGCGGCACCTGGGCGCGGCCTCGCTGGACGGCTTCGGCGTGGCGGACCTGCCGCTCGGCCTCTCGGCCGCGGCGGCGGCGCTGGCGTACCTCGGCGAGACGCAGCGGGCCACCCCGGTCCACGTCGATCGGATCTCGCGCCTGGCCACCGAGGGGGTGCTGCTGCTCGACGAGGCCACCCGCACCAACCTCGAGCTGGAGCGCGCCCTCCACGGCGGCAAGCGCAAGGGGTCGCTGCTCGGGCTGCTGGACCGGACCGTCACCGCCCCCGGCGGCCGGCTGCTGGCCGAGTGGCTGCGCTATCCGCTCGCCGAGGTGGCCGCCATCCGCGCCCGGCTCGACGCGGTGGAGGAGCTGGTGGCCTCCTCGGTGCTGCGCGAGGAGCTGGCGCAGGCGCTCCGGCCGGTGGCCGACGCCGAGCGGCTCCTCTCGAAGCTCACGCTGAAGCAGGGCAACGGGCGCGACCTGCGGGCCCTGTGCGGCGCCCTGCTGGCGCTGCCGGGGCTGGCCGGCCTCCTCCAGGCGCGCACCTCCCCGCTGCTCCGGGCGGCCGGGGCCGCCGCCCGGGGGCTGGAGGCGCTGGCCGCCGAGCTGGATGGCGCCGTGGCCGAGGCGCCGGCCGCCACGCTGGCCGAGGGCGGCTACATCCGGCCAGGCCACTCGGCCGAGCTCGACGAGATCGTGGCCATCGCCGAGGACGGCAAGGGCTACATCGCCCGCCTGGAGGCGCGCGAGAAGGCGCGCACCGGCATCGGCTCGCTCAAGGTCCGCTTCAACAAGGTCTTCGGGTACTTCATCGAGGTCACCAAGGCCAACCTTCAGGCCGTGCCGCCGGACTACGAGCGGCGCCAGACCACCGTGGGCGGCGAGCGCTTCATCACGCCGGAGCTGAAGGGCTTCGAGGAGAAGGTGCTCACCGCCGAGGAGCGGCGCCACGCCCTGGAGCAGCAGCTCTTCGAGGCGCTGCGCCAGCGGGTGGTGGTCGACGGGGCGCGCATCCGCAGCGCCGCCGCCGCGGTGGCGGTGGGCGACGTGCTCCTCTCGCTGTCCCGGGTGGCGGCGGAGCGGGGCTACTGCCGTCCCGAGGTGGACGGCTCGGAGGCGCTCGACCTCCAGGACGCGCGCCACCCGGTGGTGGAGGCGCTGCTCCCACCCGACTCGGGCGGCTTCGTGCCCAACGACGTGCAGGTGGCGGCCGCCGGCGACCCGGCCTCGGAGGCCCACGGCTGCTTCCTGGTCATCACCGGACCCAACATGGCCGGCAAGTCCACCGTGATGCGCCAGGCGGCGCTGTGCGTGCTGCTGGCGCAGATGGGCGGCTTCGTGCCGGCGCGGCGCGCCCGGGTCGGCGTGGCCGACCGGATCTTCACGCGGGTCGGCGCCTCCGACGACCTGGCCCGCGGCCGCTCCACCTTCATGGTGGAGATGACCGAGACGGCGGCCATCCTGCACAACGCCACGCGCCGCTCGCTGGTGATCCTCGACGAGATCGGCCGCGGCACCTCCACCTTCGACGGCGTCTCCATCGCCTGGGCCACCGCCGAGCACCTGCACGACCGGGTGGGGTGCCGCACCCTCTTCGCCACGCACTACCACGAGCTGCAGGAGCTGGCCCGCGAGCGCCCCGGCGTGCGCAACCTCTCGGTGGCGGTGCGCGAGGTGGGCGACCAGGTGGTCTTCCTGCGCAAGCTGGTGGCCGGCGGCGCCTCGCGGAGCTACGGCATCGAGGTGGCCAAGCTGGCGGGCCTGCCGCCCGAGGTGCTGGGGCGCGCCCGCGAGGTCCTGAAGAACCTGGAGGCGATGGAGCTCGACGAGGCCGGGCACGCCCAGCTGGCGCGCGGGCGGCGGGAGCGGACCCGGCGCGCCGCCGAGCCGGCGTCACAGCTCGGGCTCTTCGGCGTGGCCGGCGACCCGCTGGCGGCCGCGCTCCGGGCGGAGCTGGAGGCGCTCGACGTGGACGCCTTGCGGCCGCTCGACGCGCTCAACCTGCTGGCGGGCATGAAGAAGCGGCTGGGCGGGTAGGGCGCGCTCGCGACCGCGAACACCGGCCGGGACGGAGACCCGCCGGACGAGCGAAGAGGGGCCGGTCGCCCGGCCCCTCCGTCACGGCTCGAGTCGGGTCAGCGAGCTACTTCTTGACGTGGCACTCGGCGCACTTGGTCGGACCCTTCTTCTGGGTCTCGTGGCACTTCTTGCAGAGGGCGTGGGCCGAGTCCTTCGACCAGCCGGCGATCTTGCCGCCCGTGGCGTCGGCGTGGCAGGTCTTGCAGTCCTTCAGCTTGTCGGCGTGGGCCTTGTGGGCAAAGGTGACCTTGCCGTTCTTGGTGTCGAACGTCATGGTGGCCGGTGCGTCGGCGGCGACGGCGGTCCCGACGAGAACGAAGGCAGCGGCGAGGGCGACGAGGATCTTGTTCACGGTTCTGCTCCTGGAAAGCTGGGGCGGACCAGCCCGCCCGACATTTGGACGCGGCACTCTACAGAGAATTCAATCCGAGACCAGAGAATTGTGGCGGGATGTCGCATGGTTGCTACCAGGTCTCAGCCGACGAATCGTTTGCACGTGGCCAGCGTCCGCTGACGACGCCACCGCGGCCGAAAAGTGGACCGCGATATCGACCCGGGTGAGAGTCCCTCTCCATGGGCCCGGCCCTGTCGCTCCTCCTCGCCGCCCTGCTGGCCGCACCCGCGGGCCACGGAGGGAGCGGCTCGCCTGCCAGCCACGGGAAGCGGACGGAAGCGCGGCGCCAGGCCCGCTCCGCCGCCGGGAGCCCCGCCCCGCGCGCCAGGCCGATCCGCCTGGAGCAGGCCCGCGCCGAGCTGAAGGCGCTGATGCGCGACCGCCAGCGGCGGCGCTTCCATCACCACTGGGAGCGGGCCATCAAGGGGCTGCTGGCGGCGGCGCGCGGCCGGGACGCACCGGCCGCCACGCTGGAGGCGGCCCGGGCCCGCTACGCGCTCTACCGCTGGAGCGCCGTGGAGGCCGACCGCGACGAGGCGCTCCGGCTGGCCGGCCGCGCCGCCAAGCTCGGAGCCAGGGGGGCCGGGGCCTTCAGGACGGCGATGCGCCGGGAGGCGGGCGACGAGCGGCCGGCCCGGCCAGCCCGGCCCGCCCCGCCCGGCAAGTCCAGGAGCACGCCCCCGGAGGAGGAGACGGCGGCCGACCCGGAGCTGGAGGCGGCGCTGGCCGACCTGAAGGCGCCCGCGCCGGCCCTGAAGCTCGGCGAATCGGACGGCGAGGGCCCGGCCACCGTGGCGGGCGTGAAGACCTGGTCCAGCGAGGACTACACCCGCGTGGCCGTCTACCTGGATCACTGGGTGGGCTGGCAGCAGCTGGAGCTCCCGGCCCGCGGCGACACGCCCCGCCGGCTGGCGCTCGACTTCCGCCCGGCCCGGCTCGACGGCTCGGCGCTGGCCCTCGCCGTGGCCGGCGACCAGGTGGGCCGGGTGCGGGCGGCGCAGCGCGACGGTGAGACGGTGCGCGTCGTGCTGGACCTGCGCGGCCAGGACGCCCTCCGCTTCTACGGGCTGGAGGACCCGCCGCGCCTCATCGTGGACGTGGGGCTCCGCGTGGCCGGGCGCGAGGCCCGGCTGGCGGCCGCCCGCAGGCCGGCCGAGGCGCCGGCGGCGACCGAGGACCCGGGCGTCGCGCCGGCGGGCGAGGAGCTGGCCGAGGCGCGCCCGGTGCGGCGCGTGGTGGTGGACGCCGGGCACGGCGGGCACGATCCGGGCGCCATCGGCCCGACCCGGGTGCGCGAGAAGGACGTCACGCTGGCCATCGCGCGCCGGCTGGCGGAGCGGCTCAAGCAGGGCGGCTTCGAGGTGGTCATGACCCGCTCCGACGACCGGTACGTGGCGCTGGAGGAGCGGACGGCCATCGCCAACACCCAGCGCGGCGACCTCTTCATCTCCATCCACGCCAACGCCCACCCGCGCCGGGCGCTGGCCGGCACCGAGACCTTCATCCTCAACGTGACCGACGACCGCTACGCCAGACGGCTGGCGGCCCGAGAGAACGGCGTGGACCCCGAGGAGGGCGGGGAGGGGAGCGTGGCGCAGCGCATCCTCACCGACCTGGACGCCAGGAGCTCCACCGAGGCCTCCCGGAGGCTCGCCCAGGTGGTCCAGCGCGAGCTCACCGGCGCGGTGCGGGCCCGCTTCGGCGACGACCGTGACCTGGGCGTGAAGAGCGCCCTCTTCTACGTGCTGGTGGGCGCCCGCATGCCGGCCGTGCTGGTGGAGACCGCCTTCATCTCCAACCGGCGGGAGGAGCGGCGGCTCGCCTCGCCGGCCTACCAGGACGTGGTGGCCGCCTCCCTGGCGCGCGCCGTCGAGCAGTTCGCGCGGCGGGACGCCCGGGTGGCGCGGGCCGCCGAGCCCGCTGCCCCCTGATGGCCCGCCCGGCGCGGCCGCCGCCGGCCGCTATACTCCCAGCCCGATGAGCACCGACGCGATGCCCCACGACGCGCAGCCCAGCCTCCCCACGCCGGCCCCGTACCAGTTCGAGGAGCGGCTGGCCGAGCTGGCGCCGCTCACCGGCGACGCCAAGGCCGACCTGGCCGCCCTGCGGCGCCTGGTGGAGCAGGCGCACCGCGCCGGCGCCAGCGGGCAGACGGTGGTCCGCCTGCAGAGCGCCGGCATGGACCGGCTGGTGGAGGCGCTCTGGAGCCGCGCCGCGGCCGAGACCGCCACCAGGCTCCAGCCCACCCCGCTGGCGCTGGTGGCCCTGGGCGGCTACGGCCGGCGCGAGCTCAACCCCTACAGCGACATCGACCTGCTGGTGCTCCACGGCGAGAAGGGGCCGGATGCCTACGTCAAGGCGGCCAGCGAGCGGTTCCTCTACTCGCTCTGGGACCTGAAGCTCGAGGTGGGCTACGGGGTCCGCGATCTCAAGGCCTGCGAGCAGCTCGCCAGCGAGGACCACACCGCCCGCACCGCGCTGCTGGACCTGCGCTGGCTGAGCGGCGACCGGGGGCTCTACCGCGAGCTGGAGCGGGAGCAGCTGCACGGCCTCTCGCAGGCCAGAGTGGACCAGTTCCTGGCCGACAAGCTCGCCGAGATGCGCCAGCGGCGGGAGAAGTTCGGCGACTCGCTCTACCTGCTCGAGCCCAACGTGAAGTCCTCCGAGGGCGGCCTGCGCGATCTGCAGTCGGCCCTCTGGGTGGCGCGGGTGCGCTTCAAGGTGGCGGGCATCACCGACATCCTCAACCGGGCGCTCCTCCCCGAGCGGGAGATCCGGGACATGCGCCGCGCCCGCGACTTCATCTGGCGCATCCGCAACGAGCTGCACCTGGCCGGCGGCCGCAAGAACGACCAGCTCACCTTCGACATCCAGCCGCTGGTGGCGGAGGCCATGGGCTACCGCGACGGCGAGGGCACCTCGGCCGTCGAGCAGTTCATGCGCCACTACTACCTGGCCGCCAAGACCGTGCTGGTGGCCTGCGACGCGGTGGTGGATCGGTGCCTCGAGCCGCAGACCGCCACCGGCTGGCGCATGGTGCCGCCCCCCGCCGCCATGACCGGCGCCGAGCGCCCCATCCCCGTGCTGCGCGGCCAGCCCGCCCGCTCCGCCGACAAGCACCTCCCGGGCGGCGAGTTCAAGGTCTTCCGGGGCCGGCTCTCGGTGATGGACAAGGACGTGCTCCGGCGCACCCCGGCGGCGCTGGTGCGACTCTTCGCCACCGCCGACCGCGAGGCGCTGGACCTCTACCCGTACGCACGCGACCAGGCGGCGCAGGTGGCGCAGGAGTGGCCCGCCGAGGGGGCGGCCGACGCCGAGGTGAACCAGGAGCTGCTGGCCTGCTTCACCCGGCCCGGCTCGCGCGGCCGCTTCCTGCAGCGGATGCACGAGCTCGGCGTGCTTCAGAAGGTGCTGCCGGAGTTCGACCGCATCACGGCGCGCCGGCAGATCGACGTCTACCACGTGTACACGGTGGACGTTCACTCGCTCTTCGCGGTGCGGCGCCTGCTGGCCATGCGGTGCGGCGACGTGCAGGAGGAGACCCTGACGCCGCTCATGCAGGGGCTGGCGCGGCCGCTGCCGCTCCTGCTGGGCACGCTCTTCCACGACATCGGCAAGGGGAGCGGCAAGGACCACTCGCTGCGCGGCGCGGAGATCGCGGCGCAGGCCTGCGTGCGCATGGGCCTGGACCCGGCCGACGGCGCCGACATCGAGTGGCTGGTGGCCAAGCACCTGCGCATGGCCTCCATCGCGCAGCGGCGCGATCTCTCCGACCCGGACCTGATCCACGCCTTCGGCGAGGAGGTGGGCACGGTGGCGCGGCTGGAGGCGCTCTACCTGCTCACCTATGCCGACATCGCCACGGTGGGGCCGCGCACCTGGACCGAGTGGAAGAGCCGCCTGCTGCGCGAGCTCTTCCAGAAGACGCGGGCGGTGCTGCTCCACGGCGAGCGGCGCCCGGAGCCCGGCACCGCCGAGGCGGCCGGGCGCGAGCTGGTGACCCAGGCGCTGCGCGGCCACGGGCACGGCGCGCCGGAGCAGGAGCTGCAGCGCTTCGTGCAGGCCATGCCGGCCCGTTACTTCCTCACCGTCTCGCCGGCCGAGGCGCCGCGACACCTCCGGCTGCTGCAGCTGGTCCGGGAGCGGCCGCTCGGCGCGGTGGTGCGCCATCACCCCGACCGCGGCTACACCGAGCTGCACCTCACGGCGCGCGACCGGCCCGGGCTGCTGGCCACCATCGCCGGCGTGCTGGCGGCCCACCGCGTCGACATCCAGCACGCCGAGGTCTTCTCCACGCCGGAGGACGCGGCGCTGGAGGGGCTCTCCGGCCGGGCCCTCGACGTCTTCGAGGTGCGCGGGCCGGAGGAGGGGCCGCTCGAGCCGGGCCGCTGGCGCGCCGCCCGGACCGACCTGGCGCGGGTGCTGGCGGGGGACGAGCCGCTCGACGCGCTCATGGCCCGGCGCCTCAAGGCCTCCACCCTGCCGCAGAAGCCGCTGCCACGCGTGCCCACCAAGGTGATCATCGACAACGACAGCGCGCGCAGCCACAGCGTGGTGGACGTCTTCACCGCCGACCGGGTCGGCCTGCTCCACACGCTCTCGCGCACCTTCTTCGACCTCGGCCTGACGGTGGACCTGGCCCGCATCACCACCGAGGGCCACCGCGCCGCCGACGCCTTCTACGTCCGGACCGGGGAAGGGGACCGCCTGGAGGGCGAGACGGCCCGCCAGGTGGTGGAGGCCATCACCGCCGCGCTCTCCCGCCACGACCGTTGACCTGGTAGAGAGGGGCCATGGCCGTCGCCAACATCCTGGAGATCGATCCCGTCAACCCCCAGCCGCGCGCCCTGGAGCGGGCGCTCACCGCGCTCACCGGGGGCGGCCTGGTGGCCTTCCCCACCGACACCTACTACGGCCTGGGCTGCGACCTGTTCGACAAGCGGGCCATCGAGCGGATCTACCTGCTGAAGCAGCTGCCCAGGACCCACCAGCTCTCCTTCATCTGCCAGGACCTGGCCGAGATCGCGCGCTACGCGCTGGTGGACAACTCGGCCTACCGGGTGCTGCGGCGCAAGGTGCCTGGGCCCTTCACCTTCATCCTGCCCGCCACCCGGCTGGTTCCGGACCTGCTGCTGCGGCGGCAGAAGACGGTGGGCATCCGCATCCCCGACAGCCCCATCGCGCTCGAGCTGGTGCGGCGGCTGGGCCACCCCATCATCTCCACCTCGGCCGCCACGCCGGACGGCGAGGTCCTGATCGACGCCAAGCAGATCAAGGAGAAGCTCGGCCACGGGCTGGAGCTGATCCTGGACGGCGGCTCCCGGCAGGCCGCGCCGTCCTCGGTGATCGACCTCTCCGGGCCGGAGCCGGTGGTGGTGCGGGTGGGCAAGGGCGACGTCTCGGATCTCCTGGCGTAGCGGCGC
>JANNKC010000103.1:0-3564 GCA_031396105.1 Anaeromyxobacter sp.
AGCGCGTCCGCCGAGAGCGCCGCGGCCCGTCGCAGCCAGGCCACCGCGTCGGGCGCCGCCAGGGCCGGCGGCACCGTGGGCGGCGCCGCGGCCGGCCAGGCGGCCAGGGCCACGTCGAGCCAGGCGTCGTCGTAGACGTGCCGATCCGCCGCCGGCGCGGCGAGGCCCGGATGGGCGGGCGCCGCCAGGAGCACGGCCAGCAAGAGGGCGTCGATCACGCGCGCCGTTCTACGCCGCGGCGGCCGGCGCCGTCCACGCGGCCCCGCAGGGCGCGCGGAGTCGATTGGCCTTCACGGCCCGCCGGGCGCCAGCTCCACCAGGATCTCGTTGGTCCGCAGGAACCAGGGCATGAAGGGCGGGTCGTAGCGGGCCCAGATCGGCTCGCCCACGGCCGTGAGGCCGGCCAGGGCCAGCGCCGCGCGGAGCGTGGCGAGGTGCTCCTCGTACCGGCTGGCGGACCAGGTGCCGGAGTAGGTGTGGGCGGCGACGCGCCGGGCCGGCACCAGGCGGAAGGAGACGGCCGGGTCGAGCGGCTCGGGCAGGGTCTCCAGCGTGTAGGCCGAGGGCATCATGAACTGGATGGTCCAGCGCCCCTCCTGGCCCGCCTGCGCCACCGGCGCCGTCATGGCGATCTTGGCCGGCTCGGCCTGGATGACGGGGGCGGTCATGGCGATCTTCTTCTCCCCCCGGTTCTTGCCGGAGATGAAGCCGGCCAGGACTCGGAAGCCCGAGTTGCCGGCCTCCTCGCGGCTGCCGCCCACCACGGTCTCGGCGACCAGGTAGGGGGCGTAGTCGCGGACCTCGAAGGCCTCCCGTCGCTCGACGACACGGTAGCTGGGCTTCTCGAGGGCCATGGCGCTTGGGCTCGCCGCGAGAACGGCGCCGAGGACGGCGGGGAGGAGGAGGCGCGAGGACATCCTGTGCCGATCTAATAAGGGCGGCAGGCCGCCGCGCCGGCCGGGAAATGCTGGGCGCCCCTTGGGGAGCATTGTGTCCGGGCCCGCGGGAGGAGAAGACGTTCGAATGCCGACCCGAGCGACCGCCGCCGACAGCCTGGTCGCCGCGCTGGGGCGGTCACCGTGAGCGGTGCCGCTCGCCCGGCCGCCGCCGCGGCCTCCCTCCTCGCCGCCGCGCTCCTGGCCGGCTGTGCCTCGGTGGCCCCCATGAGAACCGTCGAGCAGGTCGACGTCCCTCGCTTCATGGGGGACTGGTACGTCCTCGGCGCCATCCCGGCCTCGCAAGAGCGGAACGCGGTGAACGGCGTGGAGACCTACCGGCTGCGCCCGGGCACCAGCGACGTCATCGACACGACCTACGTCTTCCGCGAGGGGACCTTCGAGGGCGAGCTGGTCACGCTGCGGCCGACCGGGTACGTCGAGGGCGGCGGCGGCGGCGCCCGCTGGGGCATGAAGTTCGCCTGGTGGCAGGGGCCCTTCCGGCTCGAGTACCTGGTCGCCTGGCTCGACCCGGACTACACCCGCACCGTCATCGCCCGCAGCGCCCGCGACTACGTCTGGATCATGGCGCGCACGCCGGCCCTCCCGCCGGGCCAGTGGGAGGAGCTGGTGCAGGTGGTGAAGGACCTCGGCTACGACACGGCCAAGCTCCGTCCGGTACCGCAGCGCTGGGGGGTGCCGCCCGACCTGTCGCCCGGCGAGCGCGCGGCCGCTCCCACCGGGCCTTAGGTGGACACCATGCGAATCCTGGTCACCGGCGCCACCGGCTACGTGGGCGGCAGGCTCGTCCCGCGCCTCCTCGCCGCGGGCCACCAGGTGCGCGTGCTGGCCCGCGACCCCGCCCGCCTGGCCGGGCGCCCCTGGGAGGCCCGGGTGGCGCTGGTGCGCGGCGACGTCCTCGACCCCGCCACGCTTGGCCCCGCGCTCCAGGGGGTGGAGGCCGCCTACTACCTGATCCACTCCATGGACGAGCGCCCGGGCTTCCACGAGCGGGATCTCGCGGCGGCCCGGGCCTTCGGCGGGGCGGCCCGCTCGGCCGGGGTGGGGCGGCTCATCTACCTGGGCGGCCTGGGCGACGACGGCGCCTCCGACCTCTCCCACCACCTGCGCTCGCGCCACCAGACCGGGAAGGCGCTCGCCGAGGCCGGCGTCCCGGTCACCGAGTTCCGCGCCGCGGTGGTGGTGGGCTCGGGCTCCCTCTCCTTCGAGATCGTGCGGCACCTGGTGGAGCGGCTGCCGGTGATGGTGGCGCCGCGCTGGGTCTACCGGCGCATCCAGCCCATCGCCATCGACGACGTGCTGGCCTACCTGGTCGCCGCCCTGACGGCGCGGGAGAGCGCGGGCCGCGTCGTCGAGATCGGCGGCGCCGACGTGCTCACCTACCGGGACATGATGCTCGGCTACGCCCGGCGGCGCGGGCTGCGGCGCCTGCTGGTGCCGGTCCCGTTCCTGTCGCCCCGCCTCTCGTCGCACTGGGTCCACTGGATGACCCCGGTGCCCTGGGGCATCGCCCGCCCGCTCATCGAGGGGCTGCGCAGCGAGGTGGTGGTGCGCGACGACCTGGCGCGCCGCCTCTTCCCGGCCATCGCGCCGCTCCGCTACGCCGAGGCGCTGGAGCGGGCGCTGGAGCTGGACCCGGAGACCCGCTGGACCGACGCCCTGGCGTCCAGCCAGGGGAGCGCGCCGGCGGTGCTGCTCACCAGCGAGGAGGGGTTCATCCGCGAGCGCCGCCAGCTGCGCGTGCCCGCGCCGGCGGAGGTCGTCTTCCGGGTCTTCACTGGACTGGGCGGCCGGCGCGGCTGGCTCTTCGCCGACTGGGCCTGGGAGCTCCGCGGGCTCGCCGACCGGCTGGTCGGCGGGGTCGGCCTGCGCCGCGGCCGGCGCGACCCGAACGCGCTGCGACAGGGAGACGCCGTCGACTTCTGGCGGGTGGAGCGGGTCGATCCTCCGGCCCTGCTCCGCCTGCGGGCCGAGATGAAGGTCCCTGGCCGGGCCTGGCTCCAGTTCGAGGCGCGCCCGGTCGCGGAGGGGACGTGGCTGGTCCAGACCGCCTTCTTCGAGCCGCGCGGGCTGGCCGGGCTCGCCTACTGGTACCTGCTCTACCCGGTGCACGCCCTCATCTTCTCGGGCCTGGCCCGCCGGATCGCGGCGCGGGCCAGGGACCTCGCGGCGGAGGGCCCGGCGGTCCCCGCGCTGGGCGCCTAGGCCGGGCGCCGCGCCGCGACCAGAGCCCCACCTCGACTACCGCTCGAGCGGCTCCGCTCGCGGCCCGGGCGTCGGCCGCGGCGTCACCTTGGGCGCGCTCGGCGTGGCCGGGCGGCGGGTCAGCTGCTCGGCGGTGACGAAGCGCGGGGCGATGTCCACCGGCACGCCCCGCAGCCGGTCCAGCACCCGCTGCACCGGCGGCCGCACCACCGCCAGCCGGTCGAGCAGCGCCACCGCCTCGGCCCGGTCCCCGCGCGCCTGAAGGTGCATGAGCTCGCGCGTCAGCGAGACCACCGCGGCGCGCATCTTCACCGGGTCGACCGCGAAGGTGCCGTCCACCAGGACCACCACCGCGCCGGCGTCGAGGAACCAGTTGAGCTGGAGGGCCATCCCCTTGCCGTGG
>JANNKC010000058.1:0-4144 GCA_031396105.1 Anaeromyxobacter sp.
CATCACGGGAGTGTAGCGCGCGCCCTACTCCGCGAGCCACGGCTTCGGGTCCACCGGCTTCCCCTTCTCGCGCAGCTCGAAGTAGAGGTAGGCCCCCTTCAGCGACCCGGAGTCGCCCACCGTGCCGAGCATCGAGCCCGCCTCCACGTCCTCACCCTGGGCGGTGTGCATGGCGGCCAGGTGGGCCACCAGCGTGTGGTAGCCGCCGCCGTGGTCCACGATGACCAGGCTGCCGTACCCCTTGAACCAGCCGGCGTGGACCACCCTCCCTGGCGCCACCGCCAGGACCGGGTCGCCGGCGGGGGCCTCGATGTCGAGGCCGTTCTGCACCGTGACGGTGTTGAACTTGGGGTTGATCACCTTGCCGAAGCCCACCGCGATCGGGCCATGGGCCGGGCGGGGCAGCTTGCCCTTTCGCGCGGCGAAGCCGCTCGCCTTGCCGCCACCGGCGCGCGGCGGCGGGAGCGTGGCCACGAAGGCGGCCAGCCGCCGGGCCTGGCCGGCCGCCTCGGCGGCCATCCGCTCCTGGAAGGCCCGGGCCTGGCGCAGCGCCGCCAGCAGCGCCTCCCGCTCCTCCTGGCGCGCCGCCGCCTGCTCCCTCCGCTCCCGGGCCACCCCGGCCGCGGCCGCCAGGAGCGAAGCCTCGGCGGCCCGCGTGGCGCGCGCCCGCTCCTGGTCGGCCAGCGCCGTCCGCGCCGCCGCCACCAGCCCGGCGTCGCGCTGGAGCACGTGCCCCAGCAGCCAGCGCCGCTTCACCAGGTCGCCCAGCGACGGCGCCGAGAGGAGCGCCACCAGCTCGCCGGCCCGGCCCATGCGCGCCCTGGCCGCCAGCCGCGGACGGAGCGCCTCGAGGTGACTTCGCAGCCGCGCCGCCGCCTCCCCCTCGGCCGCGGTGGCGCGCTGCAGCGCGAGCTCGGCCGCGGCCTGCTCCCCCTCGGCGCGATGGAGCTCCCTCCGCGCCGTGGTGGCGAGCAGCTCCACCTCCTCCAGCCCGTCCAGCACCGAGCGCTCCTGGTCGGCCAGCATCCGCGCCGCCGCCGCCGCGGCCCGCTCCCGCGCCTGCAGCGCCGAGAGCTGCGTCCGCGGATCGGCCGCGAGGGCCAGGCCGAGCAGGGCGGCGAACGCGAGCACTCGGGCGGATCCTAGGCGCGGCGCAGGAAGCGGGTCAGGGCCAGGCCGCTGGCGACCAGCCCCACCAGCGCCCCGCCGCCGACCAGCCCGAGGAGGAAGGGCCAGGGGAGCACGGCGGCGCGGGTGAGCGGCGCCGCCAGCCCGACCGCCGCGGCCACCCCGGGGGCCAGCGCGGCGTGGAGCCCGAGGAGCGACGCCGCGGCCAGCCCGCCGCCGGCCAGCCCCTGCAGCAGCCCCTCGATGAGGAAGGGGGCGCCCACGAAGGCGTCGGTGGCCCCCACCAGCTTCATGATCTCGATCTCCTCGCGCCGCGCGAAGACGGCCAGCCGGAGCGTGTTGGAGACCAGCACCGCGGTGCCGGCCACCAGCAGGGCGAGGAGCGCCAGGCCCACCTGGCGGGCGCGGCGCAGCAGGGCCTCCAGCCGCTCCAGCCAGGCGGTGCCGAAGTCCACGTCGGCCGCGCCCGGCACCTCCTCGAGCCGGCTCGCCAGGACCCGCGCCGCCTCCAGCGTGATGCCCGGCACCGCCACCTCCACCGCGTCGGGCAGCGCGTCCGGCCCGACGCCGTCGAGGATGCGCGCCTGCTCGCCGAGCGAGGCGGTGAGCCGCCTCAGCCCCTCCTCGGCCGGCACCGCCTCCACCGCCCGCCCCGGAGCCAGCGCCGCGGCGGCGGCCCGCGCCCTGGCGAGGTCGGCCCCGGGCGACAGGTAGATGGAGATGCGCACCTCGCCGGCCCAGGCGGCCAGGAGCCGCTCGCCGCCGGAGAGCGACGCCGCGAAGGCCCCGGTCACCAGCACGGCCACGAAGATGGTGCCGGTGCCGGTCAGCGTCACGTAGGGGCCGCGCACCATGGCCTCGAGGGCGCGGCGAGTGAAGTGGACGGGGCGGAACGCCATGGCAAGGCCCTCAGGTCAGGGCGGCGCGCCGGAAGGCGGCGCCGTCGGAGAGGAGCCGGCCGCGCTCGAGGTGGACCACGCGCCGCTTGTAGCGCTCCAGCAGGTGCCGGTCGTGGGTGGCGATGAGCACGGTGGTGCCGCGAGCGTTGGCGTTGGCCAGGAGCTCCATGACCTCCAGGGTCCGGTCGGCGTCCAGGTTGCCGGTGGGCTCGTCCGCCAGGAGCAGCGCCGGATCGGCCGCCAGGGCGCGCGCCACCGCCACCCGCTGCTGCTCGCCGCCGGAGAGCGCCGGCGGGAACTTGTCGGCGCGGTGCTCCAGCCCCACCGAGCGGAGCAGCCCCTTGACCCGCCGGCGAAGGTCCTTCTCCGGCAGGGCGCGCACTTCGAGGGGCAGCGCCACGTTCTCCGCCACGGTCCGGTCCGGCAGGAGCTTGAAGTCCTGGAAGACCACGCCGATGTTGCGCCGCACGTAAGGCACCTCGGCCGCCGTGACGCGCGCCACGTTCTTGCCGAAGAGCAGGATCTGGCCGGAGGTGGGCGCCTCGGCGCAGAAGATGAGCTTGAGGAGGGTGGACTTGCCGGCGCCGGACGGCCCGGTGAGGAAGACGAACTCGCCCTTCTCGACGTCGAGCGTCACGTCGGAGAGCGCGGGTGGCTCGCCCGGGTACTCCTTGGTGACGTGGAAGAGCTGGATCATCCCGCGGGCCGGGACGCGCCTACTTCCTGTCGCCCAGGTCCTCTGCCAGATACGAGAGGATGACCTCGTCGAGGCTCTTCTCGCTGATGAGGTCCTCGCCGAAGAGCGTCTCCGCGCCGTCGTTGCGCAGCACCGGGGTGGGCCCCTGGCGCGCCGCCATCACCTCGGGCGGGAGGGAGCGCGCCTCCGACGGGGGTGGCGGTGCGGCCGGCGCGGCGGGCCGGGCGGGCGCGGCGACGGGCGCGGCGCGGGGGCCGGCCGTCATGGTCGGCTGGAGCTGGTGCGTCCTTCCGTCGGCGCTGATCTCGCCCGGCTGGAAGGACTTGGCATGCTGCGCGTAGGCGGCGTCGATGTCGTCGTAGACGCCGTTGATGAGGTTGCGGAGCATCTCCTTGTGCTGCTCCTCCATGAGCTCGCGCACCACCTGGGGCAGGTTCTCGGCCCCGACGATGTCGGCGTAGGAGGTCTTCTTCGAGGCCAGGATGTTCCCGCCGACGAAGAGGTGCGTGATGATGTGGGGGTTCTCCAGACCCGAGTCCTCGGTCTGGATGTGGTACATCTTTCCCTTGTGCTTGATGTTGTGGTTGAAGCCCACAACCATCTTCTTCACGTCGGCGGCCATCGGGCTGCGACTGTACCAGCGCGGCCCCGAACCCGCTAGACGTCGACGTGCTCGGCCGCCTCCACCGGGCGCCCCAGGAAGCGCCCGGCCACGGCCAGGAAGCGCGCCGGGGCGTCGGTCACGAAGAAGCGGTGCACCCCCTCCGGCGCGGCCGGCACGACGAACCGGGCCGCCACCTCGGCGGCCACCGTCTCGGCGCTGTCCACCAGCGTGACCCCCGGCAGCTCGGCGGCGATGGCCGCCTTGAGCAGCGGGTAATGGGTGCAGCCCAGCACCAGCGTGTCCACCCCCGCCTGCCGGAGCGGCGCCAGGTACCGCCGCACCACCCCGCGCACCACCTCGTCGGCGGGGTCGGTCCAGCCCTCCTCGGCGAGCGGCACGAAGAGCGGGCAGGCCTGCGCCACCACCTCCACGCCGGGGCGGGCCGAGCGCAGCGCCGCCTGGTAGGCGCCGCTGGCCACCGTGCCGGGCGTGCCGATGACGCCGACTCGCCCGCGGGTGACCGCCGCGGCGGCGCGGGCGCCCGGACCCACCACGCCGAAGACCGGCACCGGGAGCGCGTCGCGCAGCGCCGGAAGCGCCACCGCCGAGGCGGTGTTGCAGGCCACCACCAGCAGGTCGATGCCCTCCTCCAGCAGGAAGCGGGCGTTGCGCAGCGAGTAGAGCGTCACCGTCTCGGCCGACTTGGTGCCGTAGGGGACGCGGGCGGTGTCGCCCAGGTAGAGCGTGTCGGCCCCGGGCAGCGCCGCCAGGATGGCCCGCTGCACGGTGAGGCCGCCCACGCCGGAGTCGAAGATG
>JANNKC010000092.1:0-11063 GCA_031396105.1 Anaeromyxobacter sp.
GTGCCGAGCGTAGCGCCTGCGCAGCAGGCGCGGAGTCGAGGTACGGCCCGCGTCCAAGGGCGGCCCCTCGACTCCGGCTCGCTTGGGCTCGCCTACGCTCGGGGCGTCCGGGGTGATCTCGATTCGTGCTCGGTCGTTTAGCTGGCGCGGCCCCACCGGGAGCCGGAAGCGGACGTTCACCTACACCCCGCGGCGGCGGGCCGTCCCGGGTGTTCCCTTCAGGGCCGCTTCGATTAAGATGCGCCTCCCCATGGACCTGAAGAACACCCGCTTCCTCGACGCCTGCCGCCGCCGCCCCGTGGACCGCCTGCCCGTCTGGATGATGCGCCAGGCCGGCCGCTACCAGAAGAGCTACCGCGCCGTGCGGGGCGAGGTCGGCTTCCTCGAGCTGTGCCGCTCGCCGGAGCTCATCGCCAAGGTCACCTGCGCGCCCATCGACGAGTTCGGCTTCGACGCGGCCATCCTCTTCTCGGACATCCTGGTGCACCTGCCGGCCATGGGGCTGCAGCTCACCTTCGAGAAGGGCGAGAAGGGGAAGGGCGACGGCGGCCCCAGGATCGCCAACCCGGTCCGCACCCGCGGCGACATCGACGCGCTCAAGGTGCCGGACCCGCGGCGCGATCTCGGCTACGTCCTCGACGGCGTGCGCGCCATCAACGCCGGGCTGGCCGGGCGCGTCCCGCTCATCGGCTTCGTGGGCGGGCCGTTCACCGTGGCGAGCTACGCGGTGGAGGGGGGCAGCCAGGGCTTCACGCGCCTCAAGACCCTGCTCTACGCCGACCCCACCGGCGCCCACGCCCTCTTCGAGAAGCTCACCCAGGCCGCCATCGTGCAGATCGAGGCGCAGATCGCCGCCGGCTGCCACGCCGCCCAGGTCTTCGAGAGCTGGCTCGGCGAGCTGGACCGCGAGGACCTGGAGCAGTTCGCCTTCCCGTACCTGGTCCGCATCGCCGAGGCGGTCAAGAAGACCGGCGTGCCCTCCATCTTCTTCGCCACCGGCATGAGCGCCCACCTCGAGCGCGTCGCCCAGCTCGGCTACGACGTGGTCTCGGTGGACTGGCGCATCCCCATCGACGAGGCCCGCCGCCGCGCCCCCGGCGTGGCCATCCAGGGCAACCTCGACTCGACCGTGCTGCTCGGCCCCAGGGAGGCCGGGGTCAAGAAGGCGCTCGGCATCTGCCGGGCAGCCGGCCCGGCGCCCGGCTACATCTTCAACCTCGGCCACGGCATCCAGGTGGGGACGCCCGAGGAGAACGTGAAGGCGGTGGTGGACGCGGTCCACGCCTTCACCGGGAAGTGAGGCGAGCCATGCTGCAGATTCCGTCGTGGGATCTCATCAAGAAGTACGACCGGCCGGGGCCCCGCTACACGAGCTACCCGACCGCGCCGGAGTGGTCGGAGGCGTTCGGGACGCCACAGTACGTGGACCACCTGGCCCGCGCCGAGCAGGCCGGCGGCCCGCTCTCCATCTACGTGCACCTGCCGTTCTGCCGCGAGATGTGCCGCTTCTGCGGCTGCAACGTCATCGCCACGCACGACCGGAGCCGCGCCGACCACTACCTCGACGTGCTGGAGAAGGAGGTGGCCCTGGTGGCCGCCCGCCTCCCCACCCGGCGCGCCGTGAGCCAGCTCCACTGGGGTGGCGGCACGCCCACCTTCCTGGACGAGAAGCAGCTCACCCGCTGCCACGGCATCATCGCGCGCCACTTCCAGTTCCAGCCGGACGCCGAGCTGGCCATCGAGATCGACCCGGCCATCACCAGCAAGAGCCAGGTCGACACCCTGGCCAAGCTGGGCTTCAACCGCATCTCCATGGGCGTGCAGGACTTCGACCCCAAGGTGCAGGAGACGGTGGGGCGCATCCAGGGCGAGAAGGAGACCAACGACCTGGTGGTGGCGGCCCGCGCCGCCGGCTTCCACGGCGTCAACCTGGACCTCATCTATGGCCTGCCCTACCAGACGCCCCAGACCTGGGCCGAGACGCTCCGGCGCATCATCTCCATCCACCCCGACCGCCTGGCGGTGTTCGGCTTCGCCTTCGTCCCCTGGTCCAAGCCGCACCAGAACCTGCTGCCGAAGGAGGCGCTCCCCCCGCCGCAGCAGCGCGTCGAGCTCTTCCTCCAGGCGGTCGAGACCCTCACCAGGAGCGGCTACCGGCTCATCGGCCTGGACCACTTCGCGCTGGAGAGCGACGAGCTGGCGCGCGCCCAGTCGGCCGGCACCATGTTCCGCAACTTCCAGGGCTACACCATCCGCCCGGCCGCCGACACGGTGGCCTTCGGGATGACCTCCATCTCCGACATCGGCGGCGCCTACGCCCAGAACTCCCACAAGCTGAAGGACTGGGCCGAGGCGGTGGAGGCGGGGCGCATCCCGGTGGACCGCGGCGCCGCCATGAGCCAGGACGACGTGCTGCGCCGCTTCGTCATCAACCGGGTCATGTGCCTGCTCCGGCTCGACCTCGGCGAGGTGGAGGCGAGGTTCGGGCAGCCGGCCCGCGCCGCCATCGCCGCCGATCTCCAGGGCGGCCTCGACGAGCTCACGGCCGACGGCCTCTGCACCTTCGACGGCCAGGTGCTCAGGGTCACGCCGCTCGGGCAGCTCCTGGTCCGCAACGTGGCCATGCTCTTCGACGCCTACCTGAAGAAGCCGGACGGGGCCAGGAAGTTCTCACGAACGGTGTAGGTCGAGCCGGACGCCCCCCGCCAGGAGCGGCACGCCGCCGCCGGGTCGGGGCTATGCTGCGCTCCTCGGGGAGGGACCACCATGCCGCACACCGCCGTCTTCCTGATGAACCTGGGGGGGCCGAGGAGCCTGGACGAGGTGGAGCCCTACCTCTTCCAGCTCTTCTCGGATCCGCTCCTCATCACCGCCCCCCTCGGCCCGTTCCGGCCCCTGCTGGCCAAGCTCATCTCCAGGCTGCGCGCCCCCTCCTCCTCCGAGAAGTACGCCCTCATCGGGGGGAAGTCGCCGCTCGTGGAGGGGACCGAGGCGCAGGCCCGCGCCCTCTCGGCCGAGCTCGGCACGGCGTACACCTGCCACCTCGCCATGCGCTGCGGCCAGCCCTCCACCGAGGTGGGCGTGAAGGCGGCGCTGGCCGCCGGCGCCACCCAGGCGCTGGCCCTGCCGCTCTACCCGCAGTGGGCCAACGCCACCACCAAGAGCTCGCTCCTCGAGCTGCGCCGCCTCTGGCCCAGGGAGAAGCCGCTGGCCGAGGTCTGCACCTGGCACGACCACGAGGGCTACCTCAACGCCTCGGCGGCCGCGCTCACCGAGACGCTGGCCCAGGTGGACCCGGCGCTGCGCGACCGGGTGCTGGTGGTCTTCAGCGCCCACGGCCTGCCCATGAGCCAGGTGCGGGCCGGCGATCCCTACCCGGTCTACGTGGAGCACTCCTCGCGGGAGACGGCGCGGCGGGCGGGCGTCACCAGCTGGCAGATCACCTACCAGAGCCGCGTCGGCCCCGCCGCGTGGCTCGGGCCGGCCACGGTGGAGTTCCTCGCGGCCAACGCCAGGGGGCGGGTGGTGGTGACGGTGCCCATCGCCTTCGTCTCCGAGCACCTCGAGACGCTCTACGACATGGACATCCTGGCCAAGGAGGCGGCGCTGAAGGGCGGCGCGGCCGGCTACCTGCGCGTGCCGGCGCTGGGCACCCGGCCGGCCTTCGTGGCCGCGCTGGCCGACGTGGTGCGGCGCGGCCTGGCCGGACAGGGCATGGCGCCCTAGCGCGAGCTCCGGGCCGGCCGGAGCAGCCGGTGGTGCACCCGGCGCGCCAGCTCGCTGTACGGATGGACGCGCAGCGCCGCGTCGATGGCGGCGCGCGCCGCGGCGCGGTCGCCGGCCAGCTCCTCGGCCAGGGCCAGCACCACCATGGCCCTGAGGTGCCCCGAGTCGAACCCCAGCGCGGCCTGCGCCCGGCTGCGCGCCTCGGCGGCGCGGGCGGTGGCCGGCAGCACCGGGTCGTGGAGCTCGGCGAAGCCGAGCATGGCCAGGTACTCCGGCTCGCGAGGGTTCTGCTCCACCGCCTCCTGGAGGGCCGAGACCGCCTCGGCGTTGCGGCGCGCCCGCAGCGCCCGCTCACCGCGCTTCATGGCCACCTCGGCCTCCAGCACGATGCCGGGGCAGCGCGCGCCCGAGAGCTCCGCCTTGAGGAGGAGGAAGGAGAGGTAGTGGTGCCGCTTCTCGTCGATGGAGAGGACGCGGTGGGCGGCCGTCACCTTGTCCTGCACCGAGCGGAGCAGGTCGGCCAGGTCGCCCACCTCGTACTCGGCGAAGGCGGCGGGGTCGAAGCGGGCCATCACCTCGCGGTAGGCCCGCTCCACCTCGCCGGAGTCGGCGGCGATGTCCACGCCGAGTGCGTGGTAGTAGGTGCCCGGCAGGATGCGCAGCGCCGCCTGGCGGATGGCCTCGGCCCGGTCGGCGGGGAGCGCGGGCCGGGCGCGCCGCGGGGCCCCGGCCGCCGCCCCCTCGGCCAGGGGCGCCTCCGCCACGTCGTGGAAGACCACCGCGCCGATCATGGAGAGAAACCAGAGGAGCGAGAGGGCCTGCTTCAGGTCGGCCTTGTGCTCCTCCAGCACCGCCCGCGCGGTGGTCCGCCCGTCGAGGGCGCGCGCCAGGTGCAGGTCGAGCGCCCCCAGCCCGATGGCCGGCACCAGCAGCTCGAAGTCGGCGGTGCGGGTCGGGAAGGCCTGCAGCACCGCCTTGAGCGCGTCGGCGAAGTGCTTCACGGGCAGGTGAGCCCGCGCCCCCTCCAGCAGCGGCGGCAGCGGCAGCACCTCGGCGACCTGGAGCTGCGCGGCGAACTCGTCGCCGGCGTGGAAGCGCCACAGCCCATGGCGCGCCCCCACGCTCTTCACCAGCAGGGTGCGCAGGTGAGCCCGCAGCGCCGCCTGGAGCGGCTCGCCCGGCTCGAGCACGCCGGCCGCGATGAGGGCCGCGCCCGGGGTGAGCCCGCCGGCCATGAAGTCCTCGGCGGCGCGTCGGGCCACGTCGTCGAGCCGGCCCGCCTCGCCCAGCCAGCCGGCCAGCGCCTCGACGGGGTCGTCGGACTCCACCGCCACCGGGACGCCGCGCTGGAAGTAGAGGCGCCGCTCCGGGCCGTCGCCGCCAAGCACCAGCACGCCCTCGGACAGGGAGCGCCAGACCTGGTGGACCAGCCGCGCCACCACTCCGGGCCGCACCTCGCCCTGCGCCGTCGGGGCGCGGGAGAGCAGCAGCGGCACGCCGCGCAGGCGGGCCCGCGCGGCGGCCTGCTGCGAGAGGAGGAGCGTGAGCTTCTCGGCGAGCTCGAGGCTGGTGGCGTCGGCCACGTAGGCGTTGGCGCGCAGCTGCAGCACCGCCTGGATGCCGCGGGCCTGCCCGAGGTGCTCCTTGTCGGCGACCAGCAGGAGCAGGCGAGGGTCCAGCTGTCGGAGCCGCCGCGCCAGCTCCTCGACCTCCGGCAGGTCGGCGGCCAGCACCACCGCGTCCGGGCGGTGCGCCGCATAGAGGTCCGCCAGCCCCTGGGGGTCGGGGGCCATCACCACCTCGTGGCCTGCGGCCGCCAGGGCTCCACGGACGGCCTCCCGGGTGGGGTCGTGGAGGTCGGCGAGCAAGACGCGGGGCACCGCGGGATTCTACGCGGGATCCGCCGGAACGCACCTTCGTGGTCGCGTCCGTCACAGGGCGCCGGTGTATGCTCTCGCGCCTCGAACCGGCCATGCGGGACCTCCTCCACCCACGCCACCGCGCCACCCTGGCGCGCTTCGCCGGACTCCATGGCGAGGCCCCCGTCCTGCTGGCCTTCGACTACGACGGCGTGCTGGCGCCGCTGGTGAAGGCGCCCGGCGGCTCGCCCATGCGCCGGCGCACCCGGGCGCTCCTGGTGAGGCTCTGCCGGCTCTACCCGGTGGCGGTGGTCTCCGGGCGTGCCTGGAAGGACACGCGCCGGCTCTCGGAGGGCGTGGTGCCGCACGTGGTGGGCAACCACGGCTTCGAGCTGCTCCATCCACTGCCGGTGCCGAGGGCGACGCTGCGCGTGGTGCGCGCCTGGCGGCGCCGGCTGGAGGCGGACCTGGCCGGCGTGCCGGGGCTCCACTTCGAGGACAAGCGCTCCACGCTGGCCATCCACTACGGCCTCTCGTCCGCCTGGCGGCGCGCCGAGCGGACGGTCTACGAGGCGGCCAACCGGCTGGAGGGGTCGCGGCTGGTGCCGGGAAAGAAGGTGCTCAACGTCCTGCCCCACGACTTCCCCAACAAGGGGGACGCCATCCGCTCGCTCCTGGCCCGGCTCGGTCTCACGGCCGCGCTCTACGTCGGGGACGACGTGACCGACGAGGACGCCTTCCGGCTGGGGAGCCCGCTCGTGCTGGGCGTGCACGTGGGGGCCGGCCCGTCGCTGGCGCCCTGGCGCGTGGAGACGCAGGCCGGGATGGACGAGCTGCTCGGCCGCCTGGTGGGGCTGCGCGAGCCGAGGGGCCGGGCCACGCCGCGCCGGCGCGCGGGGGCGCGGAGGGCGCGGTGAGCCCGCGCAAGCGGAAGGGCGCGGCCTCGCCGCCGGCCGGCGAGACCTACGATCTCTTCGCGGCGCGCCGGGCAACGGCGGGGAGCGCGGCCTCGATCCCGCGCGTCGCTCCGGACGCCCCGAGCTCGAGCGCGGCGGACGCTCCGGACGCCCCGAGCGCAGGACCGCAGGTCCGGAGTGAAGGGGCCCCGGTGCCGCTCGCCGCCGAGCCGGCGGGGCCGCTCACGGTCCTCGAGCTCACGCAGGCGCTCAAGGCGGCGGTGGAGCCGCGCTTCCGCGACGTCTGGGTGGCGGGCGAGATCGCCAACTACCGGGCGCAGTCGAGCGGCCACCTCTACTTCACGCTCAAGGACGACGGCGCCACGCTCCCCTGCGCCATGTGGGCCGGCCAGGCGCGCCGCCTGCGCTTCGCGCCCGCGGAGGGGCTCGAGGTGGTGGCGCGCGGCCGCGTCGAGATCTACCCACCGCACGGGAAGTACCAGCTCATCGTCGACGGGCTCGAGCCGCGCGGCGCCGGGGCCCTGGCGCTCCAGCTCGAGCAGGTGAAGGCACGGCTGGCCGCCGACGGGCTGCTCGACCCGGCCCGCAAGAGGCCGCTCCCCTTCCTGCCCCGCCGGGTGGGCGTGGCCACCAGCCCGACCACCGCGGCGCTGCGCGACTTCCTGCGCGTGCTGCGAGGGCGCTTCCCGAACCTGCCGGTGCTGCTGGCCCCCTGCCGCGTCCAGGGCGAGGGGGCGGCCGCCACCGTGGCGGCGGCGGTCCAGGCGCTGGGGCGCGCCGGCGTGGACGTCATCGTGGTGACCCGCGGCGGCGGCTCGCAGGAGGACCTGTGGGCCTTCAACGACGAGCGGCTGGCGCGGGTCATCGCGGCCTCGCCGGTGCCGGTGGTCTCGGCGGTGGGGCACGAGACCGACGTCTCGGTGGCGGACCTGGTGGCCGACGTCCGCGCCGCCACCCCCACCCACGCCGCGCAGCTGGTGGCGCCGGTGAAGGACGACCTGGTGGCCGCCCTGGCCGCCCTGCGCGGACGGCTCCACCGCGCCGTGGAGAACCGACTGGAGGCGCGGCGCAGCGGCCTCAGGGCGCTCACGGCGGAGCTGGGCGACCCGTCCCACGCCGTCTCGGCGCAGCGACACCGGGTGGAGGACCTGGCGCGACGGGCCGAGGCGGCGGTGCTCCGGCCGGTGGCCGGGGGGCGCGCCCGGCTGGAGACCCTCCGGCTGCGGCTGGCCCGCGCCGAGCCGCGGGCGCGCTTGAAGGCCCTGCGCGCCCGGGTGGAGGTGGCGCGGCGGCGGCTGGAGGGCTGGCGCGCCACCACCTTCCGGCGCGAGCAGCTCCGCGTGGAGCGGCTGGCGGCCCGGCTCGAACCGGCCAACGTGGCCAGGCTGCTGGCGCGCGGCTTCGCGCTGGCGCTCCAGGACGGGCGGCTCCTGACCCGCAGCGCCGCGGCGGCGCCCGGGGACGCCATCCGGCTGGCGCTCGGCGAGGGCTGGCTCGACGCCGAGGTGACCGCCCGCGACGCCGGTGACGACCCGGTGCCAGGACGCGGGCAGGGCGGTGCCTCGAAGGCGGGCAGCCCGGCGGGGTCCTCGGTTGCTTCCCCCGCGCGGCGGAGCTAGGACAACGGAGGTCATGGTGACGCGAACGAACGAGAAGGCGGCCAAGGTCGCGGAGCCGGCGGCGTCCTACGACGCGGTGGTGGCCCGCCTGGAGCAGGTGGTGCAGGCGCTCGAGGCGGGCGACCTGCCGCTCGAGGCCTCGGTGGAGAAGTTCGCCGAGGGGATCCAGCTGGCGCGCGACGCCGCCCGGCGGCTCGACGAGGCGGAGGCGAAGGTGGAGCAGCTCGTCAAGGGCGCCGACGGCGAAGAGGCCGTGGCTCCGTTCGAGCCGGAGCACGGCTAGTCCATGGCCGACGACCGCACCCGGCTGCCGCGCATCATCATCGTCGACGACGACCGCGACACGCGGGAGATGTTGACGCTGGCGCTCGAGCTGGAGGGGTTCGAGGTGGGACAGGCGGCCAACGGCCTGCGCCTCATCTCCGCCATGCACGTGGACCGGCCGGACGTGATCCTGCTCGACGTCATGATGAGCTGGATCGACGGCTTCGAGCTGTGCCGCGCCATCAAGAAGAACCCGACCTTCACCGACATCCCGGTCATCTTCATCTCGGCGCGCAAGAGCGTGGAGGACGAGAGGACGGGGCTGGAGGCGGGGGCGGTGGCGTACTTCTCGAAGCCGATCGACATGGACGGGCTGGTCTCCCACATCCGCGCGCTCCTTGGCGCCCGGGCGGACGAAGCGGCGGCGCCGGCGTAGGCTGGTCGGCGCGTCGGGCGAGATGGTACCCGGCGATGGCGAGAGACGGGGCGCACCACGGTGGGCCGCCACTTCGTCCAGCCCGGTGCGGTGCCAGCCCGGTGCGGTGACCGAGTCGGTGCGGTGTCTGTTCACCCTGGGTGCGCCATTGCAACTTCACATCGGGTCCTGATGGGGCGTCCGCCGGTTTCTCTTGACGCGTTCCTGACGGATTCACGCTTCGCCGTCGAGCCATTTTCCAGGAGCGCGTCGGGGCCGCCCCGCTGGCCGCTTCCGGGGCCGCGGCGCTCAGGGAGGGGAGTTGAAGCTCCGCAGCGCTGGCGCCCGCCAGTGAGGCTCCTGGGCCCTCCGGGGAGAGCCCGAAAACGCATGAGACCATCTACTCATGCAGACGCTCCGCTCCGAGTCCGCCACCGTCGCCCGTCGCCTCCCCCGCGCGCTGGTCCTGTTTGCCAGGGAGCCCGAGACGCCGTGGGAGGCGAAGGGCTTCACCGACCTGGTCCCGCCCGCCTCCCTGGAGGAGGCGCGCATGCGGCGCGACGAGCTGACTCGCCTGCTGGGCCACGAGCGCGCGGCGGCGGCCGACTTCCTGCTCGCCCTCGCCGACTTCGACCGGCGGCGGGGCTGGGCGCAGCTCGGTTACGCCACGCTCTTCGCCTTCCTCAGCGGGGAGCTGAAGCTCTCCAACGGCGCGGCCTGGTCCCGCTCTTGCGCGGCGCGGCTCTTGCCTCGCTTCCCGGCCGTGGAGGCGGCGCTCCGGGACGGGAAGCTCTGCCTCTCCTCGGTCGGGGAGCTGGCCCGGGTGCTCACGGTCGAGAACGAGGCGGAGGTGCTGCACCGCTTCTTCGGCGCCTCGTCCCGCGAGGCGAAGGTGCTGGTCGCCGCCATCCGGCCCGACCCCAGCCCGCCGAGGCGGGAGGTGGTGACCAGGGTGACCGGGGTCATCAGGGTGACCGGGGTGGCGACCGCCGCGCCGGGCGCGACGCCGGCCGCGACACCTGCCGCGGCGCCGATGAGCCTGTTCGACCTCCCGTTGCACCCGGCACCATCTCCGGCCTTGGAGGCCGCCCTGGCGGACGGTTCGGCGGATTCTTTGGTGGACGGTTTGAGGCAGGCCCCGTTCACCGCACCGCTTCGTGCGCACGAAGTCAGGATTACCCACCCCACGCGGGGCGGAGATGCCGAAGTCGAGCCGCTCACGGCCGACCTGCGCCGGCTCCACCTGACGGTCTCGGCCGGCTTCCTCGCGAAGGTGGCCAGGGCGCGGGACGGCCTCTCCCATTCCATGCCCCGCGCCGGCACCGAGCAGGTGCTCGAGAAGGCGCTCGATCTGCTCCTCGAGATGCAGGCCCGCCGCAAGTCCCTCGTGAAGAGGCCGCGGACCCCGACCCCGACCCCGACCCCGACCGCAACGGAGACATCCGCGGACGCCATGAGCAGCAGGGCCGCCCATCCCGAGCCCTTCGTCTTCGCCCCGCTGAAGCGGAGCTACGCTCAGGACAGGCTGCGGGCAGGTGACGCCGGCCCGAAGTCGAGGGAGACGGAGACCGCGCCCCGCGCCCCTGTCAGCATTCCTGCCGCCATCGAGCGCGAGGTGCGGCTCCGCGACGGCGACCGCTGCCAGTTTCCCCTCGACGGCGGCGGCATCTGCGGCTCGACCTGGCAGATCGAACTCGACCACCTCGTCCCTCAGACCCTCGGTGGCCCGTCAACTGTCAGCAATCTTCGCTGTGCGTGTGATCCGCATAATCAGTACGCTGCCGAGCTGGCGCTGGGGGAGGCGGTGATGGCGACCACGCGGCGGTCCCGACGGCGGCCCCGGCCGCCCCGGCGGTCGCGGTGACGGCGGTGACGGCGGCCAATCCTGGTACGCGCGCAGTGGCCCACCGGTGCGCGCCAGGAGCCCAGGGCCGCGCAACCCCGCCAGAGTGGGCCCCGAGCGCGCTGGAGTGGCGCCTGGCGCCCCTGGCGCCGGGTTCCGTGGCGGCGCGCCGTCGAAGTCCGAATTCTTCACGAAACGTGTCAATGGCCGCGCGCGAAGGAACCCCAAGAGAGTTCGCTCCGACCCCGACCCCGACCTCGACCTCGACCTCGACCCCGGCCTCGGCCTCGACCCCGACCGGGCGCCTCGCCCCCCCTCGCGCTACCATCCGCCCGATGCGCGAGTCGCTCCGCACCTGGGCCGAACGGCAGGCCTTCAACCTCTGGCCCTGCTACTGGGGCACGGGCGCCAGGGTGACCT
>JANNKC010000126.1:0-18845 GCA_031396105.1 Anaeromyxobacter sp.
GCCCATGACGTGGGCCACCACGTCGCCGTAGTCCACGATGATCCAGGTGCCGGTCTGGTACCCCTCGACCGCCACCTTGTTGTGGCCGGCCGCCTTGAGCACCGCGTCGACGTTGTCCGCCACGGCCCCGGCCTGCCGGTCGGACTCGGCGGTCATGATGACCAGGTAGTCGGCGTAGGAGGAGAGGCCGCGCACGTCGAAGACGGTGACCGCCTCCGCCTTCTTGTCGAGGCCGGCCTGGGCCACCAGGAGGGCGGTGGGGCGCGACTCGTCGGGCGCGGCGGGGCCGCTCAGCACCACCGGCTCGGCCGCCTCGCGGCCGACCGACCTGGGCATCTTGCGGCGCGGGCCGTACTTGCGCGGCAGCTTCCGCTCGGGGTGGCGCCCGGCCATCTTGCCGCCGGACCTGCCGCCCGGCTTGCCGCCCGGCTTCCCGATGGACCTCCCGCCCGGCTTGCCTCCGGGCTTGCCGCCCACCTTGAACGCCGCGCGCAGCGGTCCCGCCTTGCGGGGCGGGGCCTTCTTGCCAGCAGCCTTCTTGCCAGCAGCCTTCGTCCCCGGTGCCTTCATCCCCGGTGCCTTCATCCCCGGTGCCTTCTTCCTCGTCGCCATTCGTCCCTCTTTCTGACGGCCCGCCATCAGGCGCGCGTCTGGCCGTCGCCCTCCACCACGAACTTCCGGGTGGTGAGCTCGGCCAGCCCCATCGGCCCGAAGGCGTGGAGCTTGGTGGTGGAGATGCCGATCTCGGCGCCGAGCCCCAGCTCGCCGCCGTCGTTGAACCGCGTTGAGGCGTTCAGGATCACCGCGCTGGCCGTCACCTCGCGCTCGAAGCGGCGCGCGCTGGCGAGGTCCCGGGTCAGGATGGACTCGGTGTGGAGCGAGCCGAAGCGGGCGATGTGGTCCAGCGCCGCGTCGAGGTCCGGCACCACCCGCACGGCCAGGATGAGGTCGAGGAACTCGCGGCCGAAGTCCTCGGGGGCGGCCGGCACGGCCTTCACGCCGGCGCGGCCGAGGAGGGTCAGCGCGGTGGGATCGCAGCGCAGCTCGACCCCGGCGTCCGCCAGCGCCTTCCCCACCGCCGGCAGGAGCGCGGGGGCGGCGTCGCGGTGGACCAGCAGGCACTCCAGCGCGTTGCACACGCCGGGGCGCTGCACCTTGCCGTTCAGCGCGATGGCCACCGCCTTCTCGACCTCGGCGGTGGCGTCCAGGAAGAGGTGGCACACGCCCATGGCGTGCTTCACCACCGGCACGCGCGAGCGCTCCGCCACCGCCTTGATGAGCGAGGGGCCGCCGCGCGGGATGGCGAGGTCGATGAGGTCGTCGAGCTGGAGCAGCGCGAAGGTGGCCTCGCGGTCCGGCGTGGGCACCACCTGGGCCGAGTCCGCCGGCAGCCCCGCCGCGGCCAGCCCCTCGCCGAAGGCGGCCACCAGCGCCAGCGACGAGCGCAGCGCGTCCGAGCCGGGGCGCAGGATGGCGGAGTTGCCGCTCTTGACGCAGAGCGCGGCCGCCTCGGCCGCCACGTTGGGGCGGGCCTCGTAGATCATGAGCACCACGCCGAGCGGGATGCGCACCCGCTTCACCGTGAGCCCGTTGGGCCGGCGCCAGGTGTCGGTCACCTCGCCGATGGGGTCCGGCAGCGCGGCCACCTCCTCGATGGCGCGGGCGATGGCGGCCAGCCGCGGGGCGTCGAGGGCCAGGCGATCCAGGTAGGCGGCGTTCTGGCCGGCGGCCCGGGCGGCGGCCAGGTCCTCGCGGTTGGCGGCCAGGATCTCGGCCTGGCGCGCCACGATGGCGCGGGCCCCCTCGCGGAGCGCCCGGTCCTTGGCCGCCGTGGGCGCGTGGCCGAGCCGGCGGGCGGCCTCCTTGGCCGCCTCGGCGAGCGCCCGCATGGCGGCGGGGAGCGTGTCCTTCTCCTGGCTCATGGCGTCTTCCGCGCTCCTCATACCACCGCCTCGCCGGGGGCGCGAAGCGCCCAGCCCTCCGGCGCGGGGAGGAGGTCAGTCCAGCAGGACGAGGTCGTTCCGGTGGACCACCTCGTCGGTGTACTTGAAGCCCAGCGTGGCCTCGATCTCGCTGGTCTTCTTGCCGGCCAGCCGGCGCACGTCGTCGGCGGCGTAGCCGGCCAGGCCACGGGCGAAGGGGCGGGCCGGGTCCACCGCGATCTCCACCGGGTCGCCCACGCCGAACTGGCCCTGCGCCCCCTTCACGCCGCTCGGGAGCAGGCTCCTGCCCTTCTCCTCGAGGGCGCGGCGCGCGCCGACGTCCACCAGGATGAGCCCCCTGCCCTTGGCGGCGGCGTGGAGCCAGCCGTCGCGGGCGGAGAGCCGCTCGGAGGCGGCGGCGAAGACCGTGCCCACCTGCTCGCCGGCCAGCAGCGCGCCGAGCGCACCGGCGCGGCGGCCGGAGAGGAGCGCCGTCACCACCCCCTGGGCGCCGAGCCGACGGGCCGCCTTCACCTTGGTGGCCATGCCGCCGGTGGAGCGCTCGCTGCCGGCGCCGCCGGCGATCCGCTCCAGCTCCGCGGTCACCCGGGCCAGGTCGTGGAGCAGCACCGCCCCCTTCTGGCGCGGGTCGCGGTCGTAGAGCCCCTCCACGTCGGTGAGCATGGCGACCAGGTCGGCCTCGACGCAGCCGGCCACCAGCGCCGCCAGGGTGTCGTTGTCTCCGACCTTGATCTCCTCCACCGCCACCGTGTCGTTCTCGTTGACCACCGGCACCACGCCGCGCCCCAGCAGCTGCTGGAAGGTGCGGCGCGCGTTGAGGAAGCGCTTGCGGTTGGCCAGGTCCTCGGCGGTGAGGAGCACCTGCGCCACCTGGAGTCCGTGGGCGCCCAGCGCCTCGCCCCAGGCCGCCATGAGGTGCGGCTGGCCCACCGCGGCGCAGGCCTGCTTGGTGGCGATGTCCCAGGGGCGCCCCTTGACGCGCGCCAGGCCGAGCCGCTCGGCGCCCAGCGCCACCGCGCCGGAGGAGACCACCACCAGCCTGCGCCCGGCCGCGACGGCCGCCAGCTCGGCCGAGAGCCGAGCGCAGTTCTCCCGGTCGAAGCGGCCGGCGGCGTCGGTGAGGGTGCCGGTGCCCACCTTGACGACGAGGCGTCGGACGCGGGCGAGGGCGCGGCGGGGCATGAGGCGGTGAGTCTAGTCGATGGACGGGCTGGCCAGGAACCCCGCCACGTCCTCCCACAGCGCCACGAAGCGCCGCCGGTCGAAGCCGGAGCCGGAGGCCACCCAGTCGAAGTGCGGCGGCACCTGGGTGGGGGCATGGAAGTGGCCCAGCACGTCGTGGTGGTCGGCCCAGGTGGCGTGGAGCAGGCGTCCGCGCACCTGGCTCAGGGTGGGCACGATGCCGTCGTTGGCCGCGGGCGGGGGGACCCGGCCGTAGGCGCGGCGCAGCCCCTCGACCTGGGCCCCGTCCAGGCGGGGCAGCCAGCCGCGGGGCGTGCTGGACGAGAAGCGGTAGAGCGCCACGAAGAGCGCATGGGTGGACTGCGCGTAGGGGGAGAGGCCGGCGCCAAGGAGCGACTTCAGGCCGGGCGGGCGCGCCTGCGTCACCACGCAGCCGTAGGACAGGCCGGGCCGGTCCTCCACCGAGGCGTTCAGCACCTCCATGCCCGAGGGCGTGAGCTGGCCCAGCAGCCCCTGGTCGCTGCGCACGTCGGTGAGGAAGGTCTCCACGGCGCGCCGGCGCTCGCCGGAGAAGTCGGCCAGCAGCTGCTGGTAGAGCTGATCCAGGACCCCGGACGGCGGCTCCTCCTTTCCGCGCAGCAGGCGGGCCAGCCGGAGCACCACCGAGAGCGGGAGCCGGCCGCTGCGCAGCGCGTGGATGGTGGTGAGGGAGAGCAGTCGCAGCACCTGCTGGCCGAGCAGGCTGGAGAAGGACTGGGCCAGCGGCGTGCCGTGGTGCGGGGTCGAGACCGTGACCACCGCCGAGACGGCGCGGGCGCAGCGCTCGGCGTCCGCGGCGGTGGGCAGCGCCACCCCGGGCGTGCAGAGCAGCCGGGCGTCCAGGCCGCCGCTGGAGTGGCCGACGAGGCTCACCCGGCCGGGGGCGCGCTCCAGCAGCGCCGCGACGGCCTCGCAGAGGAGCGCGGCGCGCCTGGGCAAGGAGGCGGTGGGCTCGGTGCCCACCACCACCACCTCGCCGTCGAGGCCGAGCGGCGGCCCCAGCTCGAGGAGGAGGTCGCGGACGTGGCCGAAGTAGGTGAAGTCGCCGAGGTTGGCGAACCCGAAGAACCCGGGGACGAGGACGACGTGGTGCGGGCGGGCCACGGCCGCTCAGCCCTCGCTCGTCACCAGGAAGAGCGGCTTCATCTCGAAGCTGCGGTAGTGCGGCCGGTAGCGGTCGGTGGAGTAGTGCTCCTTCACGTTGATCACCTTCTTGCTGGCCGTCACCACGTCCAGCGGCACGTTGTCGTAGCGGCCGTTCTTCAGGACCACCAGCCGGCCGTGGTGGCGCTTCAGGATCAGGTCCAGCGCCAGGTTGCCGTAGGCCATGGGCACGATGGAGTCGATGGCGTCCGGGTCGCCGCCGCGCACCAGGTAGCCCAGCTTCTGGTTGATGACCTCGATCTTCTTGCCGCCGGTGAACTTGGCGGAGAGGTCGCGCAGGTGGGCCGACACCACGTCGCCGATGCCGCCCAGCTTGGCGTGGCCGTAGGCGTCCCTGGCGTCGTCGGCGAAGACCATCTCACCGCCGGTGAACATGGCCCCCTCGGAGACCAGCGCCACCGAGTACTTGGAGGGGTTGCGGTTGCGGTCCTCCACCATGAGCTCGGTGAGCCGCTCCATGTCGAACTTGAACTCGGGGATGACGCAGCGGTTGGCGGCGCCGGCCATGGTGGGCAGCAGCGCCGTGTAGCCGGCGTAGCGCCCGAAGACCTCCATGACCAGGAAGCGCTCGTGCGAGCCGGCGCTGGTGCGCAGCCGGTTGGTCATCTCGATGGTGCGGGTCACGCAGGTGGAGAAGCCGATGCAGTAGTCGGTGCCCGGCACGTCGTTGTCCATGGTCTTGGGGATGGCCACCACCTTCACCCCCTCCTGGTAGAGCCGCACCCCGTAGGAGAGCGTGTCGTCGCCGCCGATGGGGATGAGGTAGTCGATGCCCAGGAAGGCCAGGTTGGCCAGCACCTCCGGCGTGAGGTCGTTCACCTCGGCGCCGTACTTGTCCTTCAGGTGGTCGGGCACCGCCGACTTCTTCATGTGGCTGGGGCGGGTGCGCGAGGTGTGCAGGAAGGTGCCGCCGGTGCGGCCGGCCCGGTTCACCACCTCGTTGGTGAGCACCTGGTAGTTGTCCGAGTTGTCGGCCTGCGGATCGCGCACCATGTCGATGAGGCCGCCCCAGCCACGGCGGATGCCGATCACCTCGAAGCCCTCGCGGCGGGCGGCCAGGGTCACGGCGCGAATGGCGGGGTTGAGGCCGGGGACGTCACCGCCCCCGGTGAGGATGGCGATGACACCCTTCTTCACGTTCACGTTGGCCACGGCGGTGCTCCTGGTCTGGTCGGTGCCCTGGAACCTCGGGCTGGAGCCGCAGACTGCCGGGGATCGGCTCCCCGGAGAAGGGTCCGTCCGGGGGGCGGCCGAGACGCCCGCGGCGCAAGGCGCGCCGACCGGGCCTCCCTCGCCGGGATGCGAGGGAGGCGCAACGCCGCGAGGCGAGGCGGATCGGCCGATGCGGCGATGGGAGGGGATTGTTTCACGTCCTCTCAGTGCTTGGACGCCCCCGCCGCGCCGAAGCCGGTCTGGGCCCGGACCCACTGGTCGTCGAAGGCCTCGATCTCCGACCTGGCCCGCTCGGTGGCGTCCAGCCTGGAGAAGACGAAGGCGGCCAGGAAGGCGGCCGGCATGGCGAAGAGGGCCGGCTGCTCCCACGGGAAGATCGGCGTGGCGTTGCCGAGCACGTTGACCCAGACCGACCTGGAGAGGAACACCAGCGTGACCGAGGAGACCAGGCCGGTGATGCCGCCGGCCAGCGCACCGCGGGTGGTGAGCCCGCGCCAGTACATGGAGAGGATCAGCACCGGGAAGTTGGCCGCCGCGGCGATGCCGAAGGCCACCCCCACCATGAAGGCCACGTTCTGCTTCTCGAAGAGGATGCCGAGGCCGATGGCGATGAGTCCCAGGGCGATGGTGGCCAGCTTGGAGACGCGCATCTCGTCCGCCTCGGTGGCCTTCCCCTTCTTGATGACCCGCGCGTAGAGGTCGTGGCTGACGGCCGAGGCGCCGGCCAGGGCCAGGCCGGAGACCACCGCCAGGATGGTGGCGAAGGCCACCGCGGCCAGGAAGCCGAGCAGCAGGTTGCCGCCCACGAACTTGGCCAGGTGCATGGCCACCATGTTGTTGCCGCCCACCACCTTGCCGGCCACCCCGGCCGCCGGGACCAGCCCCTTCTCGAAGAAGGCCGGATCCTTGCCCACCAGGATGATGGCGGTGAGCCCCATGATGAAGATGACGTTGAAGAAGTAGCCCACGAAGGCCGAGGCGTAGAGCACCGACTTGCGGGCCTCCTTGGCGTTCCCCACCGTGAAGAAGCGCATCAGGATGTGGGGCAGGCCGGCCGTGCCGAACATGAGGCCGAGCCCCAGGGAGATGGCGTTGATCGGGTTGCTGAGGAAGCCGCCCGGGGCCAGCAGGTCCTTGCCGACCAGGTTGCCGGCGGCGTCCTTGACCAGGTTGACCTCGGCGAAGCGGGCCGTGGCCTCGGAGACGAGCCGGGTGAAGGAGAAGTCGAAGTGGGACATCGCCAGCACCGCCACCAGCGTGCCGCCGCACAGCAGCATGCCGGCCTTGATGATCTGCACCCAGGTGGTGGCGATCATGCCGCCGAAGATGACGTAGACCATCATGAGGGCGCCGACGGCGATGACCGCGACCTCGTAGGGGAGGCCGAAGAGCAGCTTGATGAGCTGCCCGGCGCCGACCATCTGGGCCACCAGGTAGAAGATCACCACGGTGAGCGAGGAGACCGCCGCCAGCGTGCGCACCTTGCCCTGGTCGAGCCGGTAGGAGGTGATGTCGGCGAAGGTGAACTTGCCGAGGTTGCGCAGCCGCTCGGCCATCAGGAAGAGGATGATGGGCCAGCCGACGAACCAGGCGATCATGTAGATGTAGCCGTCGTAGCCCTGCCCGAAGACCATGGCGGTGAGCCCCAGCAGCGTGGCGGCCGACATGTAGTCGCCGGCGATGGCCAGGCCGTTCTGGAAGCCGGTGATGCCGCCGCCGGCCGTGTAGTAGTCGGAGGCCGACTTGGTCCGGCTGGCCGCCCACCAGGTGATGCCCATGGTGAGGGCCACGAACGCGAGGAACATCCCGATGGCGTGGAGGTTGAGCGGCTGCCGCTCGGTCTGGCCCTCGAGGGGGCCGCCGGCCAGGGCCAGCGCGGGGGCGACGAGCAGGGAGAGCGCGACGAGCAGGCGGTTCATCTAGGCGACCCCCCGGCTCTGGGCGGCGATGTCGGCCTTGGCCTGCTCGATGATCTCGGCGGTCAGGGCGTCGAACTCGCCGTTGGCGCGGCGCACGTAGAGCGCCACCAGGATCCAGAAGCCGATGAACATGGAGAGCTCGGCCACGATGCCCACCGTGAGGGTCCCGCCCTCCGAGAAGCGCAGCGCCAGCGTCCTGGGGCTGAAGGCCACCATCAGGATGTAGCCAAAGAAGGCCACCAGCACGATGGCGGAGAGGCCGGCGGCGTAGCGGCCGCGCGTCTTCACCAGCTCCTGGAACTTCGGGTTCTGCTTCATCCTCGAGTACATCTCGCTGCTCATGTGGGCGGCTCCTCGGGCGGGATCCCGCGCTCGTGCGCCCCTGGCGCGCGGCGGTGGGTCATCGTTGGTGGTCGGAGCCCTTGGCCGTCGAGAGTGGACGACTGACCTGGGCGCGGCGGCGCGTCGTGGTGCGGCGTCGCCCTTGACCGCCCCCCTGGAGGCTGGCCGTGGGCCCGTTCGGACCGGTCGGAGCCTGGCCTACGTCACCGGGTTCGTCGGGCCCTGCGGTGCAGCTTGAAGGTGGAGCGGTGGAATCGTGGCAGATCCAGTGCGCCTCGACAAGGGCCGTACCGAAAGCTCGAATCCTGCGCGGCCTCAAGGCAGCCGGTAGGTCACCGACGCCGAGATCGGCAGCAGGTTGGCGCCCGCCTCGGCCGAGATCTGGAAGTAGACGAAGTAGGCATGGCGCCCGGTGTCCACCTTGCGAAGCTTGACCTCCTCGGTGGCGGCGTGGCGCACCTCGTCGGCGGCGGCGCTGGTGGCCAGCGCGGCCATGACCTGGTCGTCGGAGCGGTAGAGGTAGGCGGCGCCGTCCACGCGCGGATCGGCGTCGTAGAAGACGTAGCCGAAGCCGGTGACCTGCGCCCCGTCCGGCAGCGTCACCGGCACCACCAGGAAGTCGTCCTCGCCGCTCACCTGGAAGCGCCCCACCCCGCCGGTCACGGTCCCCTGCGCCGTGGCGGTGCTGGAGAGCCTCGCCACGCCGGCCAGCGCCGTCACCGAGACCACGCCGCGAGGCAGCCGCTGGCAGCTCACCGAGCCATCCTCGGCGATGACGCGGATGGCGGAGCCCGGGGCGCAGGTGCCGGAGATGCGCGCCTGCTTCAGCTCGATGGCCTCGGCGTTGCGGATGATCTCGGCCGAGTGGGCCTCGAGCGCCGCGTTCACCTGGGGCGGCAGCCGCTCCGGGGAGAGCTGCCCCTCGGTGATCTCGTCGGCGCTGATGGGGCGCCCGCCCGGGAAGTTGCGCGAGGGGAGCCTGGCCCCGGTGGCCACGGCGGCCTCGGCCGGCTCGCGCGCCAGCCAGGCCAGGGCCGCGGCGACCGACAGGCCCGCGGCCAGCACGACGATGAGCACCACCCTTCGAGCCGCCACCGGCCGCTTCTACCACGCCGGCCCGGGCCGCGAGCGGCCGGGCGCCTACTTCACCGGGAGCTTGAGGCCGAGCTCCACCATGGCGAGGAGCGCCTCGGCGTTTCCCTTGGCGTCGTCCACCGGGTGGTGGGTGTGCGCCGTCTTGCGCAGGTGCTTCCAGGTGGCGTAGCCGTCCTTCACCATGCCGCAGTAGAGGTCGCCGATGCGCCGGCCCGACCAGCCGAAGGGGTTCCGCCCCAGCGTCTCGTGGAAGTACCAGTTGATGAACATCCAGTCGAAGGCCAGGTTGTCGGAGCAGAAGACCGGCTTGCCCCTGGACACCTGCTGCACCCAGGCCTCGAACGCGGCCATCACCTCGCCCGGCTCGTCGAAGCGCAGGTGCTCGGCGCGGGTGACGCCCGAGATGGCGAGCGCCTCGGGCAGGAAGCGGTCGGCGATGGGGCGGGTGCGGCCGTAGAAGGTCTTCTGGAGCGACGGCTCCACCACCACGGCGCCGAACGAGACCATCGAGTAGTGGCCGGGCGAGGGGCCGTCGGACTCCACGTCCACCACGATGAGCGACATGGTCGCGAGTGAAGCACGCGCGGGCGGCGCGGCGCCACCCGTGGGCCGGCGAACGGCGCGGCGGGCCCGTCGCGGCCGATCCGGTCCTGCCTGGCGCGGCGGGTGAAATGGCGAGCCGCCTCCCGGCGTAGGATGGAGCGCGTGCTGGCCATCGAGGCGGAGGGGCTGGAGAAGAGGTACCCGGGCCGCCTCGGGCGGCCGGGGCCGCAGGCGCTCCGCGGCGTGGACCTCCGCGTCCCCGCCGGCGCCGCCTTCGGCCTCATCGGCCCCAACGGCGCCGGCAAGACCACCTTCGTGAAGGCGCTGCTCGGCGTGGTCCACCCCTCCGCCGGGCGCATCCGGCTGCTCGGCGGCGATCCGCTCGATCCGAAGGTGCGGGCGCGCGTCGGCTACCTGCCCGAGCGGCTGGAGCTGTCGCGGGCCTGGACGCCGCTCGAGGTGCTGGGCTCGGTGGCCCGCTTCAAGCGGCTCGGCCTCGGCCGGGCGCAGCTCCTCTCGCGCCTCGAGGAGGTGGGGGTGGCCGGCGAGGCGACCCGCGCGGTGGGCGGGTTCTCCAAGGGGATGCGGCAGCGGGTCGGCCTGGCCACCGCCCTGCTGGGCGATCCGGAGCTGCTGGTGCTCGACGAGCCCACCGACGGGCTCGATCCGCTGGGCCGGGTGGAGGTGCGCACGCTGCTGCAGCGGGCGCTGGCCCGCGGCGCCACCCTGCTGCTCAACTCCCACCTGCTGGCCGAGACCGAGCGGGTCTGCGGCCGCTTCGGCGTGCTGGTGGCCGGCCGCGTCGTCCGCGAGGGGCCGCTCGAGGCGCTGGTGACGGGCGGGGCGTCCTGGCGGGTCCGCTTCGCGCCGGGGGCTCCGGCCGCGGCGCTCCAGGCCGCCGGCTTCACCACGGGTGATGGAGGCGCGCTGCGCCTGGCGGGCGGCCTGGCGGCCCTCAACGCGGCCCTCGACGCGGCCCGCGCCGCCGGCGCCCTGGTGTCGGAGGTGGCCGCCGAGGGGCAGGACCTGGAGGCGGTGCTGGCGGCCGCCGTCGAGGGGCAGCCGTGAACTCGCTGGCGGTGGCCCTCGACCTCCTGCGCGAGGCCCGCTCCCGCCGCTGGGTGCTGGCGCTGGCGCTCGGCACCACCGGCCTGCTCCTGCTGGTGGCCTTCGGGCTGGAGCTCCAGGTGGTGGACGGCGCGCTGGCCGCCTCGCGGTTCCTGGGCGGCCGCGCCTTCGGCGACATCCGCCCCGCCGACGTGGCGCTCCGGCCGCTCTTCGCCGGGGTGGCCTACGCGGTCTTCTACGGCGGCGTGGTGGTGGGCGTGCTGGTCTGCGCCGACTTCGCCCCGGCGGCGCTGGCGCCCGGGCGCATCGAGCAGCTCCTGGCGCTGCCGCTCCGGCGCGCCGAGCTCCTGCTCGGCACCTACCTGGGGGTGCTGCTGCTGCTCGGCGGAGGGGCGCTCTACGGCGGCGCCGGGCTCACGCTCATCATCTTCGCCAAGACCGGCCTCTTCGGCTGGGCCCCCGCCGGCGCGGCGCTGCTGGCCGTGGCCGGCTTCGGCGCCGTCTACGCGGTGATGCTGCTCTCGGCCGTGGCGGTCCGCTCGGCGGCCCTCTCCGGCGCCGCCGGCGGCGTGGCCGCGGTGGCCTTCGTGGTGGCCGGCCAGCGGACCGAGCTGGCGCCGCTCTTCGCCGCGGGGTGGGGGCGCAGCCTCTTCCTGGCCCTCTCCGCGCCGCTGCCTCGCCTCACCGGCCTGGCCGACCACGCCGGGCGGCTGGCCGAGGGGCGGCCCGCGGAGCTGGGGCTGCTCGGCGCTCAGCTCGGCGGCGCGGCCCTCTTCTCCGCCGCGGTGCTGGCGCTGGCCGTGACCCTCTTCGACCGGAAGGACTTCTGATGCGCCGACGCGCCTGGCTCCTCGTGGCCGTGCTGCTCCTCGCCGCCAGCGCCGGCCTGATGGCCCTGGTGGAGGCTCCGGTCGAGCGTCCGCGCGCCCGGGTGGCCTTCCCCAGCCGCCTTCGCGAGGCGGAGCGGCGCCGCATCGCCGAGCGTCGCACCATGCCGCCGGCGCCCGCCGCGGCGGCCGGCCGCAAGGCCCCCGGCGCCGAGCCGCCCGCCCCGGCGACGGCGATCCGCCGGGATCCCTTCCTCACCGCGCTGCCGGCGGCGCCCGGCGAGCCGGTGGTGGTGTTCGAGGCCAACGCCCTGCGCCACTCGCGGCTCGGGGAGCTCTTCATCCGCTGCGCGCTGGCCAGGGACCCCGGGGTCTTCGACACGCTCTCCCGCGAGACCGGGCTCGACGTCCTCAAGGACGTGGACCGGGTCGGCTTCGCCGGCGAGACGGTGGTGGTCTCCGGGACCTTCGACGCGGCGCGCTGGGAGCGGCTCGGGAAGGGCAGCGTGGAGGAGCGCCACGGCGACGAGGGGCGCCTCTACCGGATTCCCGGCCGGGCCGCCTCGCCGGTGCTGGCCCGCTGGCGCGACCAGGTGGTGGTCATCTCTCCGGACGAGGCGGGCGCCCGCCAGGCCCTGGACCAGCTGGAGGGGCGCGTGCCGGCGCCGGCGCCGGTCCTCGACGAGGCGCTCAGCTACGGCGAGGTCTACGGCGTCATCCCGGGCGAGGCGGTGCAGCGGCTCTTCTCGAAGCGCGACGCCGAGCTGGGCGCCCGCCTGGCCGCGGCGGCCAGCCGGGTGGAGCTCCACGTCGACGCCATGCAGGACGTGGCGGCGGTGCTGCGGGTCGACGGGCCCGACGAGGCGGCCCTCTCCGAGCTGGCCCGCTCGCTGGGCGGGGCCATCGCCGCGGGGAGGCTGCAGGCCCAGGCCACCGGCGACACCCGGCTGGCCGACCTGCTCGACGCGGCGCGGGTGGTCCCGGAGAGCGGCCGCTTCTCGCTCGAGCTCGCGGTGCCGGCCGCCACGCTGGAGCGCTGGTTCGAGGACTGCGCGGGGGCGACGCCCAGCGCGCCGCCACCGGCACCCTGACCCGCCGCGCCCGGCCCGGCGGGGCTCGCTCGCGGCGGCCATCGCCGCTATCCTGGCGCCACCCAGGATGAACGACGTCTTCGGCAACACCCTCGGCCTCAAGCCCTCGCAGCTCCACGCCCTTCGCCGCACCTCGCGGCGGCGGGTCGACGCCGAGCAGGTCGTCTCCCCCGAGCTGGCGCGCCACCTCGCCGAGGTCTCGCACGAGATCGGGCGCCAGGTGGGCGTGCTCCTGGATCGCAAGGGCGACGTGCAGTGGGTCCTGGTGGGCGACGCCAGCAGGCTCACCCTGCCCGACGTCGGGCGAGGCCGCGCCGGCTCGCACCGCCTGCGCGGGCTCCGGCTGGTGCACACCCACCTCGACGGCCAGCCGCTGACCCGCGACGACCAGACCGATCTCGCGCTCCTCCGGCTCGACTCGGTGGCCGCCGTGGAGGTGCTGGAGGACGGCCAGCCGGGGCGCGTCCACCTGGCCTGGCTCATCCCGGAGAACCCGGCCGGAGCGCTCTGGCAGGAGGAGACCGCCGCCTCGGTCCATGACCTCCACTACGACGCGCTGGCGGGGCCGCTGGCGCTGGAGGAGGAGTTCCAGCGGGCCCGCACGGCGCGGAGCACCGGCGGGCGGGAGCGGGCCATCCTGGTGGGCGTGAGCGGCCGCACCCGCAGCCGCGAGGAGGGCGAGGCCTCGCTCGTCGAGCTGCGCGAGCTCAGCCGCACCGCCGGCGTGGAGGTGGTGGACGCCACGCTGCAGCACCGGCGCGAGATCGACCCGCGCACCCTCATCGGCAAGGGGAAGCTGGAGGACCTCCTGCTGCGCTCCATGCAGCTCATGGCCGACTTCATCGTCTTCGACGCCGACCTCTCGCCGTCGCAGGCCCGCCACATCGGCGAGGCCACCAGCCTCAAGATCCTGGACCGCACCCAGCTGATCCTCGACATCTTCGCGCAGCGGGCCCAGTCCTCCGACGGCAAGCTGCAGGTGGAGCTGGCCCAGCTCAAGTACCTCTACCCGCGGCTGGCGGGGCGCGACGACTCGCTCTCCCGCCTGGCCGGCGGCATCGGCGGCCGCGGCCCCGGCGAGACCAAGCTGGAGATCGACCGGCGCCGCGTGCGCGACCGCATCACCGCGCTGGAGCGGCGGCTGGACGGCCTCTCGCAGGACCGGCAGGTGCGGCGCCGGCAGCGCAACCAGCGCGGCCTGCCGGTGCTCTCCATCGTGGGCTACACCAACGCCGGCAAGTCCACCCTGCTGAACGCCCTGACCGACTCCTCGGTGCTGGTGGAGGACAGGCTCTTCGCCACCCTGGACCCCACCAGCCGGCGGCTGCGCTTCCCACGCGACCGCGAGGTCATCATCACCGACACGGTGGGCTTCATCCGCGACCTGCCGCCCGACCTGGTGGCCGCCTTCCGCGCCACGCTGGAGGAGCTCTCCGAGGCCGACCTGCTGCTCCACGTGGTGGACGCCGCCGACCCGCGCCGCGAGCAGCAGATGGCCTCGGTGGAGGCGATCCTGGGCGACCTGGGGCTCTCGGGGAAGCAGCGCGTGCTGGTCTTCAACAAGGTGGACCGGCTGCCGCCCGGCGAGGGGGCCGCCCTGGCGCACCAGGCCGACGGCGTGGCGGTGTCGGCGGTCACGCGGGCCGGGCTCCCCGACCTGCTGCACCGCTGCGACCGGCTGCTCTGGGCGGAGGGGCGGGTCCCCTTCGCCGACGTGGCCGAGGGGGCGCCGGCGGAGGACGCCCCGGCCAGGAAGCCCCGGTCGCCCCGGACGGCCTAGATGCGGTAGGTCGAGACCGCCTGGGCCAGCCGCTCGGAGACGCGCGCCAGCTCCTGCGCCGCCGCCTCGATCCGCTGCGCCCCGTCCTGCGTCTCCTGCATGTTGCGGTGCAGGTACTCCACCGCCGAGGCGATGCCGTCCATCTCCTCGGTCTGGCGCCGGGTCGTGTCGGCGATGCCGCGGGCGGCTCGCGACGACTCCTCGAAGGCGGTGGCCAGGCTGCTGATGGTGGCGCTGGCCTGCTCGGCCCCCACGGCGGCGACGCGGGCCTGCTCGCTGCCCTCGCCGGTGGCGGTCACCACCTTGCGGGTGGCGCGCTGCAGCTCCACCAGGTTGGCCCGCACCTCGTCGGTGGCGCGGCGCGACTGCTCGGCCAGCCGCCGCATCTCCTCGGCCACCACGGCGAAGCCCTTGCCGGAGGCGCCCACCCTGGCCGCCTCGATGGCGGCGTTGAGGGCCAGCACGTTGGACTGCTCGGCCAGGTCCTTCACGGTGGCGATGATTCCGGCGATCTGCACGGTCCGCTCGGAGAGCTCGGTGACGGCGCCGGCGATGGCGAAGACGCGCCCCTCCAGCGAGGAGAGCCCCCCCATGCCGTCGCGCACGGCCCCGGCGCCCTGCTGCCAGAGCTTCTCCGAGCGCTCCGCCACCTCGATGACGAGCCGGGCGCTCTCGGTGGCGAGGCGCGAGGCCACCGCCATCTCCGCCACCGTGGAGGCGGTCTCCTCCAGGGCCACGGTCTGGCCGCGCACCACCGTGACCTGGGCGCGCGAGGAGGCGCCGATGGCCGCGGTGGCGGCGCCCACCTGCTCGGCGGCGGCGCGCAGGTCGGCGATCATGCGGCGGAGCCCTTCGCCCAGCGAGGCCACGTGGCCGGCCAGCGCCGCCATCTCGTCGGTGGCCACCAGCGGCTCCCGCGCGCGCAGGTCGCCGCCGGCCATGGCCTCGGCGCGGTCCGCCATCTGCCCCAGCGGGCGGGCCAGGCGCCGCGCCACCGCGCCGCCGGCGAGGGCGCCCGCCAGCGCCAGCAGCAGGCCCACCACCGCCCCGGCCCCGATGGCCATGCCCAGCAGGCCGGCGAGGCGGGTCCGGTCGAGCGAGACCACCAGCGTACCGCCCGCCACGGCGTCGGCCGGCCCGAGCCGGATCCTGGCCGTCACCACCCCGGCCTCCGGGAGCGGCACCGCCGCGTGGCCGGTGACGAGCCCCCCGCCGTCGAGGAGCGTCACCTCCACCGCGTCGGCGGTCGCGGCGCGCACCCGGCGCGCCCAGGCGTCGCCGTCGAAGGGGCCGTCCAGCGGCATGGCCGCGGCCGCGGAGCTGGCCACCGCCTCGGCGCGAAGCCGCATGCCGTTGACCATGAGCTCCCGTCCCAGGAGGTAGAGGGTGAGGAGCAGCAGGGCCATGGCCACCGTCATCACCAGGGCGATGGCGGTGGCCACCTTGCGGTGGAAGCGCTCCCGGACGGGTGCGGTCGGGGCCGCGGACGAAGGCATGGGCGGGCGCCACTCTAGCAGCCCCGCGACCCGAGCCCCGCGTCGAGGCGGCACGCGCCGGCCGGAGGGCGCCTCCACCGTCCCGGCGCTGGAACCGCCCCCGGGTCCGGTCTAGAGTGCGCCCACTTTTCTCACCCCTGCCCCGCCGCCCGGAGCCCCCCGATGAGTGCCCCCGACCATGCCTCCGCCGCAGCCGCCCCGGTGAAGGAGTTCAAGCCCTACGTCGCCCCCGAGACCTCGATGGCGGAGCTCACGCCCAAGGCCATCATCGCCGGGGCGCTCTTCGGCATCCTCTTCGGCGCCTCCACCGTCTACCTGGCGCTCAAGGCCGGCCTGACCGTCTCGGCCTCCATCCCCATCGCCGTCATCGCCATCTCGCTGGGGCGGAAGTTCCTCAAGACCACCATCCTGGAGAACAACATCATCCAGACGGCCGGGTCGGCGGGCGAGTCGATCGCGGCCGGCGTGGTCTTCACGCTGCCCGGCTTCCTCTTCCTCTCCACCGGTCCTGGCGGCGTCTCGGTGGGGGCGGGCTACTTCAACATCCCCACGCTCTTCACGCTGGCGCTGGTGGGCGGCATCCTCGGCGTCCTCATGATGGTGCCGCTGCGCCGCGCCCTCATCGTCAAGGAGCACGGCGAGCTGCAGTACCCGGAGGGCGCCGCCTGCGCCTCGGTGCTCATCGCCGGAGAGCGGGGCGGCGACTTCGCCAGGACCGCCTTCCAGGGCGTGGGCATCTCGATGGCCTACGCCATCCTGCAGAAGGTCTTCCACGTCATCGCCGAGACCCCGGCCTGGGTCTCGTCGCGCACCAACAAGTGGCTGCCCAGCGCCACCGTCAACGGCGAGATCACCCCCGAGTACATGGGCGTGGGCTACATCATCGGGCCGAAGATCGCCGGCGTGCTGGTGGCCGGCGGGGTGCTCGCCTGGCTCGGCCTCATCCCGCTGCTCGCCTTCCTGGTGCCGGGCGACGCGGTGGCCGCCCAGCTCCTCAAGGTGGGCAACACCCCGGCCCAGTTCGGCTGGGACCCGGTCACTCACACCTTCGCCAACACCGCCAACGCCATCTACCGCGCCTACGTGCGCCAGATCGGCGCCGGCGCGGTGGCCGCCGGCGGCTTCATCACCCTCGTCAAGACCCTGCCCACCATCTACTCCTCGCTGCGCGACTCCATCCGGTCCCTCTCCGACAAGACCGCCGCGGCCAGCGTCAAGCGGACCGACCGCGACCTCTCCTTCGTGACCGTCATCGCCGGCAGCCTCGGCCTGGTGGTGGTGCTGGTGGCCCTGCCCTTCATCCCGGGCGACAGCCTCCTCAACAAGCTCCTGGTGGCGCTGCTGGTCATCGTCTTCGGCTTCATCTTCGTGACCGTCTCCTCCCGCATCGTGGGCCTCATCGGCTCCTCGTCCAACCCCATCTCCGGCATGACCATCGCCACGCTGATGGCCACCGCCATGATCTTCGTGGGGCTGGGCTGGACCGGCTCGGCCTACGAGCCCATGGCGCTGGTGGTGGGCGGCATGGTCTGCATCGCGGCCGCCAACGGCGGCGCCACCAGCCAGGACCTCAAGACCGGCTTCCTCATCGGCGCCACCCCGCGCTCGCAGCAGATCGCGCTCTTCGTCGGCGCCATCGCCTCGGCCGCGGTCATCGGCTGGACGGTGAGCATCCTCGACACCCCCAGCGCCGACCAGCTCGCCCAGGGGATCACCCACGCCATCGGCACCGAGAAGTTCCCCGCGCCGCAGGGCACGCTCATGGCGACGCTCATCAAGGGGCTCCTCTCCCTCAACCTGGACTGGGTCTACGTGCTGGTGGGCGTCTTCTTCTCGGTCACCATGGAGCTGTGCGGCGTCAAGGCCCTCTCCTTCGCGGTCGGCCTCTACCTGCCGCTCTCCACCACCCTGCCCATCTTCGCGGGCGGCGTGGTGAAGGGGCTGGTGGACGTGGTGGCGAGGAGGAAGGGCGGCCTCGCCGAGGACGCGGAGCTGGGCGGCGGCTCGCTCATGGCCACCGGCCTGGTGGCGGGCGGCGCGCTCACCGGCGTGGTGGTGGCGCTCCTCAACGTGAACGACGGCATCAACGCGTTCCTCACCGAGCACCTGAACCTCGAGCCGGCCATCGCCGGGGCCATCGGCCACGGCGGCTTCCAGCTGCTCGGCGTGGCCTTCTTCGTGGGCCTGGGCGTCCTCCTCTTCCGCGCCTCGCAGAGGCCGCAGCCCACCCTCTGATGCCGCGCGGCGCCCTCCTCGCCCTCGCGCTCCTGGCCGCCGGCTGCACCCGCGGCGCGGACGCCGAGGCGCGCCGGCGCGTCTTCGGCAAGGACGAGGCGCCGGCCAGGGCCCCCGCGGCGCCCGACCTCTCCGACCCGCAGGCGCTGTTGCGGCTCGACGCCGGCGAGGCGGCTCGGCGCCTCGGCTCCTTCGAGTGGCGCGGGGCGGTCAAGTTCGCCGCCACCCGCCAGGGGGACTCGGCGGCCCGGGTGCAGGGGACCGAGCGCCACCGGGTGCGCCAGCTGGTCTCCGGCGAGTTCGAGGTGGAGAGCGAGCACGACGGCGGCACCGGGCCGGGGTCGGTGAGCGGCAAGCAGGTGATCTTCGCCGGCGGCATGACCTACGCGCGCAACCGCTTCGCCCCGTTCCGCGAGCGCCCCACCGACCGCGGCCGCGACGCGCGACGCTACCGCGACGAGAGCTTCGGCCTCCTCGGCGAGCTGGCGCGGCTCTATGGGCCGGCCCTGGCGCTCACCCCCGCCGGCGAGGAGCCGTTCCTGGGCCGGCCGGCGCGCCGCTTCACGGTCTCGCTGGCCCAGGCCCCGGCCGCCCCGCCCGCCGCCGACGGCCGCGTCTTCGGCCAGGCCGGACCCGACGCCGACACCAGGCGCCACCTCGCCTTCCTGGACGGGCGGGTGCCGGTGGCCGCCACCGGCGAGGTGCTGCTCGACGCCGAGACCGGCGTGCCGCTCAGGGCCACGCTGCGCGGCGCCTTCGGCGTGAAGGACGACCCGCGCCTGCGGGTGCAGCTCGAGGTGACCGCCGAGGTGAGGGCGCTGGGCGAGAAGGTGGCCGCGGTGACGGCGCCCAGGGGGGCGCTGCCCGACGCGCGCAAGCCGGCCGGCGTGGCCGCGGCGCTGGAGGCGGCTGGGCTCCGGTCCCGCGACCGGAAGGGCGAAGGCGCGG
>JANNKC010000112.1:0-7541 GCA_031396105.1 Anaeromyxobacter sp.
GAGATGGTCATGCCGGGCGACAACATCGGGGTGGAGGTGGAGCTGATCACCCCCATCGCGATGGAGAAGGAGCTGCGCTTCGCCATCCGCGAGGGTGGGCGCACCGTCGGCTCGGGCGTCGTTTCCGAGGTCATCCTGTAGTTCGGTTACACCACTGGCGAACGGCGGGGTGGTAGCCCGCAACAGCTGAGGGCAGGCACCGCCCCGCGCCGCGCCGAGTGATGGAGAGAAGGCGTTCCGATGGCGACTCAGAAGATTCGCATCCGGCTCAAGGCCTACGACTACAAGCTGCTCGACCAGTCGGCCGGCGAGATCGTGGAGACAGCGAGAAGGACCGGCGCCAAGGTGGCCGGCCCCATCCCGCTGCCCACGCGGATCAACAAGTTCACGGTCCTCCGCAGCCCGCACGTCGACAAGAAGTCGCGTGAGCAGTTCGAGATCCGGACCCACAAGCGGCTCCTCGACATCCTCGAGCCGACGGCCCAGACCCTCGACGCGCTCATGAAGCTCGACCTCTCCGCCGGCGTCGACGTGGAGATCAAGTAGTAGAGGGCACCATGGCAAAGTTCGACGTCTACGACCTCGAGAAGAAGAAGGTTGGCGAGCTGGATCTCGCCGACGCCGTCTTCGCCGGCGAGGTGAACGAGCACCTCTTCTATGAGGTGGTCAAGGCCAAGCTGGCCTCCGACCGCTCGGGCACCCACGCGGTGAAGAACCGGTCCCTCGTCTCCGGCGGCGGCAAGAAGCCCTGGAAGCAGAAGGGCACCGGCCGCGCCCGCCAGGGCTCCACCCGCGCCAGCCAGTGGGTGGGCGGTGGCAAGGCGATGGGGCCGAAGCCCCGCGACTACTCCTATGACGTGCCCAAGAAGGTGCGCAAGGCGGCCCTCCGCGCCGCGCTGTCGCTGCGCGCCAAGGGGCAGCTCCTCATCGTCGAGAAGTGGGAGCCCACCGGCCCCAAGACCTCGGCGGCGGCCAAGGTGCTGGCCAAGCTCGGCGCGACGAAGGCGCTGGTGGTCGACGCCGGGGCGAACGTGGCCCTGGCCCGCTCGGTCCGCAACCTGGAGGGCCACGACTTCCTGGCCGTCGAGGGGCTCAACGTCTACGACATCCTCAAGCACGACACGCTGATCCTGACCGCCGCGACGGCCAAGCAGCTCGAGGAGGCCCTCTCATGAGCATCACCCTCCAGGACGTCGTGAAGCGCCCGCTCATCACCGAGAAGGCGGAGCGGAACCGCGAGGCGAGCCATGCCTACGCCTTCGAGGTGCACCGCGACGCCACCAAGATCCAGGTGAAGCAGGCGGTCGAGAAGCTGTTCGGCGTCCACGTGCTGGCGGTCCGCACCGCCATCGCGCGCGGCAAGAACAAGCGAGTCGGCCGCAGCACGGGCCGGCGGCCCAATTGGAAGAAGGCCTTCGTGACCCTCAAGGACGGCGACACCATCGCCCTCTTCGAGGGGTCCTCGGCCTAACCGGGAGAGATCATGGGCCTCAAGCTCTACAAGCCGACCAGCTCCGCGCGGCGCCACATGTCGGTCTCGGACTTCGCCGAGATCACCAAGGCCAAGCCGGAGAAGAAGCTCACCAGGTCCGTCCGCAAGACGGGCGGCCGCAACAACCACGGCCACATCACCACCCGCCACATCGGCGGCGGCCACAAGCGGCGCTACCGCATCATCGACTGGCGGCGCGACAAGGACGGCGTGCCGGCCAAGGTCGCGGCCATCGAGTACGACCCGAACCGCACCGCCCGCCTGGCCCTGCTGCACTACAAGGACGGCGAGAAGCGCTACATCCTGGCGCCCATCGGCGTGGCGGTGGGCGACGTGCTCATGTCCGGCGAGTCGGTCGACATCCGCCCGGGCAACGCGCTGCCGGTCAAGAGCATCCCGCTCGGCACGGTCATCCACGGCGTCGAGGCCCAGCCGGGCTCCGGGGCCAAGATGATCCGCTCCGCCGGCTCCTTCGGCCAGCTCATGGCCAAGGAGGGCGACTACGCCCAGATCCGCATGCCGTCCGGCGAGGTCCGGAAGGTGCTGCAGGACTGCAGGGCGGTGATCGGGCAGCTCTCCAACGTGGAGAGCTCCACGGTCCGCGTCGGCAAGGCCGGCAAGAGCCGCTGGCTGGGCATCCGCCCGACCGTCCGCGGCCTGGCCATGAACCCGGTCGACCACCCGCACGGTGGCGGCGAGGGCAAGTCGGGGCAGGGCAACCCGCACCCGGTCTCGCCCTGGGGCCAGAAGACCAAGGGCCAGAAGACCCGCAGCAACCGCCGCACTGACAAGCTCATCGTCTCGCGGCGCAAGCCCGGCGTCCGCAACACGCCGCAGTAAGCCGCGAGAAGGGACAACCGAGACATGGCGCGTTCAATCAAGAAGGGCCCGTTCGCCGACAAGCACCTCACCAAGAAGGTCGAGGAGGCGAACAAGGCCAGCAAGAAGGCGGTCATCAAGACCTGGTCGAGGCGGAGCACCATCCTGCCCGACTTCGTGGGCCACACCTTCGCCGTCCACAACGGCCGGAAGTTCGTGCCCGTCTTCGTGACCGAGAACATGGTCGGCCACAAGCTCGGCGAGTTCTCCCCGACCCGTACCTTCGCCGGCCACTCGGCGGAGAAGAAGGTCGCGGCGACCACGGCGCCGCCGCCCAGGAAGTAGCGAGGACGACATGGCCGAGACCGAGACCAAGACGATCGTGAAGCGCGTGCGGCGGGCCCCCCCGCTGCCGCGTTCCCGCAAGAACCGCCCGCCGCCTCCGGTGGCCGGGCCGCACGCCAGCCTCAAGTTCCTCCGCCTGGCTCCTCGCAAGGTGCGGCTGGTCGCCGACACGGTGCGCGGCCTGGCGGTGGGCGACGCGCTGGCGATGCTGAAGTACCGGCCCCAGGCGGCGGCCAAGCCGCTCGCCAAGCTGCTCCGCTCCGCCGTCGCCAACGCGGAGAACAAGGGCGGCAAGGTCGACGTGGACGCCCTGGTCATCAAGACCTTGACCGTCGACCAGGGCCCGAAGATGCGCCGGTTCATGCCTCGCGCCATGGGGCGCGCCTACCGGATCGAGAAGAAGACGAGCCACGTGTACGTTGAGCTCGGGACCGTCGGCCGCTAGCGGCCAAGGAGACGAACGTGGGTCAAAAAGTCCATCCCATCGGGTTCCGCCTCGGGGTCATCCGCTCCTGGGACTCCAAGTGGTACGAGGAGCGGAACTACGCCAAGTGGCTGCACGAGGACATCCACCTCCGCGAGTTCGTGAAGGAGAAGCTCGGCGCGGCCGGCATCTCCCGCATCGAGATCGAGCGGGCGGCCAACAAGGTCAAGATCAACGTCCACACGGCGCGCCCGGGCATCGTCATCGGCAAGCGCGGCGCCGGGATCGAGACCATCAAGAAGGACCTGCAGGCCCTCACGCAGAACGAGGTCTACCTGAACGTGGTCGAGGTCCGTAAGGCCGAGACCGACGCCCAGCTCGTGGCCGAGAACATCGCCACCCAGCTGGAGCGCCGCATCGCCTTCCGCCGCGCCATGAAGAAGGCGGTGCAGACCGCCCTCAAGTTCGGCGCCAAGGGCATCCGCGTGGCCTGCGCCGGCCGCCTCGGCGGCGCCGAGATGGCGCGCTACGAGTGGTACCGCGAGGGGCGCGTGCCGCTGCACACGCTGCGCGCCGACATCGACTACGGCTTCGCCGAGGCCAAGACGACCTACGGCAAGATCGGCTGCAAGGTCTGGATCATGAAGGGCGAGATCCTCCCCCAGACCGCGGCCACCCGCGTGCCCCGGATCACCGCGCCGCGCGCCGACCGCGCCTAGCGCCGCTGACCAGGACAGGAGACGCACATGCTTCAGCCCGCCCGTACCAAGTACCGCAAGATGATGAAGGGCCGCATGCGGGGCAAGGCCTACCGCGGCTCGGACCTGAACCAGGGCGAGTACGGCCTGCAGGCCACCGAGTGCGGTTACCTGACGGCTCGCCAGATCGAGGCGGCCCGCATCGCCATCACCCGCCACGTCAAGCGCGGCGGAAAGCTCTGGATCCGGATCTTCCCGGACAAGCCCATCACCAAGAAGGCGGCCGAGACCCGCATGGGCACCGGCAAGGGCAACGTGGAGTACTACGTCGCCGTCATCAAGCCGGGCCGCATCCTCTACGAGATGGAGGGCTGCGACGACGCCACCGCCAAGAAGGCATTCACGCTGGCGGCCCACAAGCTGCCGGTGTCCACCAAGATGGTCAAGCGCGGCGCGACGCTGTAGGAGGACGATCCCATGGCGACCGTGAACGAACTGCGCGAGCTGACGAAGGGTGAGCTGGAGGCCCGCGCCAGCGGGCTGAAGCAGACCCTCTTCGAGCTCAAGAACAAGGCGTCGACCGGCGTGCTCGACTCGACCGCCGAGCTCATGAAGACCCGCCGCGACGTGGCCCGCTGCCTCACGGTGGCGCGTGCCAAGGACCTCGAGGCCAAGGCCGTGAAGGCGAAGGAGTGACGGACATGGAGCGCGGCAACCGCAAGTCCCGCGTCGGCGTGGTGGTCTCGAACAAGATGACCAAGACGGTGGTCATCAAGGTCGAGCGCCGCGTGCCGGACCGGAAGTATGGGAAGATCATGACCAAGGCCGAGAAGTTCAAGGCCCACGACGAGAACCAGGAGTGCCAGCCGGGCGACAAGGTCCGCATGGTCGAGACCCGCCCGATGTCGAAGGACAAGCGCTGGCGCGTGGTCGAGATCGTCGAGAAGGCGACGGAGGCCTAACCATGATCCAGATGCAGACGATCCTGGACGTCGCCGACAACTCGGGCGCCAAGAAGGTGATGTGCATCAAGGTGCTGGGTGGCTCGCGGCGCAAGTACGCGTCCCTCGGCGACGTCATCGTGGTCTCGGTGCGCGAGGCCATCCCGCAGGCCAAGGTGAAGAAGGGCGAGGTGGCTCGCGCCGTCATCGTCCGCACCGCCCGCGAGGTGAAGCGCCCGGACGGCAGCTACATCCGCTTCGACGGCAACAGCGCCGTCCTCATCAACAAGGATCTGGAGCCTGTCGGCACCCGCATCTTCGGGCCGGTCGCCCGCGAGCTGCGCGCCCGCAAGTTCATGAAGATCATCAGCCTGGCGCCGGAGGTCCTCTAGCCATGCCCGTCATCCGCAAGGGCGACACCGTCAAGGTCATCTCCGGCAAGGAGAAGGGGAAGTCGGGCAAGGTGCTCGAGGTCCTCCGCGAGGACGGCCGGGTCCGGGTCGAGAAGCTCATGACCGTGAAGCGCCACCAGAAGAAGGGGCGCAGCCAGGCCAGCCCGGAGGGCGGCATCGTCGAGAAGGCGGGCACCATCGCCATCTCCAACGTGATGCTGGTGGGCGCGGCCGGTGAGCCGGTGCGCCTGGAGAAGGCCGGGCGGGAGCTCGGCGCCAAGGAGAAGGCCCGCCTCGCGAAGCGCCAGGCGGCGAAGTAAGGCAACCACACGCATCGCCCGGCACCCGAAGGCGCCGGACGAAGGCAAGGAGGATGACGATGGCAGCACGGCTCAAGGAGCGGTACGAGAAGGAGCTCCGCCCGGCACTCATGAAGGAGCTCGGGTTCGACAACCCGATGCAGGTCCCCCGCCTCGAGAAGATCGTGGTGAACATGGGCCTGGGCGAGGCGATCAGCAACGGCAAGATCATCGACGCCTCGCTGGCGCAGCTCACCGTGATCGCCGGCCAGAAGCCGGTCATCACCAAGTCCCGCAAGTCGATCGCCAACTTCAAGCTCCGCCAGGGCCAGAGCATCGGCGTGATGGTGACGCTGCGCGGCGCCCGCATGTACGAGTTCTTCGACCGCCTGGTCTCCATCGCGCTCCCCCGGGTCCGTGACTTCAAGGGCGTGTCGCCCAAGGCCTTCGACGGGAAGGGCAACTACACGCTCGGCATCCGCGAGCAGATCATCTTCCCCGAGATCAACTACGACCAGGTCGAGAAGATCAAAGGGCTGAACATCACGGTGGTGACGACGGCCCGCGACGACGAAGAGGGCCGCGCCCTCCTGCGGCAGCTCGGCATGCCGTTCCGCACCTAAGCCCCTTTCGACCAGGAGAATCCATGGCCAAGCTTTCCAAGATGGCGCAGGCCAAGCGCAAGCTGAAGTTCAAGGTGCGCCAGTACAACCGGTGCCCGCTGTGTGGCCGGCCGCGCGCCTTCCTCCGCAAGTTCCAGATGTGCCGCATCTGCTTCCGCAAGCGCGCGTTGCAGGGCGAGATCACCGGCGTCATCAAGTCGAGCTGGTAAGGGAGACCGAAGCGATGAGCTTTACCGATCCCATTGGCGACATGCTGACGCGTATTCGCAACGCCTCGTCGGCACGTCACGAGAAGTGCCTGGTCCCGGCTTCGGGCCTGAAGATCCGCCTGGCGGAGGTCCTCAAGTCCGAGGGCTTCATCCAGGACTACGTCCGTCACGAGGACGGGGTCCAGGGGGCGATCACCATCGTCCTCCGGTACGGCCCCGACCGCGAGCCGGCCATCAGCGACATCAAGCGGGTCAGCAAGCCCGGCCTGCGTCGCTACGTGTCCACCGAAGACATCCCCCGCGTCCTCAACGGCCTCGGCATCGCCATCCTGTCCACCAGCAAGGGCGTGATGGTCGATCGCGAGGCTCGCAAGCAGAAGGTCGGCGGCGAGCTGATCTGCACCGTCTGGTAAGGGAGCCGATCATGTCCCGCGTAGGCAAGCAGCCCGTCAAGATTCCCGAGAAGGTCAAGGTCTCCGTGGCCGGCCACCTGGTCAAGGTGGAGGGGCCGAAGGGCAAGATGTCCTTCCCCTTCAACCCCGCGGTCAAGGTCGAGGTCGTCGGCGCCGAGGTGGTCGTCACCCGGCCCGACGAGTCTCGCCTCGCCAAGGGGCTCCACGGCCTGACCCGCACCCTGGTGAAGAACGCCGTGCTGGGCGTCACCAAGGGCTACGAGCGGGTCCTGGAGATCAACGGCGTCGGCTTCAAGGCCGAGCTCAAGGGGAAGGAGATCAACTTCATCCTGGGCTTCTCCCACCCGGTGCTGTTCAAGCTGCCGGAGGGGATCACCGCCGAGGTCGATCCCAAGCAGACCCGCGTCGTCATCCGCGGCGTCGACAAGCACCTGCTCGGCCTCACGGCCGCCAAGATCCGCGCGCTCCGCCCGCCCGAGCCGTACAAGGGCAAGGGCATCAAGTACGCGGAGGAGATCGTCCGCCGCAAGGAAGGCAAGACCGGCGCCGCCTGAGGCCCGGCCTCAACCCACTCATGTGGCGGCCGGGTCGGCGCCGCCGCACGGAGGAACGTCATGGCACAGAAGGTCACCTCGCGCGAGAAGCGCAAGGCTCGCATCCGCCGCAAGGTCTCGGGCACCGCCGCTCGCCCGCGCCTGACGGTCTACAAGAGCCTCAAGCACATGTACGCCCAGCTCGTCGACGACGTGGCTGGCAGGACGCTGGTCAGCATCGCCACCACCGCGAAGACCCTCAAGGGCGAGGTGGGCGACGACGACAAGACGGCGGCCGCCAAGAAGGTCGGCGCCGCGCTGGCCAAGGCCGCCCAGGCCAAGGGGATCACCAC
>JANNKC010000113.1:0-9780 GCA_031396105.1 Anaeromyxobacter sp.
TGCGCAGCTTCAGCGACGACGCCTCTTCGGCCGTGATGCTGGTGACCTCGATCTCGGCCTTGAGCGTCTCGCCCAATGCCGACTGCACGTTCAAGCGGCCCAGGCCCAGTGCCGCAGCCTGCGAGCCCCAGAGAGCGGCGACGGCCAGTGCGACACCTTGGAGCGCGAATCGCGCTGCAATAGACGAGCGTTGTTTCAAAGCATATCCCCCACGCGAACCGACGAGGCTTGGACCCGAATCCTTCGGCCTTCTTGCAAGTGACGCTACTGCTGGCGCCCCGCCAACTTGGGAGTTTCACTCCTTGAGGGCGGAAATCGTTGCGGATGATGATGTCGGGGGCGTTGAGCTCCTGGAGCCGCTTGAGCCGGTTGTTGCGGTTGATGACGCGGCGGTACAGGTCGTTGAGGTCCGAGGTGGCGAAGCGGCCACCGTCCAGCGGGACCAGCGGGCGCAGGTCCGGCGGGATGACCGGGATGACCTCCAGCATCATCCAGTCCGGGCGGTTCCCGGAGTCGAGGAAGGCCTCGACCACCTTGAGCCGCTTGGCGATCTTCTTGCGCTTGGCGTCGCTGGTGGCCACCTTCATCTCGGCGCGCAGCTCCTCGCCGAGCCCCACGATGCCGGCGCCGTACTTCGAGTCGGCCGGGCCGACGGCGCGCAGCAGCTCCAGCACCGCCTCGCCGCCCATGCCGGCCGCGAAGCCGTCCTCACCGTGCTCCTCGAGCGCCTTGTGGTAGCGCTCCTCGCTGAGCAGCTCGCCGCGCAGCAGCGGCGTCTGCCTGGGATCGATGACGATGAACGACTCGCAGTAGAGGACCTTCTCCAGGTCCTTGAGCGTGATGTCGAGCAGGTTGCCGATGCGGCTCGGCAGCGACTTGAGGAACCAGATGTGCGCCACCGGGGTGGCCAGCGTGATGTGGCCGAGCCGCTCGCGCCGCACCTTGGACTGGATCACCTCGACGCCGCACTTCTCGCAGACCACGCCGCGGTGCTTCATGCGCTTGTACTTGCCGCAGTTGCACTCGTAGTCCTTGACGGGACCGAAGATCTTGGCGCAGAAGAGGCCGTCACGCTCCGGCTTGAAGGTCCGGTAGTTGATGGTCTCCGGCTTCTTCACCTCGCCGTGCGACCACTGCCGGATCTTGTCGGGGCTGGCCAGCGAGATGCGGATGGCCGAGAACGACAGCGGGTCCTTGGGCTTCTCGAAGAAATTGAAGATGTCCTTCACGTCGACTCCCTCGCTTCTCGAATTCCGTTGGTCCGCTGACTAGGCCGTCTTCTTGTCGCCGCCGCCCGGGGCCCGGGGGGCCAGCGGGTCGGACGCGGCCGAGGCCGCCTCCAGCTCACGCTGCGCCTTGGCCTCGGGCGACTCGAGCAGCTCCACGTCGAGCGCCAGACTCTGGAGCTCCTTGATGAGCACGTTGAAGGACTCGGGCAGCCCCGACTCCAGCGTGTTCTCGCCCTTGACGATGGCCTCGTACATGCGGGTGCGGCCCACCACGTCGTCCGACTTGACGGTGAGGAACTCCTGCAGCGAGTAGGCGGCGCCGTAGGCCTCCATGGCCCAGACCTCCATCTCGCCGAGGCGCTGGCCGCCGAACTGGGCCTTGCCGCCCAGCGGCTGCTGGGTCACCAGCGAGTACGGGCCGATGGAGCGGGCGTGGATCTTCTCGTCCACCAGGTGGTGCAGCTTGAGCATGTACATGACGCCCACCGTGACGTCCTGGTCGAACGGCTCGCCGGTGCGGCCGTCGTAGAGGACCGACTGCATGGTGGCGCCGCCCTGGGACATCAGCTCGCGCATCTCGTCCTCGCGCGCGCCGTCGAACACCGGGGTGGCGATGTGGACGCCGTTCCTGAGCTTCTGCACCAGCTTGGGAACCTCGCGGTCCGGCAGCTCGTCGATGAGCTGCACGATGCGCTCGTTGCCCGGGCTGTCCGGGCCATCGAAGACCTTCTTGAGCTTCTTGCGCAGCGCGTCCGGGCCGAAGTTCTTCTCGATCATCTCCTGCAGGCGCAGGCCGACGTTGCGGGCCGCCCAGCCGATGTGGGTCTCCAGGATCTGGCCCACGTTCATGCGGGAGGGGACGCCCAGCGGGTTGAGGACGAAGTCCACCGGCGTGCCGTCCTCCAGGTAGGGCAGGTCCTCCTCGGGGAGCACGCGCGAGACCACGCCCTTGTTGCCGTGGCGACCGGCCATCTTGTCGCCCACGGCCAGCTTGCGCTTGATGGCGACGTACACCTTGACCATCTTGATGACGCCCGGCGGGAGCTCGTCGCCCTTCTTGAGGCGGCCGATCTTCTCCCCGAAGAGCAGCTTCACCAGCTCCTTCTGCTCCTCGAAGTTGTCGATGATCTTCCGCACCAGGTCGGAGACGTCGCCCTCCACGGCGACCTCGCCCCAGTAGCGCTGCGGGATGCCGTCCAGCAGCTCGTCGCTCAGGGCGTCGCCCTTCTTGAGGAGCTGCTCGCCGCGGTCGTCGACCAGGCGGGCGGTGGCCTCCTTGCCCAGGAGCAGGCGCCGGATCTTCTGGAACGCCGAGTCCTGGATGATCTTGATCTCGTCGTTCTGGTCCTTGAGGAGCTTGGCCTCCTCCATCTCCTCGATGGCCTTGGCCCGCTCGTCCTTCTCCACGCCCTTGCGGCTGAAGACCTTGGCGTTGATGACCGTGCCGGTCACCCCCGGAGGCACCCGCAGCGAGCTGTCGCGCACGTCGCCGGCCTTCTCACCGAAGATGGCGCGCAGCAGCTTCTCCTCGGGGGAGAGTTGGGTCTCGCCCTTGGGCGTGATCTTGCCGACCAGGATGTCGCCCGGCTTCACCTCCGCGCCGATGCGGATGATGCCCGACTCGTCGAGGTCCTTGAGGGCCTCCTCGCCGACGTTGGGGATGTCGCGGGTGATCTCCTCCTTGCCCAGCTTGGTGTCGCGGGCGACGCACTCGAACTCCTCGATGTGCACCGAGGTGAACACGTCCTCCTTGATGAGCCGCTCCGACAGGAGGATGGAGTCCTCGAAGTTGTAGCCCTGCCACGGCATGAAGGCGACCACCACGTTGCGGCCGAGCGCCAGCTCGCCCTGCTCGGTGGCCGGTCCGTCGGCGATGACGTCGCCCTTCTTGACCCGCTCGCCCGGCTTCACGATGGGCTTCTGGTTGATGCAGGTGTTCTGGTTGGAGCGCTGGTACTTGGTGAGGTTGTAGATGTCCACCTCGTTGGCCACGTCGGTGGCCGAGGTGGCGACGTCCGCCTTCACCACGATGCGGGAGGCGTCGACCGACTGGATGACGCCGTCGCGCTTGGCCACCACCGTCACGCCGGAGTCGCGGGCCACGATGGCCTCGATGCCGGTGCCCACCAGGGGGGCGGTGGTGCGGAGCAGCGGCACCGCCTGGCGCTGCATGTTGGAGCCCATCAGGGCGCGGTTGGCGTCGTCGTTCTCCAGGAAGGGCACCAGCGAGGCGGCCACCGAGACCAGCTGGTTCGGCGACACGTCCATCAGGTTGACCTCGTCCGGGCGGGCCAGGATGTACTCGCCCTCCTTGCGGCACGAGACGTTGTTGCCCTCGAAGTGGCCGCGGCGATCGACCGGCGCGTTGGCCTGGGCGATGATGTGCTTCTCCTCCTCGAGCGCCGAGTAGAAGGTCACCTCGTCGGTCACCCGCCCCTTCTCCACCTTGCGGTACGGGGTCTCGACGAAGCCGTACTCGTTGACGCGGGCGTAGGTCGAGAGCGAGGCGATCAGGCCGATGTTCGGGCCTTCCGGCGTCTCGATGGGGCAGATGCGGCCGTAGTGCGTGGAGTGGACGTCGCGCACCTCGAAGCCGGCGCGCTCGCGGGTCAGGCCGCCCGGCCCGAGGGCCGAGAGGCGCCGCTTGTGCGTCACCTCGGAGAGCGGGTTGGTCTGGTCCATGAACTGCGAGAGCTGCGAGGAGCCGAAGAACTCCTTGATCACCGCGGTGACCGGCTTGGCGTTGATCAGGTCGTGCGGCATGAGCGTCTCGATCTCCTGCAGGCTCATGCGCTCCTTGATGGCGCGCTCCATGCGGACGAGACCGATGCGGTACTGGTTCTCCAGCAGCTCGCCCACCGCGCGGACGCGGCGGTTGCCGAGGTGGTCGATGTCGTCGACGTCCTTGTTCGGCGTGCCGTTCTTGAGGTCGATGAGGAAGCGCACCACCTCGAGGATGTCGCGCTTGGTGAGGATGGTGTTCTCGAGCGGCTCCTCGATGCCGAACTTGTAGTTCAGCTTGAGGCGGCCGACCTTGGAGAGGTCGTAGCGCTCGGGGTTGAAGAAGAGGTTGAGGAAGAGGTTGCCGGCCGTGTCCGGCGTCGGCGGATCACCGGGGCGGAGCCGCCGGTAGATCTCCATGATGGCCTCCTCCGGGGAGGCGATCTTGTCCTGCATGAGCGTGTCGCGCAGCGACGGCAGGACGTTCAGGTTGTCGATGAAGAGGACCTTGAACTGGCCGATCTCGCGCTTGCGCAGCTCCTCGACCTTGGCCTCGGAGACCTCCTCGTTCACCTCGAGGAGCACCTCGCCGGTGGCCTCGTCGACCACGTCCTCGGCGGAGACCTTGGTGTAGACCTCATCCGCCTCGACGGGCAGCGACTTCATCCTGGCCGCCACCAGCTTCTTGATGGCGCCCTCGGTGTACTTGCGGTTCTTCTTGACGATGACCTCGCCGGTCTTCGGGTCCTTGATGTCGCGGGTGGCGCGCTGGCCCTTGAGGAGCTCGGGGTTGAGGTCCTTCTCGTACTTCCCCTTGCCCTCGATGCGGATGGTCTCGACGTCGTAGTAGTACTTGAGGATCTCCTCGGGCGTGCCGCGGAAGTCCACCGGGTCCTTCTTGGCCGTGTCCGGCACGCCACCCAGGGCGCGCAGCAGCACGGTGGCCGGCAGCTTGCGGCGCCGGTCGATGCGCACGTAGAGGATGTCCTTGTGGTCGAACTCGAAGTCGATCCACGAGCCGCGGTACGGGATGATGCGGGCGTTGTAGAGCAGCTTGCCGGAGGCGTGGCTCTTGCCCTTGTCGTGGTCGAAGAAGGCGCCCGGCGACCGGTGCAGCTGGCTGACCACCACCCGCTCCGTGCCGTTGATGATGAACGTCCCGTTCTCCGTCATGAGCGGGATCTCGCCGAAGTAGACCTCCTGCTCCTTGACGTCGCGGATCGACTGCGCGCCCGTCTCCTCGTCCTTGTCCCAGACGACCAGGCGGACCACCACCTTGATCGGCGCGGAGTAGGTCATGCCGCGCTGGTGGCACTCGTCGACGTCGTACTTGGGCTTCTCGAGGTGGTAGCTCACGAACTCGAGCGAGCTCGTCTCGTTGAAGTCCTTGATGGGGAAGACCGACTTGAAGACGCCCTGCAGGCCGGTGTCGTCCCGCTTCTCGGGCGCCACCTCGGCCTGGAGGAACTTGTCGTAGCTGGACTTCTGGATGGCGATGAGGTTGGGGATCTCCGCGATCTTGTTGATCTTGCCGAAGTTCCTGCGGACTCGAAAGTTGCTCTGGATCGTCGTCGCCATCGAGAACGGACCTCTTTCGCTGAATCGAACCGCTGAAAGGCGTCTAGCCGGCCTCACGGCCGGCTCCACCACGTCGTCGGCCCTTCCGGGCCGTTCTCACCTGGTCACTGGACGGGGAAGCAGGTCTTAACGGCGACGAGCTCCCGCGTCAAAGAACCGGGCGAGCCAGGACGCGGGGCGGACCACACAGCCCGCCCCGCGCCTGAAGCCGCTACTTGACCTCGACCTTGGCGCCGGCTGCCTCGAGCTTCTTCTTGATCTCGGCCGCCTCGTCCTTGTTCACGCCCCCCTTGACCTCCTTGGGGGCGGCCTCGACGAGATCCTTGGCCTCCTTGAGGCCCAGGCCCGTCACCGCGCGGACCTCCTTGATCACGTTGATCTTGTTGGCGCCGGCCTCGGTGAGGACGACCGAGAACTCGGTCTTCTCCTCGACGGGGGCGGCGGAGGCGGCGGCGGGACCGGCCACGGCGACGGCCGCGGCGGCGGAGACGCCCCACTTCTGCTCGAGCTGCTTCACCAGGTCGGCAGCCTCCATGATGGTGAGACCAGAGAGCTGCTCCACGATGGCATTCATGTCGGCCATGTTCGTCTTCCTTTTCTTCGTCGGGGCGTCGCCTTCCGGGCGCGCCCCGCAGCGTGCAGTGGGGACGCGCACCGCGCGGCCCCGGGTTCAGGTACCGTTTACGCCTGCTTCTCCAGCTGCTCCTTCCGCGCACCGATCACGCGGGCGAGCTGCTGTGCCGGGATTCCGACGATGCGAGCGATCTTGGTGGCAGGCTGGGTGATCATCCCCAGGATCTGCGCGCGCAGCTCGTTGAGGCCGGGCAGCCTGGCGAGGGCGGCGACGCCCTTGGCGTCCACCAGCTTCCCCTCGACGACCGCCCCGCGAATGGTGAAGTTCTCGCGGTCCTTCATGAACTCCGCGAGCAGCTTCGCCGGCGCCACCACGTCGTCGTAACTCATGACGAGCGCGGTCGGCCCCACGAACTTGTCGGCGACCACCTCCAGCGGCGTGCCCTTGGCGGCGCGCGCGGCGAGGGTGTTCTTCACGACGCGGTACTCCACCTTGTGGTCCCTGAGCTTCTTGCGCAGGGCGGTGACCGTCTCCACGTCGAGACCCCTGGGCTCCGCCACGATGGCGGCCCGGGCCTTGGCCATCTTGGCGTGCAGCTCGCCGATGACCTCTTCTTTCTCCGTCCGGTTCATCCGAATTCACCACCTTTCATGCCGCCGGCCTTCGCCGGGCGGCTTCGTTCGGGCTTCGGACGGCCGGAAGGCCGGTACCAAAACCCCCTGGCCAAGCAGGGGACACTGCGTACGACAAGCGCAGGTTCCGTCTCGGCGGGTCGGTGCCTCGCGGCTCCGCTTGGCCGCTCCCCCCTTTGACCACTCGCACTCGGGGAAGAGCGGGCCCGCTGTCCTGGACCAGTGACCCCGGTGGCGTCATGCCACCGGGAACTCCCTACGACGATCCTTCGGCTAGGCGTGGTGCGACGAGAGCTCGGCGGTGTCCAGCTTGATGCCGGGCCCCATGGTGCAGGACACCGTGACGTTCTTCAGGTAGACGCCCTTGGCGGACTGGGGCTTGGCCTTGAAGATGACCTCCATGATGGCCGTGAAGTTGTCCTTGAGCTTCTGCTGGTCGAAGGAGACCTTCCCGAACGGCACGTGGACGATGCCCGCCTTCTCGACGCGGAACTCCACCTTGCCGGCCTTCTGCTCCTTGACCGCCCGGGCGATGTCCAGGGAGACCGTGCCGACCTTGGGGTTCGGCATGAGGCCGCGGGGGCCCAGCACCTTGCCGAGGCGGCCGACCACGCCCATCATGTCCGGCGTCGCCAGGACCTTGTCGAAGTCCATGAAGCCGCCCTGGATCTTCTCGGCCAGGTCCTCGGCGCCCACCACGTCGGCGCCGGCCTCGATGGCCTCCTTGGCCTTGTCGCCCTTGGCGAACACGGCCAGCTTGATGGCCTTGCCCATGCCGTGCGGCAGCACCACGGCGCCGCGCACCACCTGGTCGGCGTGCTTCGGGTCGACGCCCAGGTTGATGGCCGCGTCCACCGTCTCGTCGAACTTCTTGGTGGCGGTCTCCTTCACGAGCTTGAGGGCCTCGTCGAGCTTGTAGCGCTTCGCCCGATCCACCTTCGCCGCAACCGCCTTGAACTTCTTGCCAGTCTGAGCCATTTGGTCGTTCCTCGCTGAAGGCGGCGTTAGCCGACGATGTCGATGCCCATGGACCGGGCGGTCCCCTCGACCGTCCGCATGGCGGCCTCGAGGCTGCCGGCCGTCATGTCCTGCATCTTCAGCTTGGCGATCTGCTCGACCTGCTTCTTGCTGACCTGGCCGACCTTCTCCTTGCCGGGCTTGTGCGCGCCGGAGCCCTTCTTCTTCTCGGTGTGGAGGCCGGCCGCCTTCTTCAGCAGGATGGCGGCGGGCGGCGTCTTGAGCAGGAAGGTGAAGGAGCGGTCCTGATACACGGTGATGATCACCGGGATGATCAGGGCCTCCTTGGCCTGGGCCTGCGTGGCCGCGTTGAACTGCTTGCAGAACTCCATGATGTTGACGCCGTGCTGGCCGAGGGCCGGGCCCACCGGCGGCGCCGGGTTGGCCTTGCCGGCCGGGAGCTGCAGCTTGATCTGGCCTGTGATCTTCTTCACTTGCTCTCCTCACGTGGTGCTGGCGAGCTCTCGCTCTCCCACGTTCTCGTTGTGACTACACCAGCGGCTTGCGCGGCCTGAAGGCCGCGCCGTTAGGTCTTCTCCACCTGCATGAAGTCCAGCTCGACCGGCGTGGCCCGGCCGAAGATCGAGACCAGCACCCGGACCTTGCCCTTGTCCGGCTTCACTTCCTCGACGGTGCCGTTGAAGTTGGAGAACGGCCCGTCGATGACACGGACCTGGTCCCCCTCCTCGAACTGGACCTTGGGCTTGGGCTTGAGCGAGCCCTCGGAGATCTGCGCCGTCAGGCGCGAGACCTCGGCGTCGGTGATGCTGGGCACGTCCTTGGGGTTCTTGGCCGACCCGACGAAGCCGGTCACCTTGGGCGTCCCCTTGACGAGGTGCCAGGTGCTGTCGGTCATCAGCATGTTGACCAGGATGTAGCCGGGGAAGAACTTCCGCTTGGAGGTCTTCTTCTCCCCCTTCACCATCTCCTGGACCACTTCCATCGGGATGAGCACCTCGCCGAAGGAGTCCTGGAGCGCCCCCTGCTTGACGCGCTCCTCCAGGGACTTCTTCACCTTGTTCTCGAAGCCCGAGTAGGTGTGGACCACGTACCACTTCTTCATGCCCATCTCCATTCCGCTGGCGCGCCGCCACCGCCGGGCTGGCGCCCCGCGCCGACGACCACGCCCGTGCCTGCGCCGCGCCTTAGTACACGAGGGCGCTGAGCCGGCCCCAGATGAAGTCGAAGATACCCAGGATGATCGAGGCGATGAAGCTGGCCACCACCACCGCGACGGTGGCCGCCCGCGTATCGCGCAGGCTCGGCCAGGTGACCCGCTTGAGCTCCAGCGCGATCTCGAGCGAGACCGCCTGCGTCCTCGGGATGCGCCACACCACCACCGCCGCCACGGCCGCCACCAGGAAACCCAGGGCCGTCGACACGGTCCAGCCCTCGACCAGGACGGTGGCGTCGTTGAGCCGCGTGGCCGAGAAGGCCAGCGCGAAGCTCTTCTCGAGGAACAGGCCCAGGGCGAAGGCCGCGAGCACGTAGAAGATCGCGACGTAGCGCTTCGGCTGTTCGACGCCGGATGGGTTATCCATGGGGCTTCTGGCCTTTATCTTTCGGGGAGACGGGGCCGCCGGCTGGGCGGCCCCGTCTCTCCGAGTCGGGTGGCAGGCCAGGAGGGACTCGAACCCCCAACTCGCGGTTTTGGAGACCGCCGCTCTACCATTAGAGCTACTGGCCTAAGGCGGACGGGACTACTTCGTCTCCTTGTGCGCCGTGTGCTTGCGGCACCGCGGGCAGTACTTGGAGAGGTTGAGCTTGTCCTGGGTCTTCTTCTTGTTCTTGGTGGTGGAGTAGTTCCGCTCCTTGCACGCGGTGCACTCCATCGTGATGATGCTGCGGTTGCTGGCCATGACTGGACCCGATCCTTCCTACAGCCTTCCTACAGGATGACCTCGGAAACGACGCCCGAGCCGACGGTGCGCCCACCCTCGCGGATGGCGAAGCGCAGCTCCTTCTCCATCGCGATGGGGGTGATCAGCTCCACCTCCACCCCGATGTTGTCGCCCGGCATGACCATCTC
>JANNKC010000145.1:0-46877 GCA_031396105.1 Anaeromyxobacter sp.
GGACCGGCGCCAACCGGGTGGTGTTGGAGCCGTCGCCGACCTGCCCGTTGTAGTTGAACCCCCAGGACCAGACCGTGCCGTCGCCCTTCACCGCCAGGGAGTGGTAGTAGCCCCCTGCGATGGCCACGAAGGCGCCCGAGAGGCCGGAGACCTGCGCCGGGGTCGAGCGGTCCGTCGTGCTCCCGTCCCCGACCTGCCCGTAGAAGTTGTACCCCCAGGCCCAGACCGTCCCGTCGTCGCGGAGGGCCAGCGTGTGGGTGCCGCCGGCCGCCACAGCCACCACGCCTGTGAGCCCCGGCACCTGTACCGGCTCCGGCCGCGCCACGTTGGTGCCGTCGCCAAGCTGGAGGTAGTTGTTGGATCCCCACGCCCAGACGGTGCCGTCGCCGCGGAGGGCGACGGTGTGCCACCGACCCGCCGCCACGGCTACCACGGCCGACAGCCCGGTGGCCCGGACCGGCGCGGACCTGTTCTGCCAGGTCCCATTCCCCAGCTGGCCCGAGCTGCCCAGACCCCAACCCCACACGGTCCCGTCGGCCTTCGCCACGACCGTGTGCTGGGCTCCGGAGGCGAGCTCGACCGGGCCCACCATGCCCCAGACGCGGCCGGGTGTCAGGCGCCGGGTCATGGTCGCGTCGCCCAGCTCGCCGTACCAGTTTCCGCCGAACGCCCACAGCGACCCGTCGGCCGTGACGACGAGGCCGTGGATCGAGATCGCGGCCGCCACGGCGCCGGACAGGGTCGGGACCTGCGCCGGAGCCGGACGGTCGTCAGTGGACCCGTCCCCGAGCTGCCCACTGTAGTTGGAGCCCCAGGACCAGGCCGTCCCGTCGCTCCCCAGCGCGAGACAGGAACTCCCTCCCGCGGACACCGAGAGGGTGCGCGGGAGCCCGGCCACCTGACCGGGCGTCACTCGACGGTCGGTCAGGCTGCCGTCGCCGAGGGCGCCGCTCCCGCCGGCGCCCCACGTCCAGACCGTGCCGTCGCTCGTGAGCGCCATGCTGTGCCCGTTGCCGGCTGCGACGGCCACGACGCCGGCCAGCCCCGTCACGCGCACCGGCAGGAGACGCTGCGTGGTACTCCCGTCGCCGAGCTGGCCGAAGTCGTTCCAACCCCACGCCCAGACGGTGCCGTCGGCCGCGAGCGCAAGGGTGTGCTGCGTTCCCGCGATTGCGACGATGCCGGTCATGCCAGCCACCTGGACCGGCGTCCACCGATCGGCTGTGGTGCCGTCGCCGAGCTGGCCGTAGGCGTTGTCACCCCACGTCCAGACCGTGCCGTCGTCCCGCAGGGCGGCGCTGTGGAAGCGCCCCCCAGCGAGGCCGACCATCCCCGCCAGCCCTGGAACCTGCGCCGGCGACTTCCGGTCGGTGGTGGTCCCGTCCCCGAGCTGGCCCCGGAAGTTGAAGCCCCACGTCCAGACCGTCCCGCCCACCAGCGCCAGGGAGTGCCTCTCACCCGCAGCGACGGCGGTCGCACCCCACAGCCCCGGCACCCAGACGCGGGTGGACCGGGCCGCGGTGGTGCCGTCGCCGAGTTGGCCGTAGGTGTTGTCGCCCCACGCCCAGGGCGTGCCGTCGGCCCTCAGGGCCAGCGAGTGAAATTGTCCCGCGGCCACGGCGACGCGCGAGATGGTGAAGAGCGCCGCAGCCTCCGGCGAGGTCACCCACCCGTCCCGGTACGCCACCGCGCGGATGACCGTGGACGCCGTCACCGCGATGGGGCCGGCGTACACCGCCCCCGCCGCATCGCTCGGAGCCGAGCCATCCGTCGTGTAGCGGATGGTCGCTCCCGGAGTGGCGCAGGCGAGCGTCACGCTCTGCGCGTCGGCATAGGTTCCGGGGCGCGTGCCGAAGACCGGGGCCTCCGCCGGTGAGGTCTGGAAGTCCAGGCCGGTCGTCGAGGCGTACGACACCACGGCGCCGAGGGACGAGGGTCTGAATGCGAGCGAGGCATGAGCCGGCGTCACCAGGTAGTCGCCGTTGAGGAGGCCGTCGAAGGAGTAGTCCCCCGAAGCGGCGCTGGCGCTCGAGGCCACCGCCGCTCCGGTCAACGAGATGGACACGCCTGGCAGACCGGCCCCTCGGTCAAGGACGCGGCCCCCGACGGAGTAGGTCACGAGCGCGAAGTCATTGCCGGTCGACGGGGCGCCGGCCATCGTCCGGACGAGGAACGAGGGAGAGAGCGACTGCCCGGTCACGGACGGCGTCAACGTGTAGCTGCCGTTGGGCAGCCCAGGGAAGGTGTAGTTCCCGGAGGCGTCGAGATCCGTCGACCGGTCGAGGTCTCCCGTCACGTGGACCGTACCCCCCAGCGCGTAGCCGCTCCCGTTCCAGGTCACGCGGCCCGACAGCGCGTAGGTGTCCATCGCGAAGTCGTTGCCGGCGGACGACGCGCCATCGACCGAGACGCTGCGCTGGCTCGGCGAGTAGGTCTGGCCGCTCAGGAACGGCGTGACGACGTAGGGGCCGTTGAGGAGGGCCGGGAAGGAGAAGTCCCCCGAGGGGCCGCTCGTCATCGTGGCGGAGCTGCTCCCCGACACGGAGACCTGCACGCCCGCCTGGCCCTGGCCGTTCACCTGCACCGTCCCAGCCAGGGAGTGGACGACGAGGGCGAAGTCGACCCCCGCGACGTCGGCCGAGACGCCGACGGCGGCGGAACCGGGGTCGAAGGCCTGTCCGGCCAAGGTGGGGACGACGGAGTAGGCGCCGGCGGGGAGGTTGGCGAAGGCGTAGGCGCCCGTGGAGGCGGTCGAGGTGGTGCGGCTGACCGGGCCCGTCAGGCTGACCGTCGCTCCGGAGTGGCCGACGCCGTCGAGGGTGACGGCCCCGGAGAGGGTATAGCTGGGTGCCCCGCTCCCTCCGTCCCCGCCCCCGCCCCCGCAACCGTGGGTCGCCACGGTGGACAGGAGGAGCGAGAGCGTCAACCAGCGGTGCCCGTGCATGTTGCCCCCTCGAGGCAACCGCGAGCCGTGGCGCGTCGCCTGGTCTCTCGACCGTGGGCGATGGAGTCGTCGCGCGGTGAGACTCTTCCAGCATGTCACGGGGGGTGGCGCGCTGGACGTCCGAGCGTCTGCGACACGTGGACGCAGCCCCAGGACATCTGCAACACACGCGCCCTCAACTTGTCATCCACCAATTGTGGTTGCGACCTGGTGGGCCCAAGGCTACGCAAGGAGTTGGCGCCACCGCACCTGCGACACAGAAGCTGGGCCTGACCCAGCTGGTCACCAGTCCCGTGGCGGTCGGCACCGCACTCTTCTACGCGAAGGCGTCCCTGAACTTCCACCTCTCCTCATGGACCCAAGGGGCAGACAAGAATGAGCCAATATAACATTGCCGTCATGGTCGGCAGCCTCCGCAAGGACTCCTTCAATCGCAAGCTGGCGAGCGCCATCGTCAAGCTGGCACCATCCCAGTTTTCGTTCAAGCAGCTGGAAATTGCCGATCTGCCTCTCTACAACCAGGACGATGATGCGCAGCAGGCGGCCTCCGTGAAGCGCCTGAAGGCGGAGATCTCCGCTGCCCAGGGTCTGCTGTTCGTCACGCCCGAATACAACCGCTCGATGCCCGGCGTGCTCAAGAACGCCATTGACCACGCCTCGCGTCCGTATGGCCAGAGCGCGTGGGCGGGCAAGCCGGCCGGTCTGCTGGGCGCGTCGGTCGGCGCCGTCGGGACCGCCATGGCGCAACAGCACTTGCGCAACGTGCTGGCCTATCTTGACGTGCCCACCCTAGGTCAGCCGGAGGCCTTCGTTCAGGCCAAGGATGGCTTGTTTGATGGTGCCGGCAACATCGGGCCGGACAGCAGGGCCTTCCTGCAGGGCTGGATGGATCGATATGTTGCGTGGGTCAAGGCACACGCTGGCTGAGAGCTCGCCCGCGCCGGGGCGCCGCCGGCGCTCAGTACGTCTGCGTGAGCCGCACGTAGTAGTAGCGGCCCAGGTAGTCGTAGACGGTCGGGTCGGAGTTGGCGAGCGGCGCCGAGTAGACGTACTGCGGCTTCTGGTCGAACGCGTTGTTGATGCCGACGCTGGCGGTGGTCTTGCCGGCCGCGCTCTGGAAGACGTACCCGCCGTGCAGGTCGACCACCGCGTTGCTGCCCACCTGGCGGGAGTCGCCACCGCTGGCGTAGCAGAGCCCGCCGTCGGAGGTGCGGTCGGGGCCCGAGCACTCCTTGAAGGAGCCGACGTAGCGGACCACGGCGCCGGCCGAGGCGGACGCGGAAGCCCACGTGCCGCTCAGGTTGCCCTTGAACGCCGGCAGCGCGCCCAGGTCGTGGTTGCCCTTGCCGTGGACGGTGGTGGTCCCGGCGCCGGCCGCTTGCGTGCGGTCGAAGTAGGAGAGGTAGGTGCCCTCCACGCCGACGCCGAAGCGGCCCACGCTGGTGGGGATGTTGTAGCGGGCGGCCACGTCCAGCCCGGCCGTCTTGAGCGTGCCGACGTTCTGGTTGACGTCGGAGACGAAGAGGATGCGGCCGCTGGTGCTGGCCCGGTGGATGAGGGCGCAGTAGGCCTGGTTGGGCGGCCGACCCGCCAGCACCGGGTCGGGGTTGGCGGCCGGGAAGCAGCCGTCGATGATGCCCGGGGTCCCGATGATGGAGACCAGGTTGTCCACCTGCACCTGGTAGTAGTCCACGGTGACCGACAGGTTGGGGTCGAAGCGCGGGGTGAGGACGGCGCCGGCGGTGAAGATCTTGGCCGTCTCGGCCTTGAGATCGGGGTTGCCGCCCTGCCGGGTCAGCACCTGGTTGCTCAGGTCGCCGGTCGCGTTCGGGGCGCCGTTGGCGGCGCACTGGGTCTGCAACTCGGGCGAGCGGGTGCTGGAGTTGCACGGGTCGGTGGCGTTGGGCGCCGTCTCGGCCTGGCCGAGGAAGAGCTCGCTGATGGTGGGGGCCCGGAAGGCCGTGGAGAAGGTGCCGCGGAGGGTCACGTCCGGGACGGGCGCCCAGCGGGCACCCACCTTGTACGAGGTGTTGCTGCCGAAGGTGTTGTAGTTCACGTAGCGTGCGGCGGCGCTGAGCTCCAGCGCATGGGCGCCCACCACGCCGGAGAGGAGCGGGATCGAGAGCTCGGCGTAGGCCTCGTCGGCGCTGAAGCTGCCGCTGGTGGACTTGAAGTTGAAGTCGGCCGAGTCGCCCGAGGCGGCGATGGGGTCGGCGATCTGGGCGCCGGCCTGGCGCCGGTGCTCGTAGCCGAGCGCCAGCGAGACCGCCCGGTCGGCCCCCAGGGCGAAGAGCTCACCGTCGGCGCTGACGGTGGTGGAGACGATCGAGTCCTCCGCCCGCGAGGTGCCGGTGAACCCCAGGTTGCCGATCTGGGCGGGGTCGATGGAGCCGTTGTTGGGCCCGCCGAAGAGGTTGATGGGCACGCAGCCCGGGATGACGACGTCGTCGGCCGTCCCGTCGGTGCCGTCCGGGCCGGGGTTGCCGCAGACCGGCGTGCCGTTCAGGAGGAAGCTCGGCCCGACCGCGTCGGCGATGCGGGAGTTTCGGATGGCGCCGCTCGTGGTGAAGGTGCCGCCGCTCCGCCCGTAGTTGAGCGCCGCGCCCCAGGCCCAGCCGCGCAGGGGGCCGAAGGCGTCGGAGAGCGTGCCGTCCAGGCCGGTGACCACCCGGAAGGTCTCCAGCTTCTGGCCGTAGGCGCGGTTGCCGAACTCGACGAGACGGCGCCCGGCGAAGGGCAGCTCGACGCCGAAGGGGTTGTACATGCTCTGCGCCGACACCGAGATGGGCGTGGCACCGTCGCCGAGCGTGTAGTCGCCGGGGTTGAGCGGCATGGGGGCGGCGTTCTGCGCCGTGGAGTTCTGCACGAAGGACATCTCGAAGAAGCCGCGAGCCGGGCCGAGCCTGGTGTCGCCGGCGCTGAAGACCTGCAGCCGGCTGGAGGGGATGGTCAGGTAGTTGTCGGCGGCGAAGTTGTAGGTGTCGGCGTCGCCCATGATCCGCCAGCCGTTGGGAGCCGCCGGATCGCGGATGAAGGCGTCGTTCTGCCAGTTGGCCGGGTCGAGGGTGGTGACCAGGTAGCTGCAGAGCGGGTTGGCGAGGCACTCGGCCGTCGGGGCGCCACCTGCGCCGATGGGGAGGCCCACCGTCCCCTGCGGCGTGCGGAAGCTGCCGCCGGGGATGGCCTGGCCCGAGGCGTAGTCCCAGGTGAGGGCGCGGGCGGCCCAGCTCCGGTCGCGCAGGTACGAGGACTTCTGCTCGAAGTAGCCGACCGAGAAGAGGATGCTGCCGCTCTCGTTGCTCTTGCCGGTTGACACCTGCGCGTCGAAGGTCTGGGCGTCGCCGTGGCCGGAGACGCCGTACTGGGCCCGGCCCTCCGTGCTGTCGAAGGCCTTGCGGGTGATGACGTTGACCACGCCGGCGATGGCGTCGGACCCGTAGACCGCCGAGGCGCCGTCCTTCAGGACCTCGACCCGCTCCACCGCGGCGGTCGGGATGGTGTTCAGGTCCACCGAGGGCGAGGCGCCCACGCCGCTGTTCACCAGGCGGCGGCCGTTGAGCAGCACCAGCGTACGGGTGACGCCCAGGCTGCGCAGGTTGATGCGGGTGGCTCCGTCGGCGCCGTAGGTGATGCCGCCGTTGTTGAGCTGGAAGTTGGGGGCGTTGCCCTGCTCGGGCATCGACTGCAAGAACTCGCCGATGGAGATCTTGCCGCTGGCCTCGACCTGGGCGCGGGAGAAGATCGCCACCGGCGCCGGGGTGTTGAGATCCTTGCGGCGGAGGCGCGAACCGGTCACCACCACCTCCTCGAGCCGGACCGCCTCGGGGACGATGGCCAGAATGGCCCGGAGCGTGACGTTCTCGCCCAGAGTCAGGTCGGCCCGGCTCTCGGGCTTGTAGCCCCTGAGACTCGCCTGCAGCCGGTACTGGCCCGGCGGCAGGTCGCCGAGGGTGAACGCGCCGGCGGCGTCGGTCACCGTGGTCTTGCCGGCCGGCAGGGCCGGGCTGGTGGCCACCACGCTGACCCCCACCACGGGGTCGCCGTTCGAGCCATCGGTCACGACGCCGGTGATGGTCCCGGCGGTCTGGGCCGCGGCCGGACCAGCTAGCAGCAGCGCGAGGACCACGGCGTGCAGCGTCGGCTTCGGCATGGGGCCTCCCACGGTGGCGGTGTAGTCGGGGTACCTAGTCGGCCGCCGCACCACACTTCAACGGGAAGGCGCCCGGCACAGATGGGCTGCCCCGACCGGGCCGGCGCTCTGACCGGCTGCGTCACTGATCGTCGAAGCGGCGCCGCCCTGGAGGGGGCAGCCCCCGGCGCGGCCGACCATGCCTGGGATGGCCGTGTCGGTGGGACGCCTGCCTTCGTCGCCCATATGAACAACCCACCGGCGCCCCAGGCGCCTTGGCGAGAGGACACGACGATGAAGGTCATGGTGATCGTGAAGGCCACGAAGAACAGCGAAGCGGGCGTGATGCCGAGCGCGACGCTGCTCACCGAGATGGGCAAGTACAACGAGGAGCTCGTCAAGGCAGGCATGTTGCTCGCCGGCGACGGCCTTCACCCGAGCGTGAAGGGCAAGCGCATCGAGTTTTCGGGGAGCAAGCGCACTGTCGTTGACGGTCCATTCACCGAGACGAAGGAGCTCATCGCCGGCTACTGGGTGTGGCAGGTCCGGTCGATGGAGGAGGCCGTCGAGTGGGCGCGTCGCTGCCCCGATCCAATGCCAGGCGAGGACGCCGAGATCGAACTTCGACCCATCTTCGAGGCGAGCGACCTCGGGAAGGAGTTCACCCCCGAGCTGCGCGCGCGGGAGGAGCGCCTCCGCCTCGAGGTCGAGCGGCAGAAGACCAAGGCCTAGAGTTCAGCGCCCGAAGACGACGGAGAGCCGTCGCCTGAGCTCGTCGCGGACGTCGCGGAAGGACTGCAGCTGCGCCTCCTCGGAGCCGCCGTGGCCGCCCGGATCTGGTAGGCCCCAGTGGATGCGGCGAGCCTTGCCGAGGAAGACCGGGCAGACCTCCTCGGCGCAGAGCGTGAAGACCACCTCGACGCCATCGGGTGAGATGGTCTCGACGCTCTTCGAGCGGTGGCCGCGGATGTCGATGCCGAGCTCGTCGAGCGCCCGGATGGCGAGCGGGTTGACCTGGGAGGGCTTCGAGCCCGCCGAGGAGATGGTCACTCCGGCCGGCGCGAGCGAGCGCGCCACCCCTTCGGCCATCTGGCTGCGCGCCGAGTTGGCGACGCAGAGGAAGAGCACGTGCTTCGGGGCGAGCCTCCCGAGCTCCTCGGCCTCTGCCTGCCAGGACTCGTCGTTCACGGCTTCACCCCTCCAGCTGCGGGGAAGACCCCCGCGCAGTTGCCGAGTGCTTCCATGCGGGCGGCTTCGCCCGGAAACCAGCGGTCCCTCAGGCGCAGCGACACGTTGACGAGGCCGATGAGGACGGGCACCTCCACCAGCGGGCCGATGACCGCGGCGAAGGCGGCGCCGTGGTTCATGCCGAAGGTGGCGACCGCGACCGCGATGGCCAGCTCGAAGTTGTTCGAAGAGGCCGTGAACGACAGCGTCGCCGTCTGGCCGTAGCTGGCACCCAGCTTCCGGCTCATGAAGAACGACACGAAGAACATCACCACGAAGTAGACGAGCAGCGGGATGGCGATGCGCACCACGTCGAATGGGAGCTGCACGATGGTCTCGCCCTTCAGCGAGAACATGACGACGATGGTGAAGATCAGGGCGATGAGCGTGATGGGCGAGATGCGCGGGATGAAGACCTTGCGGTACCAGTCCTCGCCCTTCAGGGCCCGAAGGCCGAAGCGGCTGGCGACCCCTGCGATGAAGGGGATCCCGAGGTAGATGAGGACGCTCTGCGCGATCTCCCCGATGGTGATGTGAACCTCGGCGCCCTGGAGCCCGAGCCAGCCGGGCAGCACGGTGATGAAGACCCAGGCGTACACCGAGAAGAAGAGCACCTGAAAGAAGGAGTTGAAGGCGACCAGCCCGGCGCAGTACTCGGTGTCGCCGCCGGCCAGATCGTTCCAGACGATCACCATGGCGATGCAGCGGGCCAGGCCGATGAGGACCAGCCCCACCATGTACTCCGGCTTGTCGCGCAGGAAGACCACGGCCAGCACGAACATCAGGATCGGCCCGACGATCCAGTTCTGCACCAGCGAGAGCGAGAGGATGCGCACGTCCTTCAGGACCCGCGGCAGCTCCTCGTACCGGACCTTGGCGAGTGGCGGGTACATCATGAGGATGAGACCGATGGCGATGGGCAGGGAGGTGGTCCCGACCGACATCCGGTCGAGCATCGGCACCACGCCCGGCCAGAGGAAGCCGAGCGCCACCCCGGTCCCCATGGCGGCGAAGATCCAGAGCGTCAGGTAGCGATCGAGGAACGAGAGGCGGCGGGCGACGCTGGCGGGCTGGGTCACGGAGAGGTCCCTGGAGGCCCGGACGTGCCGGACTGGTTGGACCGGCGGCTCACCAGGCCACCAGCACGTCGAACCCGCCCATCGCGAAGCGCTTCGCGTCGAAGGGCATTGGATCCTTCATGGCGGGGCCGTTCATCCGCGGGTCCTTCATCACCGCCGCGTTGACCTTGTCGCGGTGGGCGCGCGACCGGTAGACGATCCAGGAGAAGACCACCGTCTCGTCGGCCTTGAGCCTCGCCATGCGCCGGAAGCCCATGCCGAAGGGGACCTGGAGGTCCTCCGCGACGCACTCGGAGTACGCCAGCGCGCCGCACTCCTTCCACAGCTTCGCGCCCAGCTTCGCCTGGCGCAGGTAGGCCTTCACCTTCCGCTTCTGCATGGGGATGACGAAGCCGTCGACGTACTGGGCCATGGCGCGCTCCTCCCGGCTGAGTGAACCGACAGGGGACCATGGTGAGGCGCACCCGTCGCGCGCAAGGGTCCACCCCGGAAGGGACGAGGCCGGGCGCTCCGGAGCGCCGCGGCCGCGATAGGAAGAACTTCCATGGGAACCCCGCCGCTCCTGGAGGAGATCGTCTTCGCCGATCACGAGCGGTCGAAGGCGCCCGCGCCTTCCCTGCCCGCCGCTGGTCCCGGAGCCGGAGCATGACGCTCCAGGTGGCCCTCCTCCCCCGCTGCGATCCGGCGCGCTTCGTCCGTGTCGAGGCCGGCCTCCTGGCGCGAGGCCATCCGGCTCCGATCCTGGTGATTGCAGAGTTCGCGACGCCGGCGCTCCTGCTGGGGCGCCACCAGCGGGCGGAGAGCGCGGTCAACCTGCCGGCCGCCCGGGCCCAGGGCGTCGCGCCGCTGCGTCGCGCTGGCGGTGGCCGCACCCTGCTCGCGGGCGACGGGACCGTCGGCCTCTTCCTCCACACGCCCCCCGGAGCGCCGCTCACGGCGGCGCCGTTCCCGCCCGATCGGACCACCAACCGGTACGTCCGGGGGCTGCTGGCCGCGCTCCGCAGCCTGGGCGCGCGGCAGGCCGCCTGGTTTGGCCGGGACTTCGTGTCGGCCGGTGGACGGCAGCTGGCGGTGGTCTCGCAGGAGGGGACGCCGGGCGGCGCGGTGGCCCTGGAGGCCTTCCTCTCGGTCTCCCGGCCGCTCGAGCCACCGCCGGAGTGGCTGCGCGCCAGGCGCCACTCGGATCCCCGGGCCGGCGGCCCGGCGGCGGTCTCGCTGGCGGAGCTTGCGGCTCGGACGCCCACCTTCGACGAGGTCGCCGCCGCGCTGATGGCCGGCTGGGGCGGGCCCGACGGTCCGGTGCCGCAGCCGGTCGATGGAGCGCTCCCCGAAGTGGAGTTGCCATCGGCCGAGGAGGACGAGACCGGGCTCTCGACCAGCGGCCTCGTCGAGATCCCCATCGGCTTCCTGGAGGCACTCTCCGCCGTGGCGGCGGGGCGGCTGGTCGGGCCTCGCCTGCGCGGCGATTTCATCGCCCCGGCCGCGGCCGTGGTGGCGCTGGAAACCGCGCTCGACGGCGCGCCGCTCGACGCGACCGAGGTGGGACGCCGGGTCAACGAGGTCTTCCACGAGCCGGGCGCCTTCCTCCAGGGCGTGACGGAGCTCGGCACGGTGGCGCAGGCGATCCTGGCCGCCGGGCGGCTCGCCGCCAGGAGCACCGGCGCGGCGTGAGCCACCGGGCCCTCATGCTGGAACGTGCCGCGTTCCACCGCCCTGATTAGAACCTTCGGATGCCGATCTGCCTCCACCACATCCAGTGGGTCCGAACAGTCCCTGGTGGGCTACACAGGTGCATCATCTGCGGTGAGATCGTCGGCTGGAAGGACGTCTACCCGAAGCCGGAGGACCTCTCCGAGGACTTCCGGGCCCGCTGGAAGGCCCATGAGGCGACCCGCCAGGCGATCCCGGCGGACCGGGAGACCATGTCGTAGCCTCTGGTCACCGACGACCCCTCCAGGCGCCCCCTCGGCAGGGCGTACCAGGCGAGGCGCGCTCGCCTGGACCTCCCCTTGGGGCGAGCGCAGCGCCCCGCGCCGCGACAGAAGGCGGACGCGGAGGGAGGAAGGGAGCACGTCATGAATCGCACGTTGTCGGCCGTGGCCGTGGTCATCGCGCTCACGACGCTGGTCGGAGCAAGCTCGGGAGATTGCGGAGGCGGGGCCGCCCCGAGCACGGGGGTGGCGGCGCGGAACGCCTCCAGCGAAAGGAGCGGCATGAGCGGACCGGAGGGTCCGCAGCTGGCCACCGCCTTCCGCGCCTCACTTCGGGGCTTCGAGGAGGTTCCCGCCATCTCCACCACCGGGTCGGGGAGCTTCAGCGCCGAGCTGGCCGCCGACGGGCAGTCCCTGGCCTGGACGCTCGAGTACGCCGACCTCGAAGGGAACGCCACCGGCACCGTCACCGGCGCGCACATCCACCTCGGACAGCGCGGCGTCGCGGGTGGCGTGGCCGTCCACTTCTGCGGCGGCGGCGGCGGCACGGCGGCCTGTCCGGCGCCGCCCGCCACGCTCACCGGGACCATCAGCGCGGCCAGCGTGGTCGGACCGGTCGGCCAGGGGCTCGACGCGGGCGAGCTCGACTCGCTGCTGCGGGCCGTGCGGGCCGGCGTCACCTACGTGAACGTGCACACCACGCGCTTCCCGACCGGCGAGGTCCGCGGCCAGGTTCGCGCCCACCGCGCCGGCGAGGAAGGTCCCGACGACGACTGACGCCGTGGGCGGGTCACGGCGGCGCCGCCCGAGCCGCCGCGGCCACGCCGGTGGCGTTCGAGCCTACCCCTGGAGCGCGTCACCGAGCGCGTCGCGCCGGAGCGGCACCTCTCCGCTCAAGAGCCGCCGCGCCGCTTCGACCCGACCGAAGATCCCCCACAGCAGCACGCCGCGGACGCGGTCGCCATCGAGGTAGTACACGACCCCCTCGCGGAACGGCGTCGTCCAGCTCGCCACCGTCTCGAGCCGGGCGTCGAGCCGCCCCACCGCCTCGTAGCCGAGGTCGAAGAGGTCCGAGTAGAAGAACGGCAGGTGGTCGAAGGCCTCGTCGGCGCCGGCCATGTTGCGCCCCGCGGCGCGCCCCATGGTGAGCGCTGCGTCCTCGTGCTCGACGCGGATGCGGTCCCCCAGCGCCCGGCACGGGAAGCGGGCGACGTCGCCGGCGGCGAAGACCCCGGGCGCGCTCGTCCGGAGCCGGTCGTCGACCTCGATGCCGTCGCCGCAGCGGATCCCGGCGGCCGCTGCGAGCTCCGTGTTCGGCGTGAGGCCCAGGCCAGCCACCACGCCATCGGCCGTGACCTCGTCGCCCTGCGCCGTCCGCACCACCAGCCGCCCCTTCGCGTCGGCGACGTCGGCGACCGTGGCTCCGGCCAGGAGCCGCACGCCCCGCTGCTCGAAGGTGTGCGTGACCGCCTCGGCGAGGTCGCGGGGGTAGGTGCGCTCGCCGAGCAGCGCCTCGGGGAAGATCATCGTCACCGACTTGCCGTTCTGCGCGAGCGCCGCCGCGATCTCCGTGCCGATGAACCCGCCGCCGATCACCACCATCTCCCGGCCGGCCACGGCCCGCAGGCGCCGGTAGTCCGCCAGGGTGCGGTAGTAGACGACCCGGTCTCCACCCACGGGCAGCCGGCGGGGCGCGCCACCCGTGGCGAGGAGGAGCCGGTCGTACCGGTGGAGGTCGCCCCAGTCGTCTCGCACCTCCCGCGCGTGCCGGTCGAGCGCCACGGCCAGGCGGCCGTTGCGCAGGTCGACGCCAGGGACCTCGGGCAGCCAGACCGTCTCCTCAGCCTTGCCCAGCCACAGCCCCTTCGAAAGCGGAGGCCGGGCGTAGGGCCGCTCCGGCTCGGAGGAGAGGATGGTGACGTCCCCTTCGGGATCCACCTCGCCGATGGCCATCGCGGCCGCGTGGCCGGTCATTCCTCCACCGATGATGAGATAGCGGAGCCTTTTCATGGCGGGCCTCATCTCATACGGCCACCGCCTGGGGCGTGCCCTGCCCTGTGGGGGGGGCAACGATCCAGGGCGGCCCGGCACGTGGCCCGGCAACCCGGCGCGGTTGCGGGCGGTGGCCCGGGTGGGGTGCGGACCCTCACCCGCCGCGCCTACCTGGCCACCCCGCTCGACGCGAGCCGCGCGATGCGCTCCCGCACGCCGCCGAAGCGCAGGTAGAGCGCCGGCACCACCAGCATGTTGAGCGCCGTCGCGGAGAGCAGCCCGCAGAGGATGACGATGGCCATGGGGGTCTCGATCTCGCTGCCGGCGCTGCCGCCCGAGAGCGCGAGGGGGACGAGGCCCAGGCCCGTGGCGAGCGCCGTCATGAGGATGGGCGAGAGCCGCTCCAGGGCGCCGCGGAGCACGGCCTCCCTGGGATCGGTCACGCCCTCGTGCTCCACCAGGTGGTGGACGTGCGAGATCATCATGAGCCCGTTGCGGGTGGCGATCCCGAAGAGCGTGATGAAGCCGATGATGGAGGCGACCGAGAGGACGCCGCCCGAGATCCAGACGCCGGCCACGCCGCCGGCCAGCGCGAGTGGGAGGTTCACCATGACCACGGCCGCGTCGCGCCCGGAGCTGAGTGCCACGAAGAGCACCAGGAAGATGCCCAGGACCACGGCGATGCCGAGCAGGAGGAGCGTGCGCGACGCTTGCTCCGCGCTCTCGAACTGGCCGCCGTAGTCGACGCGGTACCCGGGGGGCATCGGCACCGAGGCGGCGACGCGCCGGCGTATGTCCTCCACCACGCTCCCGAGGTCGCGCCCCGAGGTGTTGCACATGACCACGATCTTGCGCTGCACGTTCTCGCGCGACACGGCGTTCGGGCTGCGGTCCTTGCGGATCTCGGCCAGCGCGTGGAGCGGGACGCGGGCGCCCGACGGCGTCGTCACCAGCATGCCGCGGACCGCCTCGAGGTCGGTCAGCGCGGAGCGGTCGTAGCGGACGGCCAGGTCGAAGGCCGCCTGGCCCTCCAGCACCCGCGACGCCACCGTGCCCTGGAAGGCCGTCTCGACCGCCTCCGCCACCTGCTGGATGCGCAGGCCGTGGCGGGCGATGGCGGGCCTGTCGAAGCGGACGGTGAGGATGGGGATGTCCGACTGCTGCTCGAGCGAGAGGTCCACCACGCCCGGCACGCCGGCCATGACCCCGCGGACCTGCTCGCCGAGACGCCGCAGCTCGACGAGGTCGTCGCCGAACACCTTGACGGCCACGCTGGCCCGGGTGCCGGAGAGCATGTGGTCGATGCGATGCGAGATGGGCTGGCCGATGGTGATGGACATCCCGGGGATGCGCGAGAGGTCGCTGCGCAGCGCCGCCAGGAAGTCCTCCTTGGAGCGCTTCCCCATCCTGAGGCCGACGTCGATCTCGGCCGAGTTGACGTCCTGGGCGTGCTCGTCGAGCTCGGCGCGGCCGGTGCGCCGCGCCGTGGCGACCACCTCCGGGTGGGAGAGCAGTGTCTCCTCGACCAGGCGGCCCATCCGGTCCGACTCCCCCAGCGAGGTCCCGGGCAGGGTCACCGCCGACAAGGTCAGCGTCCCCTCGTTGAAGTCCGGGAGGAAGGCCCGGCCTGCCAGGCCGAACCCGACGCCCGCGGCGACGAACAGCGCGACCGAGGCGGCGAGCACGATGCGGTGCCGGTCGATGACCGCCGCCAGCACCGGCTGGTACCTGGCCTTGAGCCAGTGAACCAGGAACCCCTCGCGGTCCTCGCGCACGGCCTTGGAGCCGGGGAGGAGGACCGAGCAGAGCGCCGGGGTCACCGTGAGCGCCACCACCAGCGAGGCGGCCAGCGAGACCACGTAGGCGAAGCCGAGCGGCGCCAGGAGCCGTCCTTCCACGCCGGAGAGGAAGAAGAGCGGCAGGAAGACGAGGACGATGATGACGGTGGCGTAGACGATGGAGCTGCGGATCTCCTTGGAGGCCTCGAAGACCACCAGCATGGAGGGCCGTCGCGCCGCCTCGGGCTTCCGGCCGTTCTCCCGGAGGCGCCGGGCCACGTTCTCGACGTCGATGATGGCGTCGTCCACCAGCGCCCCGACGGCGATGGCCATGCCGCCCAGCGTCATGGTGTTGATGGTGGCGCCGAGGGCCCTCATCGCCAGCACGGCGGTCACCAGCGAGAGCGGGATGGCGAGGACCGTGATGGCGGTGGCCCGCCCGCTCGCCAGGAAGGCGAGCACGATCAGGATCACCAGCAGGGCGCCGTCGCGCAGCGAGCCGAGGACGTTCCGGATGGCCACCTCGATGAAGTCCGACTGCCGGAAGATGTTCCGGTCGATCTCCATGCCCTTCGGCAGGCCGGCCTGGAGCTCGTCGAGCGCGGCGTCGAGCCGACGGGTCAGCTCCAGCGTGTTGGCGCCCGGCTGCTTCTGGATGCCGAGGATCACCGCCGGCCTGCCGTCGTGTGAGCCCTCGCCGATCTTGAGGGCCGGGCCGATCCGGACGTCGCCGAGCTGACGCACCAGCACCGGCTCGCGGCCGCGCACGGCCACCACCGTCTCGCCGATGTCGGCCACCTGGCGCACCCGGCCGAGGCCGTGGATGAGGTACTGCTGCCCTCCTTCCAGGAGGAAGCCGGCGGAGGTGTTCTCGTTGGTCTCGCGGAGGGCCTTGACCACCTCGTCCACCGCGATGCCGTAGGCGCCGAGCCGCTCCGGGCGCAGCACCACCTGGTACTGCTTGGTCTCGCCGCCGGTGGGGATGACCTGCGACACGCCAGGGATGGCGAGGAGCCGCTTGCGCAGCACCCAGTCGGCGGTGGTCTTCAGCTCCATCCCGTCGTGCCTGTCGGAGGTGAGCGCGATGAAGAGGATCTCTCCCATGATGGAGGAGACCGGCGCCAGCGTCGGCCGGTCGGCGCCGGGCGGCAGTGAGGCGGACGCCAGCTGGAGCTTCTCGGAGACGATCTGGCGCGCCTGGTAGATGTCCGTGCCCCAGTCGAACTCCACCCAGACGATGGCGATGCCCGTGGCCGCGGCGGAGCGAACCCGCCGCACGCCGGGGGCGCCGTTCAGGGCCGTCTCGATGGGGAAGGCGATCTGGCTCTCGGCCTCCTCGGGCGCCATCCCGTGCGCCTCGGTGATGATGGTGACGGTGGGCGCCGTGAGGTCGGGGAAGACGTCCACCGGCATGTGGAGCGCGGTGTAGGCGCCCGAGGCGAGGAGGATCCCGGCGCCCAGGAGGACGAAGAGCCGGTTCTGCAGGGACCAGCGGATGACCGAGTCGATCATGGGGTCCTCAGTGAATGTGGCCGTGGGCGGGGAGCGCGCCGCCGGCCGCGGCCAGGCGCACCTGCCAGGCGCCGCGGCTCACGACCCGGTCACCAGGGGCGATGCCGTCGAGCACCTCGACGAGGTCCCCGTCCCGGACGCCGAGCCGGAGCGGGCGCCGCTCGAAGGCCTCGCCCGACGCCATGACGTAGGCCACCTCCTGCTTGCCGTCGTCCACCACCGCCGAGGCCGGGATGGCGAGCGCCTTCCGCGCCTGGCCGTTGAAGACCCGGACCCGGGCGTACATCCCCGCCCGCAGCGCGCGGCCCGGGTTCGGCACCTCGAAGACCAGCGGCACGGTGCGGGACTGGGGATCGACCACGCCCCCGAAGGCGATGGGGGCCGCGCCCTTCCCCGGCGCCACCTCGAAGCCCTTGGGGTAGCCGTCGACCGTGAAGCTGGCGCCCGACGGGGTCCCGATGCGACCGACGTCGGCCTCCGGAACCAGGACCTCCAGCCAGAGCCGGTCGAGGTCGACCACGTGGAAGAGCTCCTGGCCCTCGGCGACGAACGCCCCCGGCGCGGCCGCCACGGCCGCGATCACGCCGGAGACCGGGGCCCGCAGCCCGACGCGCCCCGCGGCGTCGCCACCCGAGGCCCGCTGGGTCCCCTGGAACTGGGCCAGGCGGCGCGTCGCGGCCGAGTGCTCCTCCACCGCCAGCGCCTCGGCGCTGCGGGCCTCCATGACCCGGCGCTCGGCGACCGCCTGCTGGGCGAAGAGCCCCTCGACCCGCTCCCGCTCACGCTGGGCGAGCTCGAGGGCCAGCCTGGCCCGGGTCACCGCCAGGTCGAGCGTGGCGGAATCGGCATCGGCGCCGAGCCTGGGCGCGAGGACGGCGAGAAGCTGGTCGCGCCGCACCTCCATGCCGACACGCGGGAAGGAGGCGCCCGCCGTGACGAGCCGGCCCGCCACCGGCGCCGTGACGTGGGCCTCGCCGTCGGAGCGCGGGCGCACCGAGCCGTTGGCGGCGACCGAGGCCCGGAGGGGCTGCTCGGCGGCCACCGCCAACCCGAACTCGGTCTTCCACTGCTGCTCCATGAGGAAGGCGATGAGCCCGGCCCGCTCCGGCTCCTCGACCGCGGCGTGGGCCGCCGCGTCGGCGCTCGGATGGACCACGACCTCGCCGAGGTCATGGACGTCGGTGCCCTCGGAGGTCGAGACCGAGATGGTGAGCCGGCGCTTCCCGGCCGCCCCCGGCTTCGGCGCCGGTCGGAAGATGCCCGGCGACGACGGGCCGGCCACCTCGAAGCGCTCCTCCGCCGCACCGCCGGCGAGGGTCGCGATGACCTGGCCCTCGGTGAGCGGCTTCCAGTCGGCCAGCCGGGTGAAGTGGGCCGCCATCCGCCCTTCCTTGCCGGCGACGAACGGCTCGAACTCCACGAAGAGCTGGGTCTTCGCCGCGAAGTGGGTGATGGCGATCGGCGCGACGTCGTGGTCGTGACCGCCCTCGGCGTGGCCGGACGTGGCGCCAGGCCGGCAGGCCGTGACGAGGAGCGCCGCGAGGGCGGCGAGGAGAGGGCGGCTCATCGGGTGGTTCCTCCGGTGGCGAGATCGAGTTCCAGGCGCGCGCGGCGCGCCGTGAGTTCCAGCTCCAGGGCCTGCAGCTCGGCGTCGAGCGCGCCGCGGTGGGCGTCGACGAGCTCCAGGACGCCGAGCTCGCCGCCGCGGTACGCGGCGTCGGCCGTGGCGATGAGGCGGCGAGAGGTCTCGAGGGCGTCCGCCCGGAAGCGGTGCGCTGCCTCGGTGAGCGCCGTGACCTGGGCATGAAGGCCCCGGACCTCCGCGGTCGCCGCGTCGGTCTCGAGCGAGAGCCTGGCCCGGGCGGCGCGAACCCGGCCGCGTCCCCGCAGGGCCTCGTCCTGGCCCCGGTCGAAGAGCGGGAACAGCACGGCCACGCCGACGGCGAAGCCCGTGAGCCGGTCGTTCTGGACGGTCGAGCTCTTGTACCCGCCCGAGAGCGTCAGCTCGGGGAGCCAGCCACGCCCACCGGCCCGAGCGTCGAGCGATCCCGCCTCGGCCTCCTCCGCGAGCGCGCGGAGATCCTGCCGGGAGGCGATCCGGCTGGCGAGCCCGTCGAGCGCGGGCGGCGCGCCGGCCGGCAGGAGTTCTCCGGCCACCGTGGGCGCTTCCTGGGCGCCGAGCAGGCCACCGAGACGAGCCCGGGCACGGACGAGTCCGGCTCCCTCGACGGCGGCGCGGGCCGCGATGCTGGCGCGTTCTCTCTCGAGCCGCCCACGGTCGTAGCCGGAGGCGTCCCCCGCCGCCTGACGCCGGCCCACGGCCGTGGAGAGGGCCTCGAGCCGCCCGAGCGACCCGGCCGCAGCCGCAACCCGGCGCTCGGCCGCGAGCAGCTCGTGGAACCGGGTCCGCACCTCGATCTCGAGCGCCAGGCGCGTGGAGGCTCCCCGAGCCCGCGTCGCCTCGACGCGCCGCCCGGCCGCATCGGCCCGCAGCCCCCGGCGCCCCGAGAGGTCGAACGTCTGGGTGACCAGGCCCAGGTCCTCGCTGGCGCCCGCCGGACCGCCGCGGATCTCCTCCCGCGTGAACGAGAGGATCGGGTTGGGCCAGAGACCGGCGCGGACCGCGTCTGCTCGCGCCACGTCCACGTCGCCCTCGACGCGGTCGCGGACCTCGGGCCGCGCCAGGACGCGCTGGACGGCCTCCTCCTCGGTGAGCTGGGCGCTCGCGACCGCGGGGGCCAGGAGGCCAGCCAGCATCAAACACCGAGCCAAGGTCGGTGTTGCGGACAAGCGGCTTCGGACGACGGGACGCATCGGTGGCTACCTCGCGATCAGGTCGAGCACGGTCTCTGTGAGGTGGTGGATCTCGAACGCGGCCAGCAGCGCTCCGGCCGCCAGCGCGGCCCCGAGGAGCCGGAGCGAGGTCGAGGCCGGCGGAGGAGGGATCGGGTCCCGGAGCAGCGCTTCGACGCGCACTTCCGTGGCGCAGCCGGTCATCCCGACGCCCAGTCCAATGTGGTGGGCGCGGTCGCCGAGGAGCCGCTCGACCGCCACGATGGCCTCGGCCAGCACGGTCCGGTCGCCGATCTCCAGCGCGGCCTCCTCGTCGGCGGCCTCCTCGCAGGCGAGCGCGGCGTCCGAGAGGAGGAGCTTCCTCGTCCCCGGGGAGTAGGCCGCGCCGAGGAGCGCCACGGCGACCAGCCGCAGCGGGTCGCGCCGACGGGCGTGCGCCCGCTCGTGGGCGAGCACCGCCTCGACCTGCCGTGGGGCCAGGCGACTCCGCAGGCCGGTGGACACCAGCACGAGCGGCCACACCAGGCCTGCCGTGACCGAGAGCGGCTCCGCCGACGCCACCAGTCCGCCGGCCTGATCCCCTGGCCCCGCGACCCGCAGCAACGCGGAGACGGCGCGCCAGGTGGCGAGCTGGGCCCTGAGCACGCCAAGCGCCACGGCGCCGACGCCCAGCGCCGCGGCGGCGAGGAGGATCCACTCCGCCGGCGATACCGGGTGGAGCGGCGCGTGAGCCAGGCAGAGGTGGACGTGCCCGTCGTCGTGAAGCGGGCAGTGATCGACGGCCAGGCCGAGCACGCTCCAGAATGACGGGACGAAGCAGAGGGCGAGCAGCGCGGCCGACGCGAGCCAGGGGAGCGCCGCCCACGCCATCACCCAGCGGGCTCGGACCCCCGCCGGCAGCGCCGCGAGGCGCGCCCGGACCCTCGGGTAGGCCAGCGACGCGAGCAGCGCCGCCGCGCCGCCGAACAGGACCACCGTGGTGGCCGACAGGATGGCGAGCCTGAGCAGTGGGCTCACGTACGCTCCCTGGACGCGGCCCGGCGGTCGGCGATGAGGCGCTCGAGGCGAGCCAGGCCCTCGTCGCCGGTGCGCTCGGCCAGGTCCACGAAGGCCGCCAGCAGGGAGATGGGCGCGGCGCTTCCAACGGCCGCGGCGACCACGTCGCGGGCCAGCTGCGTGCCGAACTCCTCCCGGGAGAGCACGGCCTCGTAGACGTAGGCGTGGCTCACCTTGTCGCGGCGGAGCAGCCCCTTGCGGAAGAGCCGCTCCATCGTCGACTGGACCGTGTTGAGCGTGATGCGGCGCCGCGTGCCGATGGCGAGGTGACAGGCCTTCACGTCCAGCGGACCTGCGGACCAGAGGTGGGCCATGACGGCGCGCTCGAGGTCGCCGAGGAGGAGGGAGCGCTGCGGGGCCATGGCCGACGTGGTACCACGCCGAAAGACCGAGGCGCAATCGGTATTCGGCGACCCGCGCCGAGGGACCTCGATGTCGAGGTCCCTCGCGGCGCCGTGGCTGGGTCAGCGAACGGCGTCCACCACGGGGCTCGCGCCGGGCTGGGGCGGCGCCACGGGGGCTGCGCGCGGCTCCAGTCGGTCGCCCTCGGCGATCATCTTGAGCGAGAGCGCCAGGAGCGAGGCGATGAGGTGGCCGGAGCCAGGCACGTCGAGCTTGCGGTAGATGCGCTTGCGGCGTGCCCGGATGGTCTCCGGCGACACGGCGGCGGCGGCCGCGGAGTCCTTGCACGCGAACCCCTGCGCCAGGCGCAATACCTCGGCACGCTCGGCGGGCGTGAGGGTCGTGCCCTCCATGAACTTGGCTGCAAACGGCGCGAGGATCTCGACGTCGATGTGAGGCATCGTCCAGTACCTTTCGTAGACCGCGGGAGCCGGCGCTCGATCGGCACCAGGCCGTCGAGCACCGACTCGCCCCATTCAGGGTATCAACGAACGCCTCCAACGGAACCCCCCGAAGCGTGTCCCCCGCCCGCCGGGGCGGGTGCGGAACGAGCCACTCCAGGTTGCCGGAAACAGGCGGCCTTGCGGGGTTCAGCGCCGGGGCGCCGCGGCGGCCTTGGCGGCGGCGCGGGGCGTAGGGCGCCTCACCGTGGCCGTGACGTGCAGGAACGCCTCCACGTCGACGAAGTCCTTGGCGCCGATCGCCGCCAGCCGCTCCAGGAACTGGACCTCCGCCGACCGCACCGCGGCGTAGGTGGCCCAGTTCGGGCTCGCCTCGTAGCGCACGTCGCAGCCGAGCCGCTCGGCGCCCAGGCAGGTGGTGCGGGGTCGCACCAGGACGTGCCGCTCTGGCGAGGCCACGAACGGGAAGAGGGTGGCCACCATCCACTGCTGGGCGGGCTCGACGGGCAGGGACCGTGCCGCGGCGAAGAGCTTGTCGAAGCGGGCTCGGCCGGGCGACGGCACCGAGAGCAGCTCCACCAGGGCCAGGAAGAACGGACGCGCGAACTCCTCGTCCGCCAGCGCCTCCTTCACCATCCCGACGTCGGCGGGCGGGTGGAGCGGCGCCACCAGCTTGTCGATGTCGCGGGCGCGATCGACGAAGCCCGCCACGTCGCCTTCCTCCACCAGCCGCTCGGCCTCGGCCCTGCCCAGCTTCTTGTCCCAGGCAGCATGGGCCGCGCGCCAGCGGGCCGCCCGTCCGCCGCGCGCCTTGCCGGCGTCCAGGTAGGCCGGATCGGCGAAGCCCTCGGGGTAGACGGCCAGGAACTGGGCGAGCGCCTGCTCGTGCGTCAGGAAGGTGGCCGACAGGGCGTACCGGCCGGTGGTGGCGTCGAGCGAGAAGGCCGTCAGCCCCTCGAGCCAGCCGTTCGGCTCGAACCCTTCGGTCCGCAGCATGGCCCGAGCCGTCGGGAGGCGAAGCTTGGCGGCGAACCGCTTGTCGCTGTCGGGGAAGAAGACGTGGATGGCGCCTGGCTCGACCGCGACGATCTTGCCGACGCCGAGAGAGACGTGCTGCACCAAGCTGCCGTTCTGGAGTTCGCTCATGGGACGCGCTTTCGTGGTGAATGCGGCCGCCCCTCCGGGTGGCCCGGCCATGAAAAACGGAGAAGCCCGGCCCGCGTGGGCCGGGCTTCGGACGCTTCAGGTGAAGCGGTTAGACCGGGCGAACGTTCGCAGCCTGCAGCCCCTTGGGGCCCTTGCTGACGTCGAACTCCACCTTCTGGCCCTCGGCGAGGGTGCGGAACCCATCGGCCTTGATGGCGGTGTGGTGGCAGAAGACGTCTTCGCCCCCGCCGTCCTGGGTGATGAAACCGAAGCCCTTCGCATCGTTGAACCACTTCACGGTACCGGTAGCCATTACAGTATGAGCTCGTTTCTTCTCGTGTGCGCGAGCGGACAGTGGCCCGCTCGGTCCCGGCCCGGAGTTGGGATGGGGCAGCGGAGGTGTTACTCCATCCCGAAAAGGAAGTCGAGCGCACAGCCCAAGAGACCGGGCGGCGCCCAGGCAGTTCTGGCGATCACGGACCGCTCGCCGTCTCCCCCTAACTGGCCAGCAGGGCCCGGCCGATGGCCTCGGCCTTGTCGAGACCGGACCGGATCTCGACGCTCGGCTCGCGGGAACGGTCACCCTTCTTCACGAGGCGGCGAACCCGGGAGACGGCCTGAGCAAAGTCGACGTTGGAGTTCCCGCCCTGGGCGAGCACCACGTCGAGCTTGCGCATCCGATCCTTCACCTCGCGAAACGTGTCGTTCACGGTGGGGCTCCTCGGGCAGCGGGTGGGGATCGCTACTGCTCCCCCCTCGTGTACCACCCGCGGTCGCCGCGTGCCCCGGAATGGCCAGGCGCCCCATCCTGGCCGGTCGCTCGCTTCACGCGGGCCGGCACACCGCCGGCTCCGCGGCGCCTACAGCGCGTAGACCACCCGCTCATCGGCGCGCAGCGCCGCGTAGACCGCGAGCCGCTGCGGCTCGGAGTCGAGCCGCACCACCACGGTCACCGAGAGGTAGCGCCCCCCGCCGCTGGCGCGCACGGTGGGCGGCTCGACGACCTCGGCGCCGGCCGCCCGCTCCACCAGCGCGCGGGCGTGCTCGGGGAAGTCGTCGGCCGCCAGGCCGATGACCTTGAGCGAGTACTGGAGTGGATACTGGAAGCCGGCGCCCCCGCCGGCCGGCCCGCCCTTGCCGTTCGGTTCCATGCCAACAGGTATAGCCTCGACCTCCGGGGCCCGCTGCTTCCCGGGCACCGGACCCACGGTCCGGGTCCCGCTTGCCCTGCCCCATCGAGCGTGCCAACCTCGACGCTCCGTGGTCCCCGCTCACTCACCGGAGCCGGGCCAGCTCTCCGTGCTGCTGGCGGACCTGGCCCGGGTGCCCGAGGCGTCCACCGAAGACGCCTGGACGCCGACGCTCCGCCCGGGCGCCTCCGTCGGCCGGTACGAGCTCCAGCGCGAGCTCGGGCGCGGCTCCTTCGGCGTGGTCTACCAGGCGCGCGACTCCGAGCTGGATCGGCTGGTGGCCTTCAAGGTGGTGCGCCCCGGCAAGGCCGAGGTGGCGGCCGACCAGCTGCAGCGCGAGGCCGACACCATCGCCCACCTCTCCCACCCCGGCCTGGTGGCGCTCCTCGACGTGGGGCGCTGCGAGGCCGGCCCCTACCTGGTGCTGGAGCTCCTGCGCGGCCGCACGCTCAAGGAGCGGCTGCGCGAGGGGCCGGTGCCCCCGGCCGACGCCGTGCGCATCGCCCTCGAGGTGGCCCACGGCCTGGCCCACGCCCACGGCCGGGGCGTGGTGCACCGCGACCTGAAGCCCTCCAACGTCTTCCTCTGCGAGGACGGCTCGGTGCGGCTGCTCGACTTCGGCCTGGCCCACGCCTTCGGGCGGCGGCGGCTCGACGGCGGCACGCCCGACTTCATGGCGCCCGAGCAGTGGCGCGGCGCGCCGGAGGACGAGCGGACCGACGTCTTCGCGCTGGGCGTGCTGCTCTACCGCCTGCTCTCCGGCGAGCTCCCCTTCCCGGACGACGGCGGCAAGTCCGCCAGCTCGTCGCGCCCTGGGCCGCGCCTCGAGGTGCCCGACCTGCCCGGCCTCGGCGAGGCGGTGCGGCAGATGCTGGAGAAGGACCCGGTGGACCGCCCGCGCGACGCCGCCGCGGTGGCCGCCCTGCTCCAGGAGCTCCGGCCCGACGAGCCCCGCGCGGCGTCCACCCGCAGCGGCCCGGTCCGCATCCGGCGCCGCTCGGGCCGACGGGTGGCCACCATCGCGGCGCTCCTCGGGGGGCTGGTCCTCGGCCTGGTCCTGGTGGCGGCCACGCTGGCGGTGCGCCAGCAGCGGGCCGCCCTGGCCGGCACCCCCGCCGGGTCCATCCCCTCGGTGGCGGTCATCCCCTTCGCCGACCTCTCGCCGGGGCAGGACCAGGAGTTCTTCTCCGACGGCCTGGCCGAGGAGATCCTGAACGCGCTGGCCCAGGTGGAGGGGCTCAAGGTGGCGGGCCGCACCTCCTCCTTCGCCTTCCGTGGCAAGGAGGGCGACCTCAAGGCCATCGGCCGGCAGCTCGGCGTGGCGGCGGTGCTGGAGGGGAGCGTGCGGCTCGACGCCGGCCGCGTCCGCGTCACCGCCCAGCTCGTCAAGACGTCCGACGGCTTCCACCTCTGGTCGCAGACCTTCGACCGCGAGCTCCGCGGGGTCTTCGCGGTGCAGGACGAGATCGCCGCCGCCGTGGTGGAGGCGCTGCGGGTCAAGCTGCTGGCCGGCCAGACCCCCACCAGCCGCGAGTTCCGCACCAAGGACCCGCGGGTCTACAGCCTCTACCTGCAGGGCCGGCAGCTTCAGCGGCGCGACGCCAAGGAGGGCTGGATCAAGTCCGAGGCCCTGCTGCAGCGCGCCCTGGCGCTCGACCCGGGCTACGCGCCGGCGTGGGCGGCGCTGGCCAGCGCCCTCTTCGAGAACCACGGCAACATCGGCCCGTCGGTGGAGGCCATCCGCCAGGGGAAGGCGCGGGCGCTGGCGGCGGCGGAGCGCGCGGTGGAGCTGGCGCCCGACCTGGCCGACGGCTACGTGGTGCGCGGCCAGCTCCGGCTCTTCGCCCGCCGCGACTGGGCGGGCGCGCAGGCGGACATGGCGCGGGCCATCAACCTCGGCACGGGTGACCCCGACGCCCTCTGGCGCAACGCCCGCTACGTGCTCGGCGCCTCGGGTCGGCTCGAGGAGGCCATCCTCCAGGCGCGCCGCGCCAGCGAGCTCGACCCGCTCTCCTACAAGCCGTGGTCCGCCCTCTCGGCGCTCTACCTGGCCGGGCACCAGCTGCCTCAGGCCCGCGCCGCGGCGGTGCGCTCGCTGGAGCTGGAGCCCGCCCAGTGGTCGGCCCTGGTCTGCCTGGCCACCGTGGAGCTCCTGGAAGGGCGGCACCAGGCCTCCCTCGACGCCATCCGCGGCGTCGACGAGCCGGTCTTCCGCCTGGAGTACGAAGCCATGGCGCGCCACTCCATGGGGCAGCCGAGGGCGTCCGACGCGGCGCTCCGGGAGCTGGTGGCCAAGCACGAGCACGAGGCGCCGTTCCAGGTGGCCAGCGTCCACGCCTGGCGCGGCGACGCCGACGCGGCCTTCCGCTGGCTGGAGCGGGCGGTCGTGCAGGGCGACAGCGGCCTCCTCGACCTGCAGCTCGAGCCGCTCTTCGAGTCGGTCCAGGGCGATCCCCGCTACCGCGCCCTGCTGGCGCGCATCGGCGCCCCCCGGGACTGAGAGGCCGTGCAGCCCGCGCCGCCCGGCGCCGGGGACTGCCTCCCGGCCTCCCAGCGCCGCCCGGCGCCGGGCGTGCTAGAAGCCGTGGCCCATGCCCGATCTGTCGCCCACCACCATCGGCCTGCTGGCCCTGGTGGCCCTGGCCGCCGGCGTCATCGACGCCATCGCCGGCGGGGGCGGCCTGCTCACCGTGCCGGCGCTGCTGGCCGCCGGGCTGCCGTCCCACCTCGCGCTCGGCACCAACAAGGGCCAGTCGGTCTTCGGCTCCTTCGCGGCCATGGTGAAGTTCGCCCGCGCCGGCATGATCGACCCGGCTCGCGCCCGGGTGGGCTTCCCGCTCGGACTGCTCGGCTCGCTCCTCGGCGCCGCGCTGGTGCTGACGGTCCCGCCGGCCGCGCTGAAGCCGGTGGTGCTGGTGCTGCTGGCCGCCGCCGCGCTCTTCATCGGCCTGCGCAGCGGGCCGCCCGGGGCGCGCGCCGCGGGCGGCCCCTCGCGACGCCACCGCGGCTCGGTCACGGCCGGCCTGGTGGCCCTCTGCATCGGCGCCTACGACGGCTTCTTCGGTCCGGGCACCGGCACCTTCCTCATCGTGGCCTCGGTGGCGCTGCTGGGCGACGGACTGGCCGAGGCCTCGGCCGGGGCCAAGGTGGTCAACTTCGCCTCCAACCTGGCGGCGGTGGCGGTCTTCGCCTCTCGCGGCCTGGTGCTCTGGCAGGTGGCCCTCCCCATGGCGGCCGCCCAGCTCGCCGGCGGCTGGATCGGGGCCCACCTGGCCGTCCGCAGGGGCGACGCACTGGTGCGCCGGGTGGCGGTGGCGGTCTCGCTGGCCCTGGCGGCCAAGCTGGCCTGGGACCTGCGCGGATCCTAGCCGCGGCCGCGGCGGCGACCCCGGCCGGGCCGGGCTCTGCTATCCTGCGCGCCTCCCACGCACCGGACCGAGGACGCATGGCCCGCACCGTCACCGCCGAGGAAGCCGTCGCCGTCATCAAGTCGGGCGACCGCGTCTTCATCCACAGCATCGCCGCCGCCCCCCAGCGGCTCATCGCCGCCATGACCGCCCGCGCCCCCGAGCTGCGGGTGGTGGAGGTGGTCTCCATCCACACCGAGGGGCCCGCCCCGTACGCGGCGCCCGAGCTGTCGAAGAGCTTTCGCGTCAACGCCCTCTTCGCCGGCCCCAACGTGCGCGAGGCGGTCAGCGAGGGGCGCGCCGACTACATGCCGGTGTTCCTCTCCGAGATCCCGCAGCTCTTCCGCTCCGGGGTGCTGCCGCTCGACGTGGTGCTGATCCAGGTCTCGCCGCCGGACAAGCACGGCTGCTGCTCGCTGGGCGTCTCGGTGGACGTGACCCGCGCCGCGGTGCAGGTGGCCAAGACGGTCATCGCCCAGGTGAATCCCAACATGCCGCGCTCCCACGGCGACGGCATCATCCACGAGGAGGACGTCGACTTCTTCGTGGAGTCGAGCGACCCGCTGCCGGAGCTGCCGAACCGGCCGCTCACCGACCAGGTGCGCTCCATCGGGCGCCACTGCGCCGAGCTGGTGGACGACGGCGCCTGCGTCCAGGTGGGCATCGGCGGCATCCCGCAGGCCACCGTGCTGGCGCTGGGCGACCACCAGCGGCTGGGCATCCACACCGAGATGCTCACCGATGGCGTGGTCGACCTGGTGGAGCGCGGCGTGGTCACCGGCGAGATGAAGCGCATCCACCCGGGCAAGATCGTGGCCTCCTTCGCCCTGGGCACGCGCCGGCTCTACGACTTCATCGACGACAACCCCTCGGTGGCCATGCTCGACGTGGCCTACACCAACGACACCGCCGTCATCCGGCGCAACCCCAAGGTGACCGCCATCAACGGCGCCATCGAGGTGGACCTGACCGGCCAGGTGGTCTCCGACTCCATCGGCGACCGCATCCACTCCGGCGTGGGCGGCCAGATGGACTTCATCCGCGGCGCCGCGCTCTCCGAGGGCGGCAAGCCCATCATCGCGCTCAAGTCGACCACCACCTCCGGCGAGTCGCGCATCGTCAGCTACCTGAAGCCCGGCGCCGGCGTGGTGACCACCCGCGCCCACGTCCACTTCGTGGTGACCGAGCACGGCATCGCCGACCTGTGGGGCAAGAACCTGAGGCAGCGGGCGGCGGCGCTCATCGCCATCGCCCACCCGGCCCACCGCGACGCGCTGGCGGCCGAGGCCAAGCGGCGCTTCGGGAGCTGGTAGCCGGCGCCCGGGCGGCCGGCGCCACGCCGGACCTGCGGGCCGCGCGGCCCCTCACCACCTCGCCGCGAGATCCTCCGCCACCGCCGGCAGACCGTCGAGCTCGAGGGGCGCCCCCTGCGGCCCGGGCAGCCGCCCGGAGAGCGTCCCGGCCAGCTGGGTGATGGTGGTCGAGACCAGCAGGAGCTCGCGACCCTCGCGGTGGCTCGCCGCGGGCTCGAAGGTGAGGTCCACCGCCCCGTCCACGCTCAGCAGGCGCCAGGACGTGGTGGCCGACTGCGGGTCGCCCTGCACCGCCACCGGCGGCAGCCGGTGCGGCCCGGCGCCGAGGAGCAGCACGTCCTCGCCGCCGTCCTCCGGCTCCGCGCCGTCCAGCCCCTCGGCGAGGTGCAGCGCCACCGGCCGGCCGTCGGCCAGCCGGCCGGCCGCGGTCACCTTGCGCCAGGCCACCTCGCGCGGGAAGAGGCCGGTGCCATAGTCGAGCGCCGCGAACCCCCCGTCGAGCGCGTACCGCTCGCCGCGCAGCGTGAGCAGGCCGGTCACCGCGAGCGGGCCGCTCAGCTGCGAGGCGCGCACCCCGTCCCCGGGCAGCGGCGCCACCAGGGCGAACGGGTCGGGGGCGCCGCGCGCGTCGAGCAGCGCCTCCAGCCTGAGCGCCTCACCCAGGTCGGCCTCGAGCTGGTAGCGATCGGAGCGGCGCTCCAGCGTGAGCGAGAAGCCGGGGCCGGCGAAGGAGGCGCGCGCGCCGGCGCCGGGCCGCTCGCCGACCCGGGCGTTCAGGCCCGAGAGGCCGGTGGCGCTCCGGTCCCAGCGCACCTCGCCGGTGGCGCGGTCCACCACCCAGACCGAGCCGCCCGCCACCGCGCCGCCGTCGAGGACGGTGGCCACCACCAGGTGGCGTGGGCCCACCAGCACCACCCGCTGCCAGCGCTTCAGGCGGGCGGCGTGGCGCACCGAGGCCAGCAGCCCCTCCGGCGCGAGCGCGGAGAGGTCCACGCGGCCGAGCGAGCCGGCGTAGGCGCCGAAGCGGGGCCCGGTGGGGCCGAGCGCGTCGGCGGGGGCGCGAGGGAGCGCTCTCGGCAGGGAGTCCACGCGGAGGAGTGTAGGCGCAGAGCGGCCGCGCCGGCGAGGCGGCGGCGGGCGCTAGGCGGTCTGCTGCCGTCCGGCGGCCAGCGCCACCGGCGCGCGGACCCGGGCGGCGGCGCTCTCCTGCGACACCTGGATGACCCGGTGGCAGGAGGGATCGGCGAGGACGCGCCGCACCAGCGCCTGGTTGAGGGCGTGGCCGCTCTTCACCGCGGTCAGCGTGCCCAGCAGCGGGAGGCCGAGGAGCGCCAGGTCGCCGATGGCGTCGAGCACCTTGTGGCGGGCGAACTCGTCGGGGAAGCGCAGCCCCTCGGGGTTCATGATGGAGAACTCCTCCAGCACGATGGCGTTCTCCAGGCTGCCGCCCAGCGCCAGCCCCATCGACTGCATGATCTCCACGTCCTTGCGGAAGCAGAAGGTGCGGGCCGGCGCCACCTCGCGCTCGAAGCTGCGGTCGGTGACGGTGACCTCGAAGCCCTGGTCGGTGATGAGCGGGTGCTCGAAGTCGGCGGTGAACTTGACGGTGAGGCCGTCCGAGGGCTCCAGCCGCGCCAGCTTGTCGCCGTCGCGGACCTCGACCGGCGCCGTGATCATGACGAAGCGCTTGCCGGCCTTCTGCTCCTTCACGCCGGCCTGGTTGATCAGGCCGACGAAGGGGGCGGCGGAGCCGTCCATGATGGGCACCTCGGGACCGTCCACCTCGACGCGGCAGTTGTCGATGCCCATGCCGAGGAGGGCCGACATGACGTGCTCGATGGTGGAGACGCGCGCCCCGCCGACGGCGATGGAGGTGGAGAGCTTGGTGTCGACGACCAGGTCGTTGCGGGCCGGGATCTCGACGCCGAGGTCCATGCGCACGAAGGTGATGCCGGCGTCGGCGGGAGCCGGCGCGAGCGTCAGCATGACCGGTGCGCCCGAGTGCAGGCCGATGCCCGTGGCACTGACCCGCTTCGCCACCGTCCGCTGGTTCCAGTTGGTCATTCTCTGCTCGTCTCCGCTCGAGGTCCATCCGTGCGCCGGCGGCCCGAAGTCCAGGCGGCTCGACGCCAGGTCGTCGGACCCGGCGCCAGCCACTAAGGCAAACCACGTGCCATGGAACCCCAACCGTCCTGCCAGGTTGCGCCCGGACCGCCATGACGCAACAGGCCATGATCAGGGCGCTTTCCGGACTGGCGCCCCGCGGGTGGGAGGGCCGCGGAACGAATGGCCGTCGGAACCCCTGACAGGTTCGCCGGGAACCATGACAGCGCTGTCAGAGCTCGGCCCGCACCGACCAGCTCGGGTCGGGCCCGTCCCGAGCCTCGCGGGGGCCCAGGTGGTAGAGACCTCCCGTGTTCCCGCTGCGCGACGACACCCCCTGCGAGCGGACGCCCCTGGTCACCTGGGCGCTCCTCGCTCTCAACCTGGCGGCCTTCGGCTGGCAGCTCTCGGCCGGGGAGCGCTCCGTGCTGGTGGGCGGCGCCATCCCGTTCGAGCTCCTCACCTTCCAGGACGTCTGGCCGCGGGACCTGGTGCCGCCGCCGCTCACCGTCTTCACCAGCATGTTCCTGCACGGCGGGTTGATGCACCTCGGCGGCAACATGCTCTTCCTCTGGATCTTCGGGAACAACGTGGAGGACGCGCTGGGGCGGCTCCGCTTCCTCGGCTTCTACCTCGCGGCCGGGGTGGTGGCGGCCCTGGTGCAGTCGCTCGCCACGGCGGTCCAGGCCGCGCCCCTCGCGGCGTCCGACGCCACGGCGCTCCTCTCGGTGCCCATGGTGGGGGCCAGCGGCGCCATCGCCGGCGTGCTGGGCGCCTACCTCGTTCTCTTTCCGAGCGCGCGCGTCCAGACGCTCTTCTTCATCGTCATCCTGGTGCGCGTGATCTACCTGCCGGCCTGGGTCTTCATCGGCCTCTGGTTCCTCTTCCAGGTGGGCGCGGTGCTCTTCGGCGGCATGACCGGCGTGGCCGTCTTCGCGCACATCGGCGGATTCCTGGCAGGCCTGGGGCTGCTGCGGCTGGTGGGGCGGCGCCCGGACTGGCGGCGCGCGGCGCCGAGGTGGGCGTGAGCAAGATGCATGGCCCCCGCAAGGAGGGATGCCACGGCCCGCGTCAAAATGTCACGCTCCGGCCTACCGCTTTGGTTCACCACAGGGAGGTCACCTTGAGCCCGTCGACTCCGCGCCGCATCGCCCGCCGTTCCTCGCTGCCCGCCGCGCTCGCGCTGCTGCTCGTCACCTCGGCCTGTTCCGGGACCTCCGGGGCCGACGGGGCGGTCGGCCCCACCGGACCGCAGGGCCCCACTGGACCGCAGGGCCCCGCGGGCGCACAGGGCGCGGCTGGACCGGAAGGCGCAGCCGGGCCGCAAGGGCTCCAGGGACTGCAGGGCATCGACGGCGCGGCCGGAGCGCAGGGCGCCCAGGGACCGCAAGGGGCCCAGGGACCGGCAGGCGCGCAAGGACCCGTGGGCACCCAAGGGGTGGCCGGACCCACGGGACCGACGGGACCGGCAGGCACCTTCGTGCCGCCCGCCGCCACCTGGCAGTTCTTCTTCCCCGGGACCCCGACGCTGGTGCACTACACCGGGTCGAACTGGGTGCTCGAGACGCCTGACGGCGTCACCCTCCGCCTCCGCCAGCTGGGCGGCGGCTTCCTCGCCGCCTCGATGGTCCACCCCATGGGCAGCTGCGCCTCCCAGCCGGTGGCCATGGGGACCACCTTCGGACTCCTCAGCACCGACGGTCAGACGCTCCAGGCGTCCTTCTGCCCCGCGTCCGCCGGCTCGACGATCCTGGTATCCGTCTCGGACTTCAGCAACGGGCCCATCCCGTTCCTCTTCACCTGCATCAGCACCGGCGCCAACGGCCACGTCTGCCAGCGGCACTGAGCCTCCACCCCAGCTCCCCTCGCACCCCGCCGGCTCGCAGCCGGCGGCGGCGCGCGGGCGTGACGCCCTACAGCAGCTCCCCCTGCCCGCCCCGCGGCCGGCTCCGCCCCAGGTGCGCGTAGGCCGCCGGCAGCGCCGTCCGCCCGCGCGGCGTCCTGGCCAGGTACCCCTCGCGCACCAGGAACGGCTCGTAGACGTCCTCGATGGTGCCGCCCTCCTCGCCCACGGCCGCGGCCACCGCGTCGATGCCGACCGGGCCGCCGCCGAAGGTGTCGAGGATGGAGGCCAGGATTCGCCGGTCCATGGCGTCGAGCCCCTTCTCGTCCACGCCGAGCCGGCTCAGGGTCCGGTCCACGATGTCGGGCGTGAGCGTGCCGTCCCCCTCCACCTGCGCGAAGTCGCGGGCCCGCTGCAGGAGCCGGATGGCGATGCGCGGCGTGCCGCGGGCGCGGCCGGCCAGGAGGCGCAGGCCGGTCTGCGCGGCCGGGAGCGAGAGCTTCACCGCGGCGCGGCGGGCGATCTCCTCGAGCTCGGCGGGGACGTAGTAGTCGAGCCGCTCCTGGATGGGGAAGCGGTCCCGCAGCGGCGCGGCCAGGAGGCCGGTGCGGGTGGTGGCGCCGATGAGCGTGAAGCGCTCCAGCTTCATCTCCATGGTCTGCGCGCCGAGGCCGGCGCCCAGCACCACGTCGAGGCGGAAGTCCTCCATGGCCGGGTAGAGCGCCTCCTCCACGGCCGGCGCCAGCCGGTGGATCTCGTCGATGAAGAGGATGTCGCGGGGCGAGAGCGCGGTGAGCAGGCCCGCCAGGTCGCCCTTCTTCACCAGCGCCGGCCCCGAGGTGACGTGCAGCGCCACCCCGAGCTCGCGCGCCAGGATGTGGGCCATGGAGGTCTTGCCCAGTCCCGGCGGGCCGGAGAGGAGCACGTGATCGAGCGCCTCGCCGCGCTGCTTGGCGGCGAGCGCGTAGACCTTCACGTTCTCGACGATCTTCTCCTGGCCGACGTACTCGCCGAAGGTGGCGGGCCGGAGCGACTGCTCCAGCTTCTCGTCTCCCTCGAGGGACTTCGGGCTGACGGGCCGGACGCTCATGGTGGCCACTCCCTATCACGCCGGGCCCACGCCCGAACCCGACCTCGACCCCGACCTCGACCCGCGGCTACCCGCGCATCGCCTTCAGGGCCTCGCGCAGGAGCTCGTCGAGCCCCTTGCCCTCGGCCCGGTCGCGCATGGCCTCGGCCACCTGCTCGGCCTGGGCCGGCTTGTAGCCCAGGTTGACGAGCGCGGCGGCCAGCTGCTCCACCAGCCCGATCGCCCCCTTCCCGGCGGCCGGCCCGGCGGCGCGAGCCAGCGCCACCAGCTTCTCCTTCAGCTCCACCACCAGCCGCTCGGCGGTCTTCTTGCCGACCCCCGGCACCTTGGTGAGCCGGGCCACGTCGCCCTGGGCCACCGCCTGCGCCAGGTCGCGCGGCTCGATGCCGGAGAGGATGTTCTGCGCGGCGCGCGGCCCCACGCCCTTCACGTCGAGGAGGGCGCGGAAGACGTCCTCCTCCTCGGCGGTGGCGAAGCCGAAGAGATCCAGCGAGTCCTGGCGCAGGTGGGTGATGACGCGCAGCGCGGCCCGCTCGCCGCGCGGCGGCAGCGCCAGCAGCGAGGCGGCCGAGAGGTGGACCAGGTAGCCCACGCCGCTCACGTCGAGGATGGCGGTGTCCTCGCCCTTCTCCACCACCAGGCCGCTCAGGCGGGCGATCACGGGGTCCTCCGGTGGTCGCGCCGGGACGGGCGCAGGTGCGAGAGCGCCCGGGCCGCGGTGGCGCGCGCGGAGGTGGCGGGCGCGGCGAAGGGCCGGCGCGCCAGGTGGCAGACGGCCAGCGCGATGGCGTCGGCCTCGTCCGACAGGGTGGCGGCCACGCCGAGCAGCGCCTGCGCGGTGCGGAGCATCTGGTCCTTGCCGGCGCGGCCGGAGCCGGTGAAGGCCAGCTTGACGGCCGACGGGGCGTACTCGTGCACCGGCAGGCCGGCCCGGGCCGCCACCGCCAGCGCCACGCCGCGGGCCTGGCCGAGCACCAGCGCCGAGCGCGGGGAGGCGCCGCAGAAGACCTGCTCCACCGCCACCTCCTCCGGCCGGGCGCGGGCGATGACCCGATCGAGGCCGGCCAGGATGAGGCCGAGCCGCTCGGCCACCGGACGGTCGCCCGGCACGAGCACGCCCGACTCGAGCACCTGGAGGCGGCCGCCCTCCCGCGCCACCACGCCGTAGCCGCACCGGCGCGAGCCGGGATCGATGCCGAGGACGATCACGGTGGCATGGTAGCAGAGCCTGAACGGAGATCCAGTACCGAGTCCGGACCGCTCCGCCCCGCTACAGCTGGATCTGCGCCCCCAGCTCGACCACCCGGTTGGGCGGCAGGCCGAAGAAGGCGCTGGCCGTGGCGGCGTTGCGGGACATGACGATGAAGAGCCGCTTGCGCCAGGTGGCCAGCGAGGAGCCGCCGGTGGCGAGCAGGGTCTCTCGCCCCAGGTAGAAGGTGGTGTCCATGGGGTCGACGGTGAGCCGCGCCGACGGCGGCGGCAGCTCCTTCAGGCCCGCCAGCAGCGCCGGGATGTTGGGCTGCTCCATGAAGCCGTAGTGGGCGATGACCTGGAAGAAGCCGTTGCCCAGCTCGCGCGCCACCACCCGCTCCTCCGCCGGCACCTGCGGGATCTCCTCGGTCAGCACCGACACGAAGAGGATCCGCTCGTGCAGCACCTTGTTGTGCTTCAGGTGGTGCAGCAGCACGGGCGGCGCGGTGCCCAGGTTGGAGGTCATGAAGACCGCGGTCCCCGGGATGCGCACCGGCTTGCGCCGGGCCACGTCGTCGATGAACAGCTCCAGCGGGAGGCCGGCGTCCTTGAGCACCTGCGCCAGCACGGAGCGCCCGCGCTTCCAGGTGGACATGAGCGTGAAGACGAAGACGGCCGCCACGATGGGGAACCAGCCGCCCTCCTCGATCTTCACCACGTTGGCCAGGAAGAAGGAGAGGTCGGCCGCCAGGAAGACCACCGTGAGCGGCCAGGCCTGCCAGCGCGGCCAGTGCCACAGGTCGCGCATGACGCGGTGGAAGAGGAGCGTGGTGATGCTCATGGTGCCGGTCACGGCGATGCCGTAGGCGGCGGCCAGGTTGGAGGAGCTCTTGAACCCCAGCACCAGCGCGATGCAGCCCAGGCCCAGCGCCCAGTTCACCTCGGGGATGTAGATCTGCCCCATCTCGGTGCGCGAGGTGTGCTTCACGGTGACTCGCGGCGAGTAGCCGAGCTGCACCGCCTGATGGGTCAGCGAGAAGGCGCCGGAGATGAGCGCCTGGGAGGCCACGATGGCGGCGGCGGTGGCCACGCCGATGAGCGGGTAGAGCGCCCAGCCAGGCGCCAGCAGGTAGAACGGGTTGACGCGCGCCGCCGGGTCGTGGAGCAGGATCGCCCCCTGTCCCATGTAGTTCAGCATGAGCGCCGGCATGGCCACGCCGAGCCAGGCCAGCCGGATGGGGCGCTTCCCGAAGTGGCCCATGTCGGCGTAGAGCGCCTCGCCGCCGGTGATGCAGAGCACCACCGCGCCGAGCACCAGGAAGCCGTGCATGCCGTTCTGGGCGAAGAAGCGGACGCCCTGCAGCGGGTTGACGGCCGCCAGCACGCTGGGATCGGCCAGGATGCCGCGCAGGCCGAGCGCGCCGATGCAGGCGAACCAGACCAGCATGACCGGGCCGAAGATGGCCCCCACCGTGCCGGTGCCGCGCCGCTGGATGAGGAAGAGTCCGGCCAGGATCACCACCGTGACCGGCACCACGAACTTGGCGAGCGCCGGCGCGGCCACCGCCACGCCCTCCACCGCGCCCAGCACCGAGATGGCCGGCGTGATGACGCCGTCTCCGTACAGCAGCGCCGCCCCGAAGATGCCGAGGAGCAGGAGGACCTGGCGGCTCCGCCTGTTGGTGTCCTGGCGCGAGACCAGCGCCTGGAGCGCCAGGATGCCCCCCTCGCCGCGGTTGTCGGCCCGCATGACGAAGGAGAGGTACTTGAACGTGACCACGAAGGTCATGGCCCAGAAGACCAGCGAGAGGACCCCGAGCACGTTCTCCGGCGTGGGCTCGACACCATGCGGCCCGTTGAAGCACTCCTTCAAGGCGTAGAGCGGGCTGGTGCCGATGTCGCCGTAGACCACCCCGAGCGCACCGAGCGCGAGGCCGGCCAGCGCCGCGCCGGTGGGCGGGTGGCGGTGGCCGGGTCCATGGGGCTCGAGGTGGGGCGCCTGGCCCACGGCCGGCAACGCGCTCCGCGTGGCGATGGGCGCGGTGACCTCGCGCTCCGGCTCCTGGTTCGGCTTGGAGACCGCGGCGGGCGGAGGCTGTGGGGGATCGGCCGGCGGAGAGCTGGAGCTGCGCTCTGAAGGGTCTGAGGAGGCCATGGGGCGTCGAAGGGCGCGAATCCAAGCACGAACCGGGCGTCAGGTCGAGTCCCGGGGCCCCAACCCCTTGATGCGAGGCCGGAAATCGGCCATGACACGGCCCCATCGCATGGCGCCCACGTCCCCAGGTCCCGTCCGCGCCGAGCTCTCGGCCCTCACGCGTCTGGCCCTGCCGCTCGCCGCGGCACAGGCCGGACAGGCGCTCATGGGCGTGGTGGACACCGCGGTGGTGGGGCGGGCCGGCGCGGTCCAGATCGCGGGCGTGGGGCTCGGCAACGCGCTCTTCTTCTCCCTGGCGGTGCTCGGGATGGGCGTGATGATGGGGCTCGACCCGCTCATGGCCCAGGCCTTCGGCGCCGGGGACCCGGCGCGCGCCCGTCGGCTCGCCTGGCAGGGTGGCTTCCTCGCGCTGCACGCCGCCGCCTGGCTGGCCGTGCCCATGATGCTCCTGCCATGGCTGCTCGAGCCCCTCGGCGTCGAGCCGGCGGTGGCGCACGAGGCCGGGCGCTTCATCCTCTGGCGCCTGCCCGGCCTGCCCTTCCTCTTCCTCTACGTGGGCGGGCGCGCCTACCTCCAGGCGGCCGGCCTGACGCGCCCCATGGTCGTGGCCACGGTGGTGGCCAACCTGGTCAACGTGCCGCTCGACATCCTCCTGGTCTTCGGCGGCGCGGGCCTGCCGGCCTGGGCCGGGCCGCTCCAGCTGGTGCCCGCCCTGGGCGGCGCCGGCGCGGCGGTCTCCAACAGCCTGTGCCTCGTCCTCCAGGCGGCCATCCTGGTCACCGCCATCCGCCGGGTGCCCGCCGCGCCGCTCTCGCGAGACGCTCGCCGGCAGGACGCGGCGGAGCTCTGGCGCGCCGCCCGCGTCGGCCTGCCCACCGGCCTGCACATGGTGACCGAGGTGGGCTTCTTCTCGCTGGCCGGCTTCCTGGCGGCCCGGCTCGGCGCGGTGGCCATGGCGTCGCACCAGCTGGCGCTCGCGGTGGCCAGCCTCACCTTCACCGTGGCGCTGGGCGTGGGCAACGCCGGCTCGGTGCGAGTGGGCCACTTCGTGGGAGCGCGCGACCGGCCGGGGGCGCGGCGCGCCGGCCTGACCGCCATGGGCGCGGCCGCCGGCTTCATGTCGCTCTGCGGCGTGGGCTTCCTCCTCTTCCCCCACGCCATCGCCAGGCTCCTGACCGACGACCCGGCGGTGGTGGCCGCCGCGGTGCCGCTCTTCCGGGTGGCGGCGCTCTTCCAGATCGCGGACGGTGTCCAGGGGGCCGGGGCGGGCGTGCTGCGCGGGGCCGGCGAGACCCGCTTCACCTTCCTGGCCAACCTCGCGGGGCACTGGGGGCTCGGCCTGCCCGCGGTGCTCCTCTTCGCCTTCGGCCTGTCGCTCGGCGTGGTGGGGCTCTGGTGGGGCTTCGTGGTCGGCCTCTTCGCGGTGGCCGCCGCGCTGCTGTGGCGCTTCCTGCGGGTCTCCTCCCGCGAGATCGCGCCACTGGCGGGCGCCGGCCCGGGCTGACGCCTATACCTGCCGGGCATGCTCGCCCCCCTGCCTGGCGCCGTCCCCCACTCCGAGCCGCTGGCCCACCGACTCGCCGACGCCGTGCGCGCCAAGGGGACGGGCTACCGGCCCCGCACCCACCACCTCGAGGGCGGCCGTCCCCGCTTCACCAACCGGCTCGTGCTGGAGCGGAGCCCCTACCTCCTGCAGCACGCCCACAACCCGGTGGACTGGTGGCCCTGGGGCGAGGCGGCCTTCCAGGAGGCGCGCCGGCTCGGCCGGCCGGTCTTCCTCTCGGTGGGCTACTCCACCTGCCACTGGTGCCACGTCATGGAGCGCGAGTCGTTCGAGGACGACGCCATCGCGCGCGTGCTCAACGGGCGCTACGTGGCCATCAAGGTGGACCGCGAGGAGCGGCCGGACGTGGACCAGCTCTACATGACGGCGGTGCAGCTCCTCACCGGCGGCGGCGGCTGGCCCATGAGCGTCTGGCTCACGCCGGACGGGGAGCCGTTCTTCGGCGGCACCTACTTCCCCCCGCGGGACGGCGCGCGCCAGGGGATGCGCGGCTTCCTCTCCATCCTGGAGGAGGTGGCGGCCGTACACGGCAGCGACCCGGAGCGCGTCCGCGCCACCTCGGGCTCGCTCACCGCGGCGGTGCGCACCGCGCTGGCCCCGGCGGGCGCGCCGGCCGCCGCCCCGCCCGGCCCCGAGCTCATCGCCCGCGCCGTCGAGGCCGTGGCCCGCCTCTACGACCCCGCCCACGGCGGCTTGCGGCGCGCCCCCAAGTTCCCCTCCTCGCTGCCGGTGCGGCTGCTGCTGCGCCACCACCGGCGCAGCGGCGACGCCCAGGCGCTCGACATGGCGGTCACGACGCTGGCGCGGATGGCGGCCGGCGGGATCCACGATCAGCTGGCCGGCGGCTTCCACCGCTACTCCACCGACGAGCGCTGGCTGGTGCCCCACTTCGAGAAGATGCTCTACGACAACGCGCTCCTCGCGCTGGCCTATGCCGAGGCCTGGCAGGTGACGGGGCGCCCCGACTTCGCCCGGGTGGTCCGCACCACGCTCGACTACGTGCTGCGCGAGATGACCTCGCCGGAGGGCGGGTTCTACTCGGCCACCGACGCCGACTCCGAGGGGGAGGAGGGGCGCTACTTCGTCTGGACCGAGGCCGAGGTGCGGGCGCTGCTCGGGCCGGAGGCCGACCGCTTCTGCCGCTTCCATGACGTCACGGCCGGGGGAAACTGGGAGGGCGTCAACGTGCTGCGGGTGCCGGCGCCGGACGAGGCCGAGTGGCAGGCGCTGGCCGGGGCGCGCGCCATCCTCCTCGGCGCGCGAGCCCGCCGCCCCGCGCCCTTGCGCGACGACAAGGTGCTGGCCTCCTGGAACGGACTCATGATCTCGGCGCTGGCCTTCGGCGGCCGGGTGCTCGCCGAGCCGCGCTGGGTGGCGGCGGCGGCGCGCGCGGCGGAGCACCTGCTCGGCCGCATGGTGGTGGGCGGGCGGCTGCAGCGGAGCTGGCTCGGCGGGAGCGCCGGCACCCCCGCCTTCCTGGACGACCACGCCTTCCTGGCCAGCGGCCTGCTCGAGCTCTTCGAGGCCACCTTCGAGCCGCGCTGGCTGGCCGCCGCGCTCGACCTCGGCGAGCAGCTGACGCGCCGCTTCGGCGATCCGGTGGGCGGCGGCTGGTACGCCACCGCCGAGGACCATGAACGGCTGCTGGTCCGGGAGAAGCCGACGCACGACGGCGCCGAGCCCTCCGGCGCCTCGGTGGCGCTCCAGGTGGTGCTGCGCCTCGCCGCCTTCACCGGCGACGAGCGCTGGCGCGAGGTGGCCGGGCGCGCGCTCCGGCAGGCCGCCCCGGCGCTGGAGGCCTCGCCCCTCTCGCTCACCGAGATGCTGGTCGGGCTCGATCTCGCCACCGACCGCGTCCGCGAGGTGGTGCTGGCCTGGCCGGAGGGCGACCCGCCGCCCGAGCCCCTGCTTTCCGTGCTGCGCCGCACCTTCCTCCCGTCGCGGGCCCTGCTGGGCGCCGCCGAGGGGTCCGGGCTCACGGCGCTGGCCCGGCTGGCCCCGGCGGCGGCCGACAAGGTGGCGGCCGGCGGTCGACCCACCGCCTACGTCTGCGAGCGGGGCGCCTGCCAGCTGCCAGCCGCCGACCCGGAGGCGCTGCGGGCCCAGCTACTTCCGATGGCCCGGACGGCGCGCCGCTCCTAATCTGGGGGGGTGGGCGCACGAGGCGCCCCCGGAGGTGGCACGATGTCGATGAAGTCCCGGAAGAGCGGCGATCCCCGCCAGGCGGTCCTGCTGGCGCTGGGCGAGCGGATCCGCGAGATGCGCCACCGCCAGGGGTACACGCAGGCGGTGCTGGCCGAGGCGCTCGACCTCTCGGTCGCGTACGTGAGCCTCATCGAGCGCGGCGGCCGCAACCCGCCGTACACCACGGTGGTGGCCATCGCCAGGGCGCTGGCGGTGCCGACGGCGCGCCTCGTCGACGGGTAGCGTTTCGCGCGGCGGGGAGCGACCCGCGGCCAGCTCCCCGCGTCATGTGACCAGCGATCGTTGACACTCAAAGCGTGCCCCTGGAACACCCGGCTGGCGCGCCTGGGCGCTCATGCGCATCTCCTCGACGTAGCGCCGCTTGATCCAAGTCAAGCGCGACCTCGCCAAGGAGCTGCCCATGTTCCTCCCACGGAACACCTCGAAGACGCGGCTGAAGGAAGCGGAGCAGGCTCGCCAGCACCGCGCCGAGGCCATCCGCGCCTGGTCTCAGGGGAAGATCACCCGGCGCGACATGGTGCGGCTCGGCCTCATGACCGCCGGCGGCGCCTGGGTGGCCACCCACGGCCTCTCGCCCTTCGTGGCCAGCGCCTATGGCGACGTGCCCACCGGCACGCCCCCCAGCCCCATCCCGCCGGGGCTCGAGTTCACCCAGGCCATGCCGCGGCTGAACGAGCTCCAGCGAAAGCCGGTCTCGGCGCTGACGCCCTTTCCGACCAGGGAGTCGAACCAGACCTTCAACGCCGCGAAGGGCCTCGGGCCCATCGAGGGGCGGCCGCCCGGGCCGCTCTGGAGCCACCAGCGATGGGAGGAGTTCTACCCCCAGGTGGCCGTCGAGGCGTCGCAGCTCCCGCTGCTCCCTGGCCAGCGCTTCCACCCCGCCTTGCCCGAGATCCAGGCCGCCCGGTTCTGGACGTTCGACGGCACGGTGCCCTTCCCGCTCATCAAGGCGCGCTACGGCGAGCCCATGCTCTTCCGCCACCACAACCGGCTCCCCGTCAGCCCGGCCCAGAACGGCGGGTTCGGCCGCAACACCATCACCACCCACTTCCACAACGGCCACACGCCGGCCGAGAGCGACGGCTACGCCAACGCCTTCTTCTGGCCCGGCCAGTACTACGACTACCGCTGGCCCTTCGCCCACGCGGGACACGACACCATCAACACCGGCGCCGCCGACCCGCGCTGCGGCTCGCCGGACGACGACGGTGGCATCACCAACCTGCCGGGCGACTGGCGCGAGACCCAGAGCACCCTGTGGTTCCACGACCACATGATCGATTTCACCGCGCAGAACGTCTACAAGGGCGACGCCGGGATGCTCAACCTCTACTCCTCGGTGGATCGGGGCAACGAGGAGATCGCCGACGGCGTCAACCTCAGGCTGCCGTCGGGCTCCGACCGGCCCTGGGGCAACACCGACTACGACGTCAACCTGGTGGTGGCGGAGAAGGCGCTCGACCAGGGCGGCCAGCTGTTCTTCGACATCTTCAACTTCGACGGCTTCGTCGGCGACATGATGACGGTGAACGCCGCCTACAAGCCGTTCCTGGAGGTGGAGCGGCGCAAGTACCGCTTCCGCATCCTCAACGCCTCGGTGTCGCGCTTCTTCAAGATCGCGCTCTCCGACGCCTCGCGCTTCTGGTGGATCGGGAACGACGGCAACCTGCTGGACCACCCGCTGGTGGTGAACCAGCTGGACGAGCAGGGCGTCGCCGAGCGGTACGACATCGTGGTCGACTTCTCCCGCTACCCCATCGGCGCCAAGCTCCACCTCGTCAACCTGTGCGAGCACGCCGACGGCAAGGGGCCCAAGGGCGACCTCACCCTCGGGCAGGCCCTCTCCGGCAAGTCGCCCGACCCCTGCGTGGGCCGCTTCCTGGAGTTCCGCGTGGCGCGCAATCCGGCCCGGCCGGACCAGAGCCGGGTGCCGGCCCGCCTCATCCCGCTGCCCGACCGGCTCCCGGTGGCGCGCGAGCGGACCTTCGAGTTCGGCCGCAGCGGCGGCACCGACGGCGCCCCCTGGACCATCAAGGTGAACGACGGCCGGGGGCTGGGCGCCGACACGAACCGCATCTCGGCCGCGCCGGTCCCCGGCACCGCCGAGATCTGGCACCTCGTCAACGGCGGCGGCGGCTGGGACCACCCCATCCACATCCACTTCGAGGAGGGGCAGACGCTGGCGCGCAACGGCAACACGCCGCCTCCCTGGGAGCGCTTCGCCCGCAAGGACGTGTGGCGCCTTCGCCCCAGCGGCACCGTCTCGGTCTACCTGCAGTTCCGCGAGTTCAGCGGCACCTACGTGGAGCACTGCCACAACACGGTGCACGAGGACCACGCCATGCTGCTGCGCTGGGACGTCAACGGCGGCCCCACCCCGCTGCCCAACCCCATCCCCACGCCCTCGGGCTGCACCTTCGTGGACTCCGAGGTCCTGCCGGAAGGCGCCTGACCATGACGGCGCTCCCCCTCCGCGCCGCGGCGCCCTGGCTGGTGGCCGCCGCCCTGCTCCTCCTCTCGGTCCCGGCGCTGGCCGCGCCGCCCGGCTCGCCCTGGGGCGCCAGCTACTTCACCAACGTGGAGCTCGTCCGCCAGGACGGGAAGAAGGTGCGGTTCTACGACGACCTGGTGAAGGACCGGCACGTGGTCATCAGCTTCGTGTACACGCGCTGCACCAAGGTGTGCGGGCTCATGACCGCCAACCTGGCGCGGGTGGAGCGTGAGCTGGGCGGCCGGGTGGGCCGCGACATCTCCTTCGTCTCCATCTCCATGGACCCGGAGCGCGACACGCCGGAGGTGCTGACGGCGTACGCCCGGGCCTTCCACGCCGGACCGGGCTGGAGCTTCTTCACCGGGAGGAAGGAGGACATCGAGCTGCTGCGCCGGAAGTTCGGCGACCTCGCCAGGGTGGAGGACCACACCCCCAACATCAACGTGGGCAACGACGCCACCGGCCAGTGGTGGATCACCACCGCCCTCGACAACCCGAAGTACCTGGCCACCGTCATCGGCGGCTGGACCGACCCCGCCTTCACCGGGGCCGAGGCGGTCAAGGCGGCCGGCTACGCGGTGGCTCCACGGGTCGTGCCGCCCTCCCGGGGCCAGACCCTCTTCCGCGAGAAGTGCCAGGCCTGCCACGAGGGCGGGGGCCGGAGCGTCGGGCCGCCGCTGGCCGGCGTCATCGGACGGCGCGGCGCGGTCTGGGTGGCCCGCTTCATCAAGGAGCCGGGCGCCGTGCTGGCGGAGCGTGACCCGGTGGCCCTGGAGCTGCTCGCCAGGCACGCCAACGTGGAGATGCCCACGCTGGGGCTCTCCGAGCGCGAGGTCGCCGACCTCATGGGCTTCCTGCAGGGACTCGAGCACCACGCGCCGCCCACCGTGGCGGGAGCCGGCGCGCCGCCCGCCGCGAGGTGAGGCCGGGGCCGGACCTGACTGTGGCCTGGCTTCACGCCTGGCGTCGCGCCGCGGCGCCACCGGCGCGGGCGCGCCGGGGGAATGCGCCGTGATCTCGCGGCCCATGCCCGGTGGCACGCAGGATGAACAACGTGGTCCTGCTGGCCGCAGGAGCGGCCGGGAGGAGACCACGATGAACGCCCCGCTTCGCTCGATCCGCACGCTCGCCGCAGGCCTGGTGCTGGCCGGGTCGCTGCCCGCCCTGGCGCAGCAAGACGACTCGCCGCCGCCGCCGCCACCCGAGGAGCTGCCCTGGGCACCGCCGGAGCGGCCCGAGCCGCCTCCGCCGGCGCCGCGCCGCTCGCCCCAGGCGCAGCCCGTCTACCGCCCCGACTACGCCTACGGCGAGCGCCCCGGCCATCGGCGCCAGCCGCCCCCGGCCGCCTACCCCGGAGCGCCCTACCAGGCGGCTCCCGGCGCCTCGCGCGTCTGGTTCCCGCAGGTCGAGCTGGCCTTCCGCGCCGGCGTGGCCTCGCCGGCCGGCACGGCGGCCGAGGGGCTCCCCATGGCCGACCTCTTCGGCGAGCAGCTCGCGCTGGGCGTGGAGCTCGGCGTCCGCACCACCCCGCACCTCTACGTCGGCCTCTTCGCCGAGGGCGGCTTCGGCGGCGCGGGCCCGTCCTCCAGCGCCACCGGCTGCCTCGGCGCGCACTGCGGCACCGGCGCGGCCAGCGGCCGGGTGGGGGTGGGCCTCCGCTACCACCTCGCCCCGTTCGCCCCCATCGATCCCTGGATCGGCTACGGCGTGGCCGTCTCGGGGGCCACCGTGACCGGCGACGACGCCTTCGGCTCCTTCAGCCGCACCCTCACCGGCGTCGAGTTCGCCAAGCTCTCGGTCGGGGCCGACCTCAAGCTGTCGCGCCGCTCCGCCATCGGGCTCTACGCCGAGTGGACCAGCGGCGTCTTCACGCAGCTCGAGGACCGCGAGAACGGCGCCGTGGTGGCCAGCGGTCGCCTGGCCAACACCACCACCCACTCCTGGTTCACGGTCGGGCCGCGGATGCGCTTCTAGCGCTCGAGCCGCCGCGGCTCCTGGCCGGCTCGTCCCGCGAGGGCGCGCCGGCCAGCGCGCCGGCGCCCTACTTGTCGGTCTGCAGGATGACCGGCAGTCCGCTCTTGCCGCTGCCCACGATGACGATCTTGGCGTTGGGGCTGGAGGCCAGCGCCTGGGTGGCCTCGATCCCCTTCCACTGCAGGTACTCGCTGGTCAGCCCCTGGCGCACGATGGACTGGTAGGTGGCGATGCCCTCGGCCTCCACCTTCTTGCGCGTCGCCTCCTGCCGCTCCTTGTCGAGCGTGAACTTCATCTTCTGGCTGCGCTGCTCCTCGGCCAGCTTGTCGGCGATGGCGGTCTTGATGGTCTCGGGGAGCCCCACGTCGCGCACCAGGATGGCCTCCACCACCACGTGCTTGTCGACCAGCGCCTTCAGGACCTCGTCGTAGATCTGCGCCTCGATCTGCTCGCGCTTGGTGGAGTAGATCTCCTCCGGCTGGTAGCGGCCGAAGACCTTGCGGGCCTCGGAGCGGACCACCGGGCCGATGACCTTCTGGGCGTAGTCCGCGCCGATCTTGGTCTGCAGCTCGAAGAGCTCGTCGGGCTTGGGCCGGTAGCGGACGGAGGCGTCCACCTGCATGGTGAGGCCGTTGGAGGAGATGACGATCAGCACCTCCTTCATCTCGTGGACGCGGGTGTCGTAGGCGATGACCGAGTTCCACAGGGGGATGAAGTGCATCCCCTCGCCCAGCACCTCCTTGGAGGTGCCGCCACCCAGCGACTTGAAGACGATGCCGCGGTGGCCGGAGTCGACCACCGGGCAGCGGCAGCCCGGCAGGAAGGGCATGGCGAGGAGCGTGAAGGCGAGGAGCGTGCGGCGCATGGAGGGTTCCTTTTGAGAGGTGGCCGCGACCCTACCCCGTCCTCCTTCGTTGACACCCCCGAAATCGGGGCTGTACCCTCGACGGGTTCGTCCGTCCACTCCGCCTCCAGGAGGCTGCATGCGTCGCTCGCTGGCGCCCCTCGCCGCCGTCATCGCCCTCGCGGCGGCCCCCGCCGGGGCCGGCGAGCCGTTCGACTTCGACCTGACGCGGCTGGGAGCGCCCGACGCCTCGGTCTGGCTGGCAATCCCGGCCTCGGCCGGCCCGCCCACGCCCGCCGACGCGGCGCTGCTGGCCGGCGAGTCGCGCGTCCGCTTCGCGCGCCTGGCCACCGACCTGGCGCTCTCCTTCACCTCCTCCCTGCTGCAGCCGGCCTCCACCACCGGCCACTCCGGCTTCCACTTCGACCTGGAGGGCTCCTACACCGGCGTGAACCACGGCCTGCTGGGCGCCACGACCTACCGGCCCACAGGCGCCACCGCCGACGCCTTCCCGCGAGACTACTGGCCCACGCGCGGCGTCAGGCCGCACGAGCTCTTCATGCCGTCGTTCCACGTGCGCAAGTCGCTCCCCTTCAGCCTCGAGCTGGGCGGGCGCTTCACCTACCTCTCGCAGTCGAGCTACTTCGCGGCGCAGCTGGAGGGGAAGTGGGCCCTGCTGGAGGGCTTCTACGTGCTGCCGGACGTGGCGCTGCGGGCCGCCTACACCAAGGTGCTGGGCCAGCGCGACCTCGACCTCGCCACCACCGAGGTGGCCCTCATGACCTCGAAGCGCTTCGGCGTGAACGCCGTGGTCAGCCTGACGCCCTACCTGGCCCTGCGCTTCACCCGGCTGAACGCCTCGACCAAGGTGCTCAACTTCTGGCCCGACACCCTGGCGGATGGCACGCCGAACCCAGGCACGCGGGACGAGGTGGCAGCCTCCTCCGCCGCCTTCCCCAACGTGGCCTCCACGCTCTACCGGACCACCCTGGGCGTCCGGATGACCAGCTTCGCCGTCTCCATGGCGGCCGAGGCCACCTACTTCGCGGGCAGCACGCAGGGCAAGAAGAGCCCCGGCGCCGCCGACTACCCGGAGTACAAGGTGCCCGCCTCGCTG
>JANNKC010000152.1:0-2517 GCA_031396105.1 Anaeromyxobacter sp.
CCGCCGACCCAATCGTGATCCGGCTCGCCACCTGGAACGTCCACGACCTCTTCGACGAGGTGGACCGGCTCGACCCCCCGGGTGCCCTCGACGAGGTGCCCTCGGCGGCCGAGGTGGAGGACAAGCTCGGACGGGTCGCCGCGGTGCTGGCGGCGCTCGACGCGGACGCCGTCCTCTTGCAGGAAGTGGAGCACCTGCCGCTCCTGGCGCGACTGGCCGTCCGCTGCGGCTATCCCGAGGCGCGGCTCCTGGAGGGGAACGATCCGCGCGGCATCGACGTGGCGCTCCTCTCTCGGGTACCGGTGGCGGCCTACCTCGGCCACGCCGCGGACCTCTCCCCGGACGGGCGACCGCTCTGGCCCCGCGACGCCGTGGAGACGGTGCTCGAGCTGGGCGGGCGGCGGCTGGCCTGGCTGGGGACGCACCTCTCGTCACACCTCTCGGACCCCGCCGGGGCTCGCAGGGCGCTGCAGGCCGGGCGCCTCCGTGCCCTGGCGGACCAGGCGGCGGCGCGGTGGGAGGCGGCGGCGGTCGTGATCGGCGGCGACCTCAATGATGAGGCGTCGGCGCCGTCGCTCGCGCCGCTCCTGGGCGACGGTGCCTGGCTGGATGCGGAGCTGGCGGCCGGAGTGGGGGCCTGGACCTGGTCGGATGGCGGACGTCGGGAGGCGCTCGATCACCTTGCCCTGCGGGCGGCCGACGCGGGCGCGCTCCTGTCGGCCAGGGTCGTGGGCGGGTCCGACGTCGCCGTGGCGAGCGACCACCGGCCGGTGGTCCTCGACCTGCTGCTGCGCTGAGCAGTCCAAGGGGCGGACTCCTGAGAGGGGTGAGGCGTCATGTCGCTCCCGGTCCTGCCCTGGCGTGTAGAGCTTTGTGGGACGAGCGATGGTCGGTCCCGACCCGCGGAGGTGCCGATGGCGGCCATGCCCATCTTCTTCGTCTGGAAGGACGCCTTCGACCTGGGCATCCCGGGCGTGGACGCCGAGCACCGCCAGTTCTTCGAGATCATGAACCGTTGCGCCATGGCGGCCAAGGTCGGAGCGTCGCCGGCGACGGTGCAGATCGTTCTCCAGGAGCTGGCCACCTACTCGGCGCACCACTTCCGGAACGAGGAGGAGGCGCTGGATCGGGTGGGGTACCCGGAGCTGGAGGTCCAGCGGGCCGAGCACGCCCGCTTCGTGCAACAGCTCGAGCGGATCCGCGGGCTCGAGGAGCCCAGCATCCTCGCCGCGCTCTCGCTGGCGCGCGACTGGCTGCTGCAGCACGTCACCGGCACCGATCGCCGCTACGTCGACTGGATCACGAAGGACCGCCCGCGCCACGTGGGGTGAACGCGCGACCGACGGCAACGTCCTCCCGGTCGCTCCAGGCGGAGCGCCCGTCTGAGGGCGCGGAGTCGAGCGGTGCGCCAGCCGGACGGGCGCGGAGTCGAGCGGTGCGCCAGCCGGGCAGGCGCGGAGTCGAGCGGTGCGCCAGCCGGGTCAGTTCGCCGGGACGATCTCGACGCGGCGGTTCTGCGAGTCGCAGGCCGGCCCGACCCCGGTGCAGACCAGCCGCGTGGCGCCGGCCGTGCGGATGGTGAGGCGCGAGGACGGCACGCCGCGCACCTTCAGGTAGGCCGCGGCGGACCTGGCCCGCTCCTCGCCCAGCCACTCGTTGTAGTCGGCCGGCCCGTGCGGGTCGGCGTGCCCCTCGAGCACGACGGTGCCGGAGGTGCCGGTGAGGCAGGCGGCCAGCCGGTCGAGCCCGGTGCGCGCGGCGTCGCCGAGGTCGGCCTTGCTGAACTCGAAGCGGACCGGCTCGAGGGTGCAGGGGCCCGGCCTCGGGGCCGTGGCGGCTCCGGTGCTGGCCTGGGCCGCTGCGGCCGGTCGGGCCGGAGAGGCCTTGGCCCTGGTGGGGGCCGGCGCGGGGGCGGGGCTGGACGCCACGGCGACCACCGCGGCCGCCTCGGGCGCCGGAGCTGCGGCGGGGGTGGGCGCCGGGTTGGGCGCCGGCGCGGCCTCGGGTGCCCTGGCCACGGCCGGCGCCTCGACGGCGGCGGCGCGTTCGGAGCGGTAGTGCGCGGTGCGCAGCGCCTGCCGGTAGCGCTCCGTCCAGGCGATCGTGATCCCTCGCTCGGCGATCACCGTCGCATGCACCGAGACCACCTCGGCGGGCGGAGCCTCGAGCCCGACCTGTTCGCTCATGGCGAACAGGTAGCGCTCCACGTACGAGAACACCTGCGAGTCTCCCTCCAGGCCGGCCTCCACCTTGAGCACGTGCGGGCCGGGGGCCACGGCGCCCGAGTAGATGGGCCGGGCGGGGTCGGCGCCCCGGGCTGGCAGCGTCACCTCGAGGTCGGCGCCGTCGAGCGCCACCCGCAGCGTCTTCAGCTCCAGCCACTCGGTCTCGTGCGGCCCGAAGTAGAGCTCGAGCAGGCTCCCCTGGGCCGCGGCGGCCGGGAGGGCGAGCGCCGCCAGGACGGCGGCGAGCAGTGCCCGGAACAGGTTCAGGACCTGCTGCGGTGTGGCGGACGGC
>JANNKC010000122.1:0-1992 GCA_031396105.1 Anaeromyxobacter sp.
CCGGCCTCTCCCGCGAGGAGGAGGAGCACCGGCTGGCCGCCGCCACCGCCGAGGCCCAGGCGGCCCGCGGCGAAGAGCGACACGGTCCCGTTCTCGAGCCCGAGGTGCGAGCGGAGCACGAGCAGCGCCGAGGTGAACGCCTTCGACGGATCGGTCGCGAGGGAGAGGACGCGCCCGATGTCGTGGAGCGCAGCGACTGCGTTGGCCCGGGGGTCCATCGGCTGCGGCAGGGAGCAAGCGCGGTGCCACGGCGCGGGTGACCCGATCCTTGCACCAGATGCTTGCTCGCGCGGCGCTCCGCCGAGTGGGCCGCGCGCCCTGGGCGCTTTCCGGACAGGCCGGAGCAGCCGGGTGCGCGGATCGCAGGCAGGACGACATGCACCCCACCTCGTTCAACATGTCCAACGTCCCTCCGTGGGTGATCGCCTCGCCCGAGTTCGACGAGTGCCCGCGGCCGATCGAGATCCAGGGTGTGCGGGAGGGGAACCGCGCCCTCTTCGCCGTCCTCGACGGGATCGACGATCCCGACGAGCGCGCGCGCCGCTTCGACGACTGGGTCTCCGTGAAGTTCCAGCTCCACCACTGGCAGGAGCAGGCGACGGCCGCCGCGCGGCGCAGCCTGCGCAACTCGTACGTCCGCTTCCTGCGCGGCTGGGGCGTCGACGCGAGCTCGGTCGAGGGCGCGGTGCTGAAGGGCTGGGTGGAGCGCCGGCTCGGCATCCCGCCCACCTTCCACCGCGACCCGCTCGCCGAGCACGAGGGCGAGGCCTGGGGGCGCTACGCCGCTGACCGGACCCGCGGCCACGCCTTCACGAGCGCGATCGACGAGCAGCTCGACCTCCTCTACACGTTCACCCAGTACGAGCTCGCACGGCGCTCCCCCGCCGAGCAGCGGGTCACCCTCTGGCGCGGCCAGCACAACTTCGAGGCCCGCGACGTCGTGGCGCAGCTCGGTCCGCGCGAGTGGGTGCTGCGCATGAACAACCTCTGCTCCTTCACCGACGATCGCGAGCGGGCCTGGGAGTTCGGGAGCGTGGTGCTGGAGGCGCAGGTGGCGCTGCCGCGGGTCTTCTTCGCCGGCCACCTCTTCCCGCGCTCGATCCTGAAGGGCGAGCGCGAGCACCTCGTGGTCTGCGGGCAGCTCCGGGTGCGGCGGATCCTCGCGTAGCCGAGCCGCGGGGGGTTCGCCGGGCGTACACGTCCTCGTCTTCGACAACAGCGACCTCGGGCGGCCATTCAGGAAGGTCGCCGAGTTTCGCAGACGGCGGGGCGGTCCAGTTGGGTGACCCGCTTAGAAGGGCGACGTGCTGGCGGTCGAGTTCGCCGTAGCTGGAGTGCATTGTGCGGGCCTGAATGGTGGACCCGAGTTCAAGCACAACGAAGCGTTCTCGTTCCAGATCACGACCGACGATCAAGCAGAGACCGATCGCTACTGGAACGCGATCGTCGGCAATGGTGGCCAGGAAAGCGCGTGCGGCTGGTGCAAGGACAAGTGGGGCGTGTCCTGGCAGATCACGCCGCGGGTCTTGATCGAAGCGCTCGCGGCAGGGGGTGAGGAAGCGAGGCGCGCTTTCCAGGCGATGATGCCCATGAAGAAGATCGACGTCGCCACGATCGAGGCCGCGAGGCGTGGCTGACGCGCGTGGAACCGCTGGGCGACCGCGCAGGTTGTCGAGGACTACGACCTTCGGCACGCCGCCAAGCCGGCGGAAGGCGCGCTCGTGGAGCTCCGCCCAGGTCCGCGTCGAGGACTTGAACGTGAGCAGCCGGACCGACTTCCGGCTGAAGCCGAGCGTCATCACGAAGAGGCGCCGCCGTTTGGTGCATTAGTGGTGCAGGCCGAACCGGGCGACCTGCTCACCGTCCCAGAGGCCGCCGCCCTGCTCCGGGTCTACCGGGCCACCGTCTACCGGCTCGTCCAGTCCCAGGTCATCGTGGCGATCAGGGTCTCTAACGCCTTCCGGATTCCTGCCGTGGCGCTCGACGGCATGC
>JANNKC010000127.1:0-1571 GCA_031396105.1 Anaeromyxobacter sp.
CGGGGCCGTGGCCGGGGCGCATGAGGCGGACGTCCTTCACGCCGCCGGCCTGGCCGGTGAAGGTGAGGAAGAGGTTCTGCTCGGCGGGGCCGACCACCACGTCGGCGGTGGTGGTGTTGCTGGCCGCGTCGTAGGCGGCGCCGGCCACCCGGCTGGCGGCGTCCCAGGCGGCGTTCAGCCCGACCGTGGCGTTGCCGGTGAAGGAGAGCCTGTAGGTGCCGGCCATGCTGGGCACGCCCACCAGCACCACCACCCCGGCGTCACCGGTCGGCCAGCCGTTGGCGTCCACGGCCGCGCTCTCGTCGGAGGGCTGCCCCACCGAGCCGAAGTGGCGCGCGTGCTTCATGGCGTCGGCGAACAGCTGCGTCGGATCCCAGTCGCTGACGGTCCCGATGTTCACGCCCAGCGAGCCGGCGCCGGGCGGCGTCGCAGGGGTCGTCAGGGTCACCGTGACGGTGGCGGCGGCCGTCGCCAGGGGATCGAGGAGGCTCGAGGCGATGATGTGGAAGACGCCGGGGTTGGAGGGCGCGGTGTAGCGGCCGGAGCCGTCGACGCTGCCGCCGTCCGACTCCTGGACCGCCCAGGTGATCTCGGCCGCGGGGGCGCCCAGCACGGCCGCGCTGAAGGGAACGGAGTCTCCGACGCGGATGACCGCGGAGGCGGGGGAGACTTCGAGGGCGGGGGCGGAGGTCGACGAGCCGCCTCCACAGGCGGTGAAGCAGACGGCGAGCAGCGAAACGGAGTACGCGGACAAACGGGTGGTGCGGGTGTTCATGGGGTCGGTTCCTCTCGTCGGGGCGCCCCAAAAAACCGGGACACACCCAAAGCGTGACCGTGGAAGCAACGACGGCGAAACGCGGGTCAGCAACGTCGGCCATCGAAGCACGATCACGGGGACGCAAGGAAGCATCGCCGGCCAAAATCGTCATTGCATACAGGTACTTAGGTAGTGTGAGCCCCTGTGGGGATCGGTGCGAAGCATGCCCACACGACGGGGTGGGGGAGCGCACGAAGCTCGACCCCCGCAGCCGACCCTGGCTGCGATTGGACTGATTTACGTCAGGAGCGGCGGTGCCTTACCTACCGCGTGGCAGCCACACCACCCGCCTAGGGAGTGGCGGGCGCGAGGTGTGCGATGGCATCCCACTTCGGGGTGTTTTCGGAGGAAATGTCGGATGAGAGGCCCCAGGCGCCGTGGCGATCCCAGCCGGAGCAGAGGCTGTAGTGGACGAAGAGGTCGCCGCCCGACTCGTACCAGTTGGCGTAGTTGCGGAGGAGGACGTCCTTCATGCGCGGGTCGAGCTGGGCGGCGAGCTTGGCCTCGGTGGAGCCGGCGCCGTAGAGGTGCTGTCCGCCCTCGTAGGCCACCATCTTGAGGCCGTGCTTCCTGCTGAGCCTGGCGAAGGACCTCATCCAGGTGCGGACGTTGACCTCGGCGTAGGAGGTCATCTCGGAGAAGATGGTGTCGAGGGTGAGGCCGGCGCGGTTGCCGGCGTCGTCGTCGTTGACGGTGACGTAGGGGGCGCCGGCGGCGGCGAAGAAGTAGGTCGCGGCGCCGCCGTGCCTGGCGG
>JANNKC010000229.1:0-2261 GCA_031396105.1 Anaeromyxobacter sp.
CTTCATCGAGAAGACCTCCATCGCCAACGACCTGAACCGCTTCCGCAAGGAGAAGGAGCTCCTGGAGCAGCGGCTCGAGGAGGCGCTGGCCGAGCTGCCCGAGCAGAAGAACATCGACGAGCTCCTGCAGCTCTTCCAGGACCGGGCCCAGAAGGCCGGCCTGGAGATCAACACCATCGAGCCCAAGGCCGAGCAGTCGCAGGGCTTCTACGCCACCATCCCCATCCCCATGACGGTGACGGGCAACTACCACGAGATCGCCACCTTCTTCGACGCGCTCGGCCGGCTTCGCCGCATCGTCAACGTCAGCGAGATCACGCTGGACGGGCCCAAGGAAGTGAAGGGCAAGGTGGTGGTGAACGCCAAGTTCCTGCTCACCACCTTCATGTTCGTGGAGCAGGCGGGCGCCCGCAAGAAGGGAGGCGCCAAGTGACGAGGACCCTGCTGGCCGTCCTGGCGCTGCTGGCCTCGGCCGGCCTCGCCTGCGGCAACAAGCCCAAGCCCACGCCGCCCCCGAAGGCGCCGGTGGTGGCCGCCGCGGCCACCGCGGCCACCGCCGCGGCGGACCAGGCCAAGCAGCCGGTCGAGCCCGAGTGGTCCTACTCGTCGGTCGGCAAGCGGGATCCGTTCCGCAGCTTCCTGGCCGAGGGGCGCGGCGGCAAGAACATCGGGATCTCCCCGTGCTCCACCCCGCTCGGCCGCTTCGAGCTGGAGCAGCTCAAGCTGGTGGCCGTCATCACCGGCCTGGAGGACCCCGTCGCCATGGTCCAGGCCCCCAGCGGCGTCGGCTACGCGGTGCGCCGCGGCGCCTGTATCGGCAAGAACGGCGGCACCGTGGCGGCCGTTCGCACCGGCGAGATCATGGTGGCCGAGTGGGCCATCCGCGCCGACGGCACCCGCGACCGCACCCAGACCGTCCTCTCCCTCCCCAAGCGGGAGCCGCTCAACCTCGAGGAGTAGCCATGACCAACCACCTCAAGCGCCTTGCAGGACTGACGCTCGCCGGCGCGCTCGCGGCCGGCCCTCCGGCGCACGCCGCCGAAGCCAACGCCATCCAGGCCATCGACGTGGCGGAGAAGGACGGCGTCGTGGAGCTCGCCATCCGCGGCACCCGGCCGCCCTCCTACACGGTCTTCAAGCTCCAGGACCCGCCGCGGCTGGTGGTGGACCTGGCCGGCGCCGACGTCTCGAGGGTCGGCGCCCCGTTCGAGGTCGGCAAGGGCGGCGTGCTGGGCGTCACCACGGCCCAGTACAAGGACGAGCGCAGCGCGGTGGGGCGCGTCATCGTGGCCCTCGACGGCGCCCGCCGCTACGAGGTGGCGCCGCGCGGCGACACGGTGCTGGTGCGGGTGCTGGCCGCCGAGAGCGCCGAGGCGGCGCCCGCCGCACTTCCCGCCGTCATGAAGCTGGCCGAGACCGCCCTCACGCCGTCCATGGCCGCCTCTCCGGACGCCCCGAGCCCTTCGACTTCGCCCAGCTTGGGCTGGGCTACGCTCAGGACAGGCTGCGGCGAGCCCAAGCGAGCCGAAGTCGAGGGGCCGCCTGCGTCGCATCAAAGCCGGGCGACGGGCTTGTCTCCGCCGGACCGACCGTGGATCATCCATTGGTCGCAGCGATCCACGCCGCCGCAACCGGGGGCACGGGCACATGGGCGAGGCCGACGACCAAGGCATGGCGGCGCGGCTGGCGGCCAGCGAGGCCCGCTACCGGGACCTCTACGAGTACATGAGCGAGGGGTTCGCGCTCCACGAGATCCTCCTCGACGCCGCCGGCCGGCCCATCGACTACCGCTTCCTCCGGGTCAACTCGGCCTTCGAGCGGCTCACCGGCCTGCGCGCCTCCGACGTGGTGGGGCGCACCGCGCTGGAGGTCGTCCCCGGCGTGGACCGCGCGCTCATCGAGCGCTACGGGCGGGTGGCCCTGACCGGCGAGCCGGCGGCCTTCGAGCTGCACGTCGGGGGGCTGGGGCGGAGCTTCAGCGTCAGCGCCTACCGGCCCGAGCCGCAGCGCTTCGCCTGCATCTTCACCGACGTGACCGAGCGGCGCCGGCTGGAGGCAGAGCTTCGGCTCGGGCTGGCCGAGCGCGACGAGCGAGCGCGCTGGCTGCAGGCGAGCCAGCGGGTGGCCAGGCTCGGCCACTACGTCTTCGAGATCGCCGCGGACCACTGGATCAGCTCGCCGATGCTCGACGAGATCTTCCGCATGCAGCCCGGCCACCCGCGCACCGCCGCCGGCTGGCTCGGCCTGGTCCACCCCGACGA
>JANNKC010000255.1:0-15478 GCA_031396105.1 Anaeromyxobacter sp.
GAGGCGCCTTCGCAGCGCCGCACCCGGATGACTCGCCCGCCGAGGCGCGCCCGCTTGACCCCGTGCGCGCCCGAGTCCGTTCAAGCCTGCGGGAGCGAAGCCCCCGCAGGCGCGTTACGAGGGCGCGCCACTCGAGAGTCCGGCGCGCGCGCCGAGGCCTCGGGTCAACCGACCGCGGCGCGAGGACCAGCGCCGGAGCGGACCGGCGCGCAGCCCCGAGGGCGCCGCGCCGTCATGGACAGAGCACCGCCTCGCGGACCGGCGCGCAGCCCCGAGGGCGCCGCGCCGTCATGGACAGAGAACCACCTCGCGGACCGGCCCGCAGCCCCGAGGGCGCCGCGCCGTCATGGACAGAGGACCACCTCACGGACCGGCCCGCAGCCCCGAGGGCGCCGCGCCGTCATGAACAGAGGACCACCTCACGGACCGGCGCGCAGCCCCGAGGGCGCCGCGCCGCCATGGACAGAGGACCACCTCGCGAACCGGCGCGCAGCCCCTACGTTCCACGTGGAACATCGGCCCGCGCCCAGCGGACCACCGCGCGAGCGGCCTTCGAGAACGGCAGCTCGAACTGGTCCACGCCGAGCAACGTGAGCCCGTGCGCCGCGCCCAGCTCCTCGAGGTGGCGCCGCTCCATCCCCTTGCCCAGCATCGCCAGGAGGAGCCCGCCCGGCGCGACGTAGGGGGCCCCCAGCTCCACCCAGCGATCCGGGTCGGCCAGGGCGCGGCTCACCACCGCGTCGCAGACCGGCAGCCCGTCGCGGGTGGGATCGCCCGAGGCGCGCACCGCGACGCCGCGCACCTTCAGCCCGAGCTCCGCCGCCGTGGCCTTCACGAACGCCACCTTCTTCCCCACCGAGTCGCAGCAGGTGACCTCGAGCTCCGTCCGGGCGCAGGCCACCGCCATCCCCGGGAGCCCCGCGCCGCTCCCCACGTCGAGGAGCGTCCGGCGCCCCGCCAGCGCGGGCAGGAGCACCAGGCTGTCGAGGAAGTGCTTCTCCGCCATGTCGCGCGGCTCGGTGATGGCGGTGAGGTTCACCTTCCGGTTCCAGGTGACCAGCCGCTCCGCGAAGAGGACGAGCCGACCCACCGCCGCGTCGTCCACCGGCAGGGCCAGGGCCTCGACGCCGGCGCGGAGCACCTCTTCGAAGACCCGGTCCATGACGCCTCCTGGTCGGCCGGGCCTGGGGCGCGCCATGCTCGCGCCCGCCGCACCGCCACCTCGCTCAGCCCTTGCGCCCGACGGCCTCGTCGACCGCGACCCGGTGGGCGCCGATGTACGCCACCACCTCGGCATCCTCCAGCGAGAGGTCCCGCAGCACGCCCAGGTAGACGAAATGGAAGCCCGCCGCGTGCTCCTGGCCGCGCAGCTCGAAGGAGCGGCGCAGCACCGCCGCAGAGAAGAGCCTCTCCTCCTTCGTCTTCGGCTTGGCCACCGTCAGCCCAGCGGCGCGGCCAGCTTGGCCGGGTCCGGGAGGACGACGAGCTGGCGGAAGATCCCCTCACCTTCGCTTCGGGTCGAGACGCCGGCCACCGGCAACAGCGCCAGGTGGATCTGCCGCCGCTCGCGCGCGCTGATGGGGACGATGGCCACCGCCTTGCCCGTACGCTTCACCGTGGCGGCGAGCCGCTCGGCCATGGCCTTCACCGCCGGCTCGCCCTGCTCCGCGAAGCCACCCACCTCGAGGTTGATCCACTTGCGCCCCTCGGAGCGCGGGTTGGCCACCCGGTTCACCAGCGCCTGCACCGCCTCGACGAGCGCCGAGGTGAGCTCCACGGCGTTCCCATCGCGCGGCGTGAGCGCCACCGCGATGGCCTCGGGCGACTCCCTCACCTCGACCGCCATCGACGCGCCCAGCTTCTCGAAGAGCGCCACGCAGAAGCTCCGGGCCCGCTCCACCTTCTCAGGGGCTTCACGCGGCGGCGGCTCCCGGGTCTCGTCGATCATGCGGCGCTCCTCCTCGAGCTGGGGCTCAGCGCCCGTGAGTGTATCCCCGGACCGAGCCGGCGATGGACGGTGTTCTCTTCAGGGGTCCTCAGGCCTTGGCGGGCTGGCCCTTCTCGATGACCTTGTTGACCCACTGCTGCTGCAGGATGGAGAGCAGGTTGTTGACGAAGATGTAGAGCGTCAGCCCGGATGGCACGAAGAGCATCATGACCGTGAAGAAGCCCGGGAAGAAGTAGAGCATCATCTTGGCCTGGCTGTTGTCGGCCGGCTGCGGCGAGAGCTTCTGCATGATGAAGCTGGTCACGCCCATGGCCGCCGGCAGGATGAAGTACGGGTCCTTCGCCGTGAGGTCGCTCATCCAGAGGAAGGGCTCGCGGTAGAGCTCCACCGAGGTCTGCAGCGCGGCGTAGAGCGCGAACCAGACCGGCATCTGCAGCAGCATGGGCAGGCAGCCGCCGGTCATGGAGACCTTCTTCTCGGCGAAGAGCGCCATCTGCGCCCGCGCGAAGCCCTCGCGGTCGTCGCCGAACTTGGCCTTGAGCTTCTCGATCTGCGGCTGCAGGTTGCGCATCCCCGCCATCGACTTCATCGACTTGAGCGTCAGCGGGTAGAGCAGCGCCTTCACTGTCAGTGTAAGGAGGATGATGGCCACGCCCCAGTTGTGGACGAAGGCCTCGAACCAGCGCATGACCCCGAGCAGGATCTGGGCGAAGAAGGCGAAGGCGTTGGCCACGGCGCCGTAGTCGATGGCCGACTCGAAGCCGCGCCCGTAGGCCTTGAGCAGCTCGAGCCGCTTGGGGCCCGCGTAGAGCTTGAAGGCGGCCCTGGAGCCGGCCGGCGTGACCGGCAGCTGCAGCGCCACCGCGGAGCTCCCCTTCTCCGCCCCCTTCATGAAGCGGCAGGGGAAGCCGGACTTCTCCGGCGGGAAGATCGCCGCCGTGAAGTAGTGCTGGTCGATGCCGGCCCAGCCGGCCTCGCCGCCGAGCTGCTTCTGCACCTCGTCGCCGTCCACGTCGAACCGCTCGGTCTTGTCGCCGGCGCGGCAGACCGGGCGGGCGAACTCCAGCGGGGGGCCGGAGAAGATGCCGCCGCTCGAGGTGGAGGGCGGCATGAAGCCGGTGTAGAGCAGCGAGACCGAGCCGGCCACCGGCGCCCCCGTCACCTCGACGTCCAGGGAGAGCTCGTAGGGCTGGCCGGTGAGCCGGTAGGTCTTGCGCACGCCGGCCGTGCCGACCCGTCCCTCGAAGACCACGCTCGACGCGTCCTTCGAGACCACCCGCATGGCGGCGCGGGCGGAGGGATCGAGCAGGGGATCGCTGCCGCCACCCAGCTCCGCCGAGGCCGCCAGCGAGAGCGGCAGCGGATGGCCCTTGGCCACCTGGATGAGGTCGATGGGGATGGTCTTGCCGTCCTGCTCGCGCTGGAACTTGGAGTTCTTGAGCTCGAGGTGCGCCAGCGCGCCGCCGTGCGACGAGAAGACCACCGAGAACTTCCGCTCCCCCTCCCCGCCGTCGAGCGTCACCAGCTCCTCCGGGGCCTCGGGAACCGGCAGCGGGGCCGCCGCCGGCGCCACCCCGCCTGTCGGCGCCGCGGGCGCGGCGGCCTGGCCCGTCACGGCGGGCGGCGCCGGCCTCGCCACCGGCTTCGGCGGCGCGAAGTAGGTCTGCTGGACGAACTGCCAGACGATGAGGATGGCCACCGATGCGACGGTGGCGACGAGGATTCGCCGGTTCTCAGGGCCCACGGTGCGACCTCACTCGAGCTTCAGGGACCGGATCGACGCCCCCGGGATGGAAAGGATGGCAGCGGAGGATCCGCCGCGTGGCGAGCCAGCTGCCCCGCCCCGCGCCGTGGCGAGAGAGCGCCTCCACGGCGTAGGCCGAGCAGCTGGGGTAGTAGCGGCAGGCCCGGGGCAGGCCCGGGCCGATGAAGCGCTGGTAGAAGCGGACCAGCAGCACGAGGAGGCGGGCCATCACGTCACCCGCTCCCGGCGCAGCCGCTCGCCGGCCGCCGCGAGCGCGCGCCGCGCGCCGGCCAGCCCCATGGTGACCGCGTTCTTGCGGGCGATCACCACCAGGTCGAACGGAGGCAGCTCTGCCTGGATCTCGCGGAAGGCCTCGCGCACCCAGCGCTTGACCCGGTTTCGCTCGACGGCGTTGGCGACCTTCGAGGACACCGTGATCCCGATCCGCGCCCGGTCGGCGCCGGCCCCCTGGACCAGGACCAGCACCTCGCCGGTGTAGAGCCGGGTCCCGCGCTCCTGGACCGCGAGGTACTCGCGGCGGCGCCGCAGGCGGGCGGCCTTGGGCAGCTTCACCGTTGGCAGACTACTTCGTCGGCGCCGACACCGTCAGGCGCTTGCGCCCCTTGGCGCGACGGCGCTTCAGCACGTTGCGTCCGCCGGGGGTCGAGGAACGCTTCCGGAATCCGTGGGTCCGGTTCCGCTTGATCTTCTTGGGCTGGTAGGTGCGCTTCATGGCGCGGCAACCTCCACGATCACGTGCGGCATGTCAAGGTCCCGCCGCGCGCGCCGAAACCGCAACGCTTCCGCTGACCTCTGAGACACCACATCGTCACGCTTGATCCGGCCGCCGATCCTTGGCTAGGTTCCCGCCACAGGCAGCACGGCTCACTCCTCAGCGAACCACGAGGTGACGTGTCGGCGGCGGATCAGCCAGGATCCGCGGCAGGGCCCATCCTTGCTTGAACACCGGGCCGCATCGGAAGACGGGGGACGTGGATGGAAGCACCAGCGGGCGCGAGAGGGGCCACGGCTCTTGAGGAGACGTGGGCGCGCGTGGACGCGTTCCTGCGGGCGCGCCTGCGCGCCGAGCTCTACGACCGCTGGTTCGCGTCGCTGCGGCCGGCCGCCATCGAGGACGGCCGGCTCCACGTGGCCGCGCCCGACAAGTTCCACCGCGACTTCGTGGACGACAACTACCGCCCCTGGTTCGAGGAGTTCCTCCCCCAGGTGGCGGGCGCGCCCCTGCGGGTGGTCTTCGTGGTCGACGACCGCCCGCGCGGCAGCGCCCCCGCGCCGGCCGCCCGCGCCGTGACCGAGCCCCCGGCGCTGGCCCCCGCGGGCGACGCCCGCCCCAGCACGCGCTACCTCTTCGAGACCTTCGTGGTGGGCGAGTCGAACCGCTTCGCCTACGCCGCCGCCCACGCCGTGGCCCAGAAGCCCGGCCACGCCTGGAACCCGCTCTTCCTCCACGGCGACTCCGGCCTCGGCAAGACCCACCTCCTCCACGCCGTCGGCAACGCCATCCTGGCCGCCAACCCGGGCGGCCGCGTGGCCGTGGTCTCCTCGGAGCGCTACACCAACGACTTCGTGGACGCGCTGCGGCGCGGCACGCTCGACGAGTTCCGGCGCAAGTACCGCGAGTGCGCCGCCCTGCTGGTCGACGACGTGCAGTTCCTGGCCGGCAAGGAGAAGACCGCCGAGGAGTTCTTCCACACCTTCAACACGCTCTACGACCGCAACGTCCAGATCGTGCTCTCCAGCGACCGCAGCCCCAAGGAGCTGAAGGGGCTCGAGGAGCGGCTCTGCTCCCGCTTCGAGTGGGGCATGCGGGTCCAGATCGACGTCCCCGAGTTCGAGACCCGGGCCGCCATCCTGAAGCGCAAGGCCGAGATCGAGCAGATCGACCTGCCCGACGAGGTGACCCAGCTCCTGGCCACCCACATCCGCTCCAACGTCCGCGAGCTCCACGGAGCCCTCATGCGGGTGGCCGCCTTCGCCTCGCTCAAGTCGGAGCCCATCTCGGTCCGGCTGGCCCGCGACGTCCTCTCCGACGTCATCCCGCCGCCCGGCTACAAGCCCTCCATCGAGCGGATCCAGGAGCTGGTCTCGGCCCACTACGGCCTGACCGTGGCCAAGCTGACCAGCGCCTCGCGCGAGCAGAAGATCGCCCTGCCCCGCCAGGTCGCCATGTACCTGTGCCGCGAGCTGGCCAAGGAGACCTTCCAGCTCATCGCCGACAAGTTCAACAAGAAGGACCACTCGACCGTCATCTCCGCCAAGGAGCGGGTCGAGGAGCTGCTCGCCACCGACCCGGCCGTCCAGGCCGCGGTGACCTCGCTGACCCAGAAGCTGCTGCCTTGACGGCTCCGCCCTGGCGAGCCCGTGGATCGTCCGTGGATCACGGGCGGATCCGGCCGGGGACGAGGCGTGGACCGTCGTTGACACCTCGTTTCACCGCACGCTACACAAGCTCGACCCGGAGTTGTCCGGGGAGTTGTCCCGACTGGAAACCATCGTCGTTTCGCGGGCAGAGGCCGGTTCTCCACATCGATCCGCCCCCTGCTATGAAGATGATCAGTAAGAGAGAGGGAGTGATCCCATGGAACTGAAGATCGGCGCCCAGGAGCTGGCTCGTGCGCTCGGACGCTCCCAGGGGATCGTGGAGAAGAAGTCCACCATGCCCATCCTCTCGCACGTCCTCCTCGAGGCGAAGCCGGGGAACGTCCTCCACGTCTCGGCCACCGACCTCGACCTGTCGGTCTCCTCGGAGCACGCCTGCGAGGTGCTGAAGGAGGGCGCGCTGGCGGTGCCGGCCAAGCACCTCTTCGAGATCGTCCGCTCGCTGCCCGAGCAGTTCGTCACGCTGAAGCGCGCCGGCAACAACTACCTCGAGGTGAAGAGCGGCCCCTCCGAGTTCCGCCTGGTGGGGCTCCCGGCCGAGGACTTCCCGGCCCTGCCGAAGTTCGAGCGGGTCTCCTTCGTCGACGTGGATCCGGCCGAGCTCCTCGAGCAGATCGAGCGGACCAGCTTCGCCGCCTCCACCGACGAGACGCGCTACAACCTGAACGGCGTCTTCTTCGAGCCGCAGGGGCCCATCCTGCGCATGGTGGCCACCGACGGCCACCGCCTGGCCCTCTCCGAGAAGCCGCTGGCCGGCGACTACGCCTTGAAGCGCGGCGTCATCCTGCCGCGCAAGGGGCTCCACGAGCTGAAGAAGCTCCTGGGCGAGGGCGCCGAGCCCGGCCAGGAGAAGCCGGAGACCAAGCTGGGCTTCGCCGAGAACAGCGCCATCTACCGGCGGCCCGGCGTGGTGCTGGCCATGCGGCTCATCGAGGGGATGTTCCCCGACTACAAGCAGGTCATCCCGAAGCAGGGCGAGAAGATCATCAAGGTGGGGCGCGTGCGGTTCCTGGAGACGCTGCGCCGCGTCTCGCTGCTGGCCTCCGACAAGTCGCACGCCGTGAAGCTGGAGCTCTCGCCCGGCCTGCTCAGGGTCCTCTCGCAGAACCCGGACCTCGGCGACGCCAAGGAGGAAGTCCCGGTGGAGTACGCCGGCGAGCCGCTCAAGATCGGCTTCAACGCCCGCTACATGACCGACGTGGCCGCCGTGCTGAAGAGCGACGACCTGCAGCTCGAGCTGGCCGACGACCTCTCACCGGGCGTGCTGCGCGGCGCCGGGCCGGAGGACGCCGGGTACACCGCCGTCGTGATGCCGATGCGCATCTGAGCGGCGCCACGTGAGCCAGGTCCGGTGAGGCTCCGCTCGCTCCAGCTCCAGGACTTCCGCAACCTGGCCTCGGTGGCGCTCGACGTCTCGCCCAGGCTCACCGTCCTCCTGGGCGAGAACGGCCAGGGGAAGACCAACCTCCTGGAGGCCATCTACCTCCTGGCCACCCTGAGGCCACTCCGGGCCACCCGGCTCGGCGAGCTGATCCGCTTCGGGGCGGAGCGGGCGGTGGTCTCGGCCGGCGTGCTGGGGCCCGGCGGCGAGCGGACCCTGGCCGTCGAGGTGGTGCCGGGCGCGCGCACCGCCACGCTGGACGGCAAGCCGGTGGAGCGGCTCGACAGCTACCTCGACGGGCTGGCGGCGGTCTGCTTCTCGCCCGACGACCTGCTCCTCGTGAAGGGCGGACCGGACGGGCGCCGCCGCTTCCTCGACCGCGCCGCCTTCAACCGCTGGCCGGCCGTGCTGGGCGAGGCCCGCGAGTACGTGCGGGCGCTGCGGGCGCGCAACGCCGCCCTGCGCGGCGGCGCCGGGCCGGTGGAGGAGAGCTTCCGCGGGCCCCTCATCACCGCCGGGGCCCGCCTGCTGCGCCGCCGGCGCGACGTGATGGTGGAGCTCGAGCCTCGGCTCTCGGCCGCCTTCGCCGAGATCTCCGGTCCGGGCGCGCCCCGCGCCGAGGCGGCCTACCGCCCGAGCGGAGGCCTCGACCTGACGGGCGACGAGGCCGCGCTGGGGGAGCGGCTGGCCGCCGCGCTGGAGGCCCGCCTCGACCGCGACCTGGAGCGCGGCTACACCACCTGCGGCCCGCACATGGACGACCTGCTCCTCGCCATCGGCGGCCGCGCCGCGCGCGCCTACGGCAGCCAGGGGCAGCAGCGGGCCTACGTGCTCTCGCTGCGCATCGCCGAGATCGAGAACCTGCGCGCGGTGCTCTCGCGGCCGCCGCTGCTCCTGCTCGACGACGTCTCCTCCGAGCTCGATCCCGCCAAGAACGGCTTCCTGCTGGCCTACGTGGCGAGCCTGCCGGCGCAGGCCTTCCTCACCTCGACCGACCGGCGGCTCATCGAGCCGGCGGCCGGTCCGGAGACCCAGTTCTTCAGGGTCGCGGCGGGCGCGATCTCACCGCTCGTTTCCTGAGCCGTTCCGGGCCCCTGGAATCCCGATTCCCCGTTGCTGGAGGGGCGAGGCTCTGCTATATCCATGCGTTGCCTAAGCTCTGAGAACCGTTCAGAGAAACGCGCGAGGTCGCCCCTGGAAACCGCCGAGAACACCCCCCGCCCCGCCGCCCCCGCCGGCAGCGAGTACGGGACCGACGCCATCAAGGTGCTGGAAGGGCTGGAGGCGGTCCGCAAGCGCCCGCACATGTACATCGGCGACGTGGGCGAGCGCGGCCTGCACCACCTGGTCTACGAGGTGGTCGACAACTCGGTCGACGAGGCCATGGCCGGGCGCTGCAGCGAGATCAACCTCACCATCCACGCCGACAACTCCATCACCGTGCTCGACAACGGCTCTGGCATCCCGGTGGGTCCACACCCGACGGTGATCGGGATGGACACGCTCGACGTGGTGATGACGAAGCTCCACGCCGGGGGCAAGTTCGAGTCGAACGCCTACCAGGTCTCGGGCGGCCTGCACGGCGTGGGCGTCACCTGCGTCAACGCCCTCTCCGAGTGGCTCAAGGTGGAGGTCTACCGCGACGGCAAGGTCCACGCGCAGCGCTACGAGCGCGGCAACCCCACCGGCAAGGTCACCGCCATCGGCGAGACGCAGCGGCGCGGCACCAAGGTGACCTTCAGGCCGGACCCCACCATCTTCGAGGTGAAGGAGTTCAGCTTCGAGACCCTCTCCGGGCGCCTGCGCGAGCTGGCCTTCCTGAACGCCGGCCTCAGGATCACCATCGAGGACGAGCGCTCCAGCGGCAAGCAGCACGAGTTCATCTTCAAGGACGGCATCCGCGAGTTCGTGGCCTACCTCAACAAGGCGCGCGAGACGCTCAACCCGCCCATCTCGCTCCGCTCCGAGGTGGAGCTGGAGCGCGGCCTCACGGTGGTGGAGATCGCGCTGCAGTGGAACGACGGCTACGACGAGAAGGTCTTCGCCTTCGCCAACAACATCCACAACCACGAGGGCGGCACCCACCTCATCGGCTTCAAGGCGGCGCTGACCCGCACCGTCAACGCCTACGGCCAGAAGAACAACCTCTTCAAGGACCTGAAGGAGGAGCTCCCCAGCGGCGACGACATGCGCGAGGGGCTGGCCGCCGTCATCTCCATCCGGCTGCCGGGCGCCAGCTTCGAGGGGCAGACCAAGACCAGGCTCTCCAACAGCGAGGCCAAGGGCATCGTCGAGGGCATGCTCAACGATCACCTGGGCGCCTACCTGGAGGAGCACCCGCCGGTGGCCAAGCGCATCTGCGCCAAGGTGGCCGAGGCCACCCGGGCCCGCATCGCCGCCCGCAAGGCGCGCGAGACGGTGCGGCGCAAGGGGGCGCTCGACGGCGCCTCGCTGCCCGGCAAGCTGGCCGACTGCCAGTCGAAGGACCCCGCCGAGTCCGAGCTCTTCCTGGTGGAGGGCGACTCGGCCGGCGGCTCCGCCAAGCAGGGGCGCGACCGGCGGGTCCAGGCCATCCTGCCGCTGCGCGGCAAGATCCTCAACGTGGAGAAGGCGCGCTTCGACAAGATGCTCTCGTCGGACGCCATCGTCACCATGATCACGGCGCTCGGCACCGGCATCGGCCCCGAGGAGTACGACATCGCCAAGGTCCGCTACCACAAGATCGTCATCATGACGGACGCCGACGTGGACGGGAGCCACATCCGCACGCTGCTGCTCACCTTCTTCTTCCGGCAGATGCCGCAGCTGCTGGAGAAGGGCTACCTCTACATCGCCCAGCCGCCGCTCTACCGCGTCGCCAAGGGCAAGAAGGAGAGCTACCTGAAGGACCAGGCGGCCATGGACGAGCACCTGCTCGGCATCGGCACCGACAAGGCCACGCTCCTCTCCGGCGACCTGGAGCTCAAGGGCGACGAGCTGCGCTCGCTGGCGCGCGACGCCATCACCTACCGCGGCCTGCTGGCCCGGGTGGACCGGCGGCGCGACTCGCGGGTCGTCGACGCCGCCGTCAAGGCGGGCGACCTGGACCTCTCGCTCCTCAAGAGCCACGAGGAGGTCAAGGCGCAGGTGGAGAAGATCTACCAGCGCGCCCAGAAGGCCCACCCCGAGCTGGAGGTGCGGCTGGCCAGGATCGAGCGCGACGTGGAGCACGACTGCGATGCGCTGGTCTTCCAGACCACCGTGTCGGGCGCGCCGCGCGAGACCCGCCTGGACCACAACTACCTGGCCGGACCGGAGTGGGGCGAGCTCACCGCGCTGCACGGCGCGCTCGCCGAGATCGGCCCCGGCCCCTACCGGCTGCAGTCGCCGGACGGCGAGGAGGAGGTCGAGGACGTCTTCGTGGCGGTGGAGGCCCTGAAGCGCCTGGCGCAGGCCGGCCAGACCATCCAGCGCTACAAGGGGCTGGGCGAGATGAACCCCGAGCAGCTCTGGGAGACCACCATGGACCCGGCCCGCCGCACCATGCTGCAGGTGCGGGTGGACGACGCCATCGAGGCCAACGAGGTCTTCAGCATCCTCATGGGCGACGCGGTCGAGCCGCGCCGTGAGTTCATCGAGAAGCACGCCCTCGACGTCCAGAACCTCGACATCTAGCCGTCGGACCTGGGAGCCTGACCATGCCCCGCGCCGCCTTCGTCGCCCTCGGCACCGCCGTCCCGGATCGCGTCGTCACCAACGCCGACCTGGTGAAGCTGATGGAGACCACCGACGAGTGGATCCAGCAGCGCACCGGCATCAAGGAGCGGCGCTGGGTCACGGAGGGGGAGGGAGTGACCGACCTGGCCGAGCGGGCGGCCCGCGCGGCGCTCGCCAAGGCCGGCTGGCAGCCCACCGACGTGGAGGCCATCGTCTTCGCCTCCATCCAGGGGGACCACGTCTTCCCCGGCGACGGCTGCTACCTGCAGGCGCGCCTCGGGCTGCCCGGCATCCCCGCCCTCGACATCCGCAACGCCTGCTCCGGCTTCCTCTACGGCCTCTCGGTGGCCAACGCCTGGATCCAGTCGGGCCAGTACCGGCGCATCCTGCTGGTGGGCGCCGAGGTCCAGTCCACCGGCCTGGACCTCTCCACCCGGGGGCGCGACATCGCGGTGATCTTCGGCGACGGCGCCGGGGCGGCCTGCCTGGAGGCCACCGACGACCCGGGCCGCGGCGTGCTGGGCGTCCACCTGCACGCCGACGGCCGGTACACCCAGGAGCTCTCCGGCGCGGCGCCGGGCGCCATCTACCACCCGCGCGTCTCGGCGAAGCAGATCGAGGACGGGCTGGTCTACCCGCGCATGGAGGGGCAGAAGGTCTTCAAGAACGCCATCGTCCGCATGCCCGAGGTGGTGCGCCAGGCGCTCACCAAGGCCGGCCTCACCACCGCCGACATCAAGCTGCTGGTGCCGCACCAGGCCAACCTGCGCATCGCCGAGGTGGTGCAGCGCTCGCTCGAGCTGCGCGACGACCAGGTCTTCAACAACATCGAGAAGTACGGCAACACCACCGCCGCCTCCATCCCGCTCTGCCTGGCGGAGGGGGTGGAGGCCCGTGGCGTGCAACGCGGCGACCTGGTCGCGCTGTGCGCCTTCGGGGCGGGTTTCACCTGGGCCAGCGCCCTGGTACGCTGGTAGCGACGACGCGGGCGAGGGGCCCGCCGGAACCACCCAGCGCGGAGGGAGCGCACCGGCTCGTGGAGCATCCCCTTGGGTATGGCCCTTCGACGCAACGACACTGAGGCGTCGTCCAACGGCAGGACTGCGGACTTTGGATCCGCCTATGAAGGTTCGAATCCTTCCGCCTCAACCAACACCCACGGCAAGCCGGCCAACCTGAGGGCCGAGGTGCGGCCGCTGCTCCGGCCGCGGCGGCTCCTGGTGGTGGCGCTGGGGAGCGTGGCGGAGCGGCTCCGCGCCGGGGTCCGCGACGCGCTCCACCAGGTGCTGGGGCTCGACGCCGACATGGGCCCCACCCTGGAGCGCCCGCGCTACGCCTACAACGAGGCGCGCGGCCAGTACCACACCGCCGCCATCCTGCGCCGCCTCTCGGCGCTGCGGCCGGGCACCGAGCCGATGCCGGTGCTCGGCCTGGCCGACGTGGACCTCTTCCTGCCCGACGCCAGCTACGTGCTCGGCGACGCCGACCGCGACGCCAACACGGCGCTGGTCTCCACGGCGCGCCTCGCCACCCGCGACCTGCCGCGGCTCGAGGCGCGCGCCCGGGTCGAGGCCGTCCACGAGGCGGGTCACCTGCTGGGGCTGGGGCACTGCCAGGACTTCCGCTGCGCCATGTTCCTCTCGCTCGAGCTGGTCGAGGTGGACCGCAAGGGCCCCGGGCTCTGCCACGGCTGCCGCAACGCGCTCGGGCTGGAGCACTGAGGCTCCGGGATCCGCTCCGGGTCCAGGCTCCCCCCCATCGCCATGACCTTGCGCCTCTGCCAGCGCCCGAGCGCCTCCTGCGGCGCCTGCTGCGGCCTCTACAACGCCGCCGACCACTCGCGCCAGGCGCTCACCGCCGAGCTGTGGCGCCGCACCCACGCGCTCGCCCGGGTGCCGCGAGCGGCGCCGGACTTCAGGGAGGCCGCCGCGTCGCTGGCCGAGCGAGCGCCCGCGCCGCTCTTCCCCTCGGTGCGAAACTGCATGCTCCTGGGGTTCCTCGACGACGGGGGTGCGCGGATCGGCTGCCTGGCGCACCCGCTGGCCACCGGCGGCGTGGACCTGCGGGCCTGCGGCGTCTACGACGTGGAGACCTGCGAGGCCTTCCTCTGCCCGAGCCACGCCTGGCTCACCGAGGAGGAGGCCGCGCTCTGCGAGGCGGCCGGCCTGGGCTGGCACCTCCACGGCCTCGTCATCACCGACGTGCCCTTCCTGCACGCCGTCCTCGGCGCGGTGGCGGCGCTGACCGGCGCCCGGGTGGAGCGGCGCCACCTGGACCGGGCCGCCTTCCGCGGGGCGCTGGCGCGGCTGCTGGCGCTCAAGGAGGAGCTGGAACCCGGCTCGGAGGGGCTCTTCGGCGCCTTTCGGCCGGGGCGCGACGGCGAGCCGGAGCCGCGCCGGATCGACTACGAGGCGCTGGCGCGGACGACCTCGCCCCACGACACCATCCTGACCTGCGTGGGGGCGGACCCGCGCAGCGGCAACGACCTCGATCGGCTGGAGGCGGAGGTGCGGCGACGCCTCGACGCCTGCGCCGCCGCCTTCGAGCCGCCGGGCGGGACGGCGCCCCGGCCGCCCCGGGCGTAGGGCCCGCAGGGCCGGAGTCGAGGGCCCCCCTACCGGCCGCGACGCGCTCCGGGTAAAGAGGGCCCGTGTCTCTCGCCGACGACGCCCAGAACGACCCGATCCCACCGCTCGCCGCGCCCGCCGCCTCCTCCGGGCCCGGGGAGCCGGCGCCCTCGCCCGCCGAGATCCAGGCGGCCGCCCGGGTGCTGGCCGCCCTGGCCGCCGACCCGGCGCTCCTGGCGACGGTGGACGACGAGACCCGCACGGCGCTGCAGCGCGCCGGCGGCGAGCTGGCCGGGCCCGACCTCAAGGCACGCAAGCGGCTGCTGCGGGCCATCCTGCGAAGGAAGCAGGAGGCCAAGAAGCAGGGGGACGAGCAGCTCCGCCGCAGCGCCGGGATCCGCCGCCTCCGCGAGGAACCGGTCTTCCGCCCGCCGTTCCCGGTCCTGCCGCCGCGCGGCACGGACGCCGCCGGCTGGTGGCCGGTGCTGCACGGCTCGGTGGAGGCCCAGCAGCTCGAGCGCGAACGGGCCGCCGCGGCCGGCGTCCGCGTCGCCGCCGGCGCCGAGCCGGGTCCGGCCTCGGCCGCGGCCGCCGGCCCGGAGCTGAGCACGCCGCGCAGCTGCTACGTCTGCAAGATCGAGTACCGGCGGCTCCACCACTTCTACGACCAGCTCTGCCCGGCCTGCGGCGACGAGAACGAGCGCCGGCGGACCGCGACCGTCGACCTGCGGGGACGGGTGGCGCTGGTCACCGGCGCCAGGGTCAAGATCGGCTACCAGGCCGCGCTGCTCCTGCTGCGCTCCGGCTGCACGGTGGTGGCCTGTACCCGCTTCCCGCGCGACGCCGCCGCCCGCTACGCCAGCGAACCCGACTTCGAGGCCTGGCGCGACCGGCTCCTCGTCCACGGCGTCGACCTGCGCCACACGCCCAGCGTCGAGCACCTCTGCCACTGGCTCGAGAGGTCGCTGCCCCGGCTCGACTTCCAGATCCACAACGCCTGCCAGACGGTGCGCCGCCCGCCCGGGTTCTACGGCCACCTCCTCGACGAGGAGCAGAGGCCGCTGAGCGCGTTGCCGCCGGCCCACCAGCGGCTCCTCCGCAGCGACGAGGCCCTGCGCGCCGAGCACGACGGCCACCAGGCCGCGGTGGGGCTCACCAGGGCGGCGCTCCTCTCCCAGGCCACGAGCGAGGCGGACCTGCTCCTCACCGGCGCCGGGCCGCGGGCGCTCGAGATCTTCCCGAAGGGCGTCCTCGACCAGGACCTGCAGCAGGTGGACCTGCGGACCACCAACTCCTGGCGCCTGGCCCTGCACCAGGTCCCGACGCTCGAGCTCCTCGAGGTGCTCCTCGTCAACGCCACCGCCCCCTTCGTGATGACGGCGCGCCTCCGGCCGCTCATGGCGCGCTCCGCGACCCCCCCGCCCGGAACCAGCACGAGCGGGGACGCGGCGCGCCACGTGGTGCTGGTCTCCGCCATGGAGGGGCAGTTCTACCGGTCGCTCAAGACCGACCGCCACCCGCACACCAACATGGCCAAGGCGGCGCTCAACATGCTGGTCCGGACCAGCGCGCCGGACCTGCGCAAGGACGGCATCTTCCTCAACGCCGTGGACACCGGCTGGGTCACCGACGAGGACCCGGCCCACCTCGCGGCGCGCAAGGCCGAGGAGCACGCCTTCAGCCCGCCGCTCGACATCGTGGACGGCGCGGCCCGCATCGTCGCCCCCATCATCGAGGGCTTC
>JANNKC010000258.1:0-1816 GCA_031396105.1 Anaeromyxobacter sp.
CGCTCCGGGTCCAGCGCCGGCTCGACCCCGAGCGCGGCGGCCCGGGAGGCCGCCACCCTGTCCACCGGGCAGGCGCGCAGCTCCAGCGCCACCGAGGCGTAGACCGCCACCACGGCCGGATCCCAGGGCGCCAGCTCCGCCGCCAGCCGGGCCAGCGGCGCCGCCTCGGCGTGGCGCCCCCGGCCGGCGAGGTGCTGCGCCAGGGACCGCAGCAACTCGGGTCGGTCGGGGGCCAGCTCCAAGGCGCGGCGCAGCGCCTCCTCGCGGTCCACCTCCTCGCCCTCGGGCGGCAAGGCGCCCGCCAGGAAACGCCAGGCCCGCCAGTCGCGAGGGTGGGCCTCGACGGCGGCGAGCGCCAGCGGCAGCGGCGCCAGGTTGTCCAGCTGCGCCCGCCAGCGGAGCGCCTCCGGGTGGCCCGGATCCTCCCGGAGCGCCGCCTCGACCTCGGCGCGGACCGCCTCGACCGGGCGCCGCTCCCGGCGCGGCAGCTCCAGGCGCAGGAGGTGGAGGTCGGCGCTCGGCGCGAGCCGCACGCTCACGTCGGCCCTGGCGTGCGCCAGGTCCGGGTAGGCGGCGGTCCGGTGGCGGCCTGCCTCCAGGAAGGCCACCACCCGCGCCTCGAGCTGGTAGGCGCCGAGCAGGCGCCCGGGGCTCCACTCGGGGAAGACGGAATCGAAGGCCGCGGCGGCGGGCCGGCCCGCCTCGAGGGCGGAGAGGAAGGCCGCCAGCCGCGCCGGCTCCTCGTTCACCAGGAAGTGGACCAGCGCCCAGGACTCGCTGGAGTGGCGGCGCGGGTCGGCCGGGTCGAGGCGGCCGTCCCAGGCGAGCACCCGGCGCACGAAGCCCGGCTCGGGCCGCCAGCCGCCGCGGGACCAGGTGGGCGTGCTGCCCACCGTGCCAGGCAGCGTCCCGGGCGCGCCGGCCGTCTCCAGGTGCTCCGCCAGCCCCTCGTCGAGCCAGCGCGGCGGCCGCACCAGCCAGCGCTCCACCAGGTGGTGGGCCAGCTCGTGGGCCAGCACCGAGTGGTTGGCCAGCGCCCGTTCGGCATCGACCACGATGGTCGGGGGATCGGTGCGGGTGGTGATGAAGCCCGACACGCCCGGGCCCGTCAGGTCGGCGAGCTGCGCCCGGTCCGAGAGCAGGACCACCCGCACCCGGCCCAGCGAGCCGCCGCGCCGCACCGGCAGCGCCGCCGGCGGCCGCTGCAGGTCGGCCGACCAGACGAGCTGGCGCCGCTCCTCTTCGCCCGCCCGGGCCGCCTGCATGCGCTCCAGGTCGGCCGCCAGCGTCGCCTGCAGCCGCTCGAGGTCCGCCGCCAGCTTCCCGGCCACCTCGGCGCCGGCGTCGGTCCAGATCTCGAAGCCCCGGCTCGACGCGACGTGCCAGGCCGGCCCCCCCGCGGCCGGGCCCCTCGCTGACATCCACGCTGATGGGCTTCTGCAGATAGAGATCCGCGCCCGCTTTCATCGCCTCTATGGCGGCCAGAGCGTGCCAATGGTCCGGCGTGGCGATCAGCACCAGATCCAGATCCTTTTGCTTCAGCATCTCGCGATAGTCGGCGTAGGTGCGAGGCTTCTGTTTCGAGACCTGCCGAGTGGAGATGAGGTCCGCCGCTTCGGCCACCATGCGCTTATCAACGTCGCATATCGAAACAACATTCATGGGCGAGACCTGGATCAGGCGCAGAATGTCAGACTTGCCGTACCACCCACTGCCGATCAAGCCAACGCGCTTGGGTTTGTCATCGGCAAAGCCATAGGCGGAGGCCACGCTGGCGGCGGAGGCGGCGAGAAACTGGCGTCGATCCATGGACGGG
>JANNKC010000136.1:0-7059 GCA_031396105.1 Anaeromyxobacter sp.
GGCGCAGGAGGTGGGCGCGGCGCGTTGACAGGCCGTGGGCCCCGCCGTAGCCTCCCGCCTCCTCCCTCGGATTCCCGAGCGCCGCACCCTCAACGCGCCAGGCCCGCACGTCACCCGCGGCCGGCCGCCTTCCCCGGACATCGCCATGCCCGCCGCCCCCCCGGCCCCCGCCGCCACCGCCACCGCCTCCATCTCGGACCTGAAGCACCAGAAGGTGGCCGAGCTCGCCGAGATGGCGCGCGCCCTCCAGGTCGAGGGGGTCGGCACGCTGAAGAAGCAGGACCTCATCTTCGCCATCTTGCAGGCCCGGTCGAAGGCGGCCGAGGCGAAGAAGGAGGAGATGGAGGTGGGCGGCGAGGGCACGCTGGAGGTGCTGCCGGACGGCTTCGGCTTCCTGCGCAGCCCCGACTTCAGCTACCTGGCCGGCCCGGACGACATCTACGTGTCGCCGTCGCAGATCCGTCGCTTCAACCTGCGCACCGGCGACACCCTGCGCGGCACGGTGCGCCAGCCCAAGGAGGGGGAGCGCTACTTCGCCCTCCTCAAGGTGGACTCCATCAACGGCGCCCCGCCGGAGGAGACCCAGGACAAGGTCCTCTTCGACAACCTCACGCCGCTCTACCCGACCGAGCGGCTGCACCTCGAGCACGACCCCGCCGAGATGACCACCCGCGTGGTGGATCTCTTCTCGCCCATCGGCAAGGGGCAGCGCTGCCTCATCGTCTCGCCGCCGCGCGCCGGCAAGACCGTGCTGCTGCAGCACATGGCCCACGCCATCACCGCCAACCACCCCGAGGTCACCCTCATCGTGCTGCTCATCGACGAGCGGCCCGAGGAGGTGACCGACATGGAGCGGACCGTGAAGGGCGAGGTGGTGGCCTCCACCTTCGACGAGCCGGCCACGCGCCACGTGCAGGTGGCCGAGATGGTCATCGAGAAGGCGCGCCGGCTCGTCGAGCACAAGCGCGACGTGGTCATCCTGCTCGACTCCATCACCCGCCTGGCGCGCGCCTACAACTCCACCGTGCCGCCCTCCGGCAAGATCCTCTCCGGCGGCGTCGACTCCAACGCCCTCCACAAGCCCAAGCGCTTCTTCGGCGCGGCCCGCAACATCGAGGAGGGGGGCTCGCTCACCATCATCGGCACGGCCCTGGTCGACACCGGCAGCCGCATGGACGAGGTGATCTTCGAGGAGTTCAAGGGGACCGGCAACTCGGAGATCGTGCTGGACCGCAAGCTCATGGAGAAGCGCATCTTCCCCTGCATGGACATCGCCAAGAGCGGCACCCGCAAGGAGGAGCTGCTGCTGCCGCCCGACTGGCTCTCCAAGATCTACATCCTGCGCCAGACCATCCTGAACGGGCTCGACAACGTCGAGGCCATGAAGTTCATGCTCGACAAGTTCCGCCAGGTGAAGAACCACGACGAGTTCTTCAAGATGATGGTGGGCGGCGGCAAGTAGAGGACGGGGCCGCAGGCTGCGCCCAGGCGCGGCCGGAGTCCCGAGCGCGGGCCGCGCCAGGCGCGGCCGACGTCGAGGGGTTGACGCAACCGCCCGTTCCGACTAGATCCCGCGGTTCCCATAGCGGGGCCCGGACCACCGCCGCCCATCGGCGCGGTGCAAGCGGCCCAGAAGGAAGGTCGTCATGAAGGAAGGCATCCACCCCGAGTACAAGCCGGCCAAGATCCTGTGCGCCTGCGGCAACCTCATCGAGACCCGCTCGGTGGCCGGCGACTTCCACATCGAGATCTGCTCGGCGTGCCACCCGTTCTTCACGGGCAAGCAGAAGATCATGGACACCGCGGGCCGCATCGAGAAGTTCAAGACCCGCTATGGCAACGCCTCCTCGGCGACCCTGACCGCGGCCCCCGATCCCAAGAAGGCGGCGGCCGCTCCGGCCCCGGCCAGGAAGACGGCGGCCTCCGACAACCGCGCCACCAAGCGCGCCAAGGCGACCGCCGGCAAGCCGAAGAAGGTCGAGGCGGCCGCCGAGGCCCCGGCCGCGGAGCCCAAGGCCGAGTGACCAGGCCTCAGGCCCGGAGCAGAGCGACGGCGCCCGCCTGGGCGCCGTGTTCCGTTCCTGGAATCGGCCTGGCGCCGTCGGTTCCCTAGAACCCGAGCGACAGTCGGGCGAAGGCCCCGCCCGGCAGCGGCACCACGTCGAGCCGGGCGGCCACGTCGCGGTAGCGCGCGTAGCGGCCCGGGTCGTCGCCGGCGATCCAGAGCCAGGTGGCGGCGACCGCGGCCACCCCGCCCACCCCGGCCGCCACCGAGGAGAGGGTCTCCCGCTGGGAGACCGTGCTCTTCAGCGAGGCGGCCTGGGCCCGGTAGTCCACGCCGGTGACCGGGTCGACCTCCTGGCCGTCGAGCAGCTTGCGCCGCGCGTGGAGGAAGGTGCCCGGGGTGGACTCGGTGCCGTAGACCCGGTTGGCGTCCGCCTGCAGCAGCACGGCGCCGGCCACGCCCGCCACCGCCACGCCGGTGGAGATCCAGGCGCCCAGCCGCACCTTGCGCTGGCGCGACTCGTAGTCGCGGATGAAGTCCGGGCTGGGCACCAGCGTGGCCCGCTCGTCGGTGAGCTTGCCGGGCTGGACCTGGATGTCCTTCTGGAAGGAGACGAAGCCCTGCTTCTCCACCACCAGCGAGTGCGGCCCGGCCGGCAGCGAGATCTGGCCCTGCAGCGGCGTGGTCCCCTTCACCTGGTCGTCGATCTTGACCACCGCGCCGGCCTCGCTGGAGGCCACCACCAGCGTGCCGGACCGGCCGGAGAGCACCTTCTGCACCAGCTTCTGGACGGCGCGCCCCACCCTGGTGAGCAGGTCGGCCTCGGACCGGCCGGTCTCGATGACCGAGCCCTCGCGCTGCCCCTTCTTCACCGAGGAGAGCGTCATCTCCAGCGTGAAGCTCTCGGGCGCGTCCTTGCTGGCGGCCAGCCGGCTCACCTTGCCGGCCACGAGGTAGTCGACCCCCAGCGCCCCGCCGATCTCGGCGAAGCAGCCCGAGTCGGCGCAGCCGAGCATCTGGCGCTGCTTCTCGAAGGCCAGCATGTCGCGGATGGCCTCGCTGGTGACGATCTTGAAGACGCCCAGCCGGTCCAGCTCGCTGGCCGCCACGCCGCCGGCCGCGCTGGCCAGCTCCCTGGACGCGCCGTTGGCCGTGAGATCGAGGAGCGCCAGCTTGGGCTTCTGCTCGGCGGCCACCGCCGGCGCGGCGACGAGGAGGGCCAGGAGGACGAGAATGCGCATGGGGCGCACAGTCTAGCGCAGCTCGCGCTTGACCGATCCAGCCCCTGGCCGCATGGTCGCCCCGCATGGCCCCGCCCTCCCCCGCCCGCTCCGGCCGCCCCTCGCGCCGTGGGCTCCTCGAGCTCCTGCTGGTGACCGGGTTCCTGGCCCTGGCCGCCGGCGGCGTGGTGGCCCTGTTCGGCGACGAGCTCCGGCAGGCCCTCGGCGCCCGCCCGGCCCCGGCCGCCCCGCCGCGCGCGCCCTGAGGCGCGGTGTATGCTCGCCGCGTGACGCCCCTGGTGCTGATCGTCGACGACGAGCGCCCCAACCTCGAGTCGCTGGAGAAGATCTTCGCCCGCGAGGGCTGGCGCGTCGCCCTGGCCGCCTCCGGCGCCGAGGCGCTGGAGGTCCTGCGGCGCGAGCGGCCGGCGGTGGTGGTCACCGACCTCATGATGCCCGGCATGGGCGGCGACTCGCTGCTGCGGGCCGTCAAGACCGTCTCGCCGGAGACCGAGGTGGTCCTCATGACCGCCTACGGCACGGTGGAGTCGGCGGTGAGCGCCATGAAGGACGGCGCCTACGACTTCATCCTGAAGCCGCTCAAGCGCCAGGCGGTGGTGAAGAGCGTGCGCCAGGCCATGGAGAAGGCCTCGCTGGTGGCCGAGAACCGCGCGCTGCGGGCGAGGCTGGCGGAGCTCTCGCCGGGCGGGGCGGGCGGCTTGCTGGGCGCCTCGCCGGCGCTGCTGGAGGTGGTGGAGACGCTGCGCCAGGCCGGGCCGACCAGCGCCAGCGTCCTGCTGGTGGGCGAGAGCGGCACCGGCAAGGAGCTGGCCGCGAGGCTGGTGCACGACCTCTCCCCCCGCGCCGCCGGCCCCTTCGTGCCCATCAACTGCGCCGCCATCCCCGAGTCGATCCTGGAGTCGGAGCTCTTCGGCTACGAGAAGGGGGCCTTCACCGGCGCGGCCGGGCGCAAGGCGGGGCGCTTCGAGCGGGCCGACGGCGGCACCCTCTTCCTCGACGAGGTCGGGGAGATGCCGCCCTCGGTCCAGGTCAAGCTGCTGCGCGTGCTGCAGGACGGCGTGGTGGACCGGCTGGGCGGCACCGCGCCGGTGCGCGTCGACGTGCGGGTGGTGGCCGCCACCAACAAGGACCTGGCCGCCGAGGCCCGGGCGGGCCGCTTCCGCGAGGACCTCTTCTACCGGCTCGACGTGGTCACGGTGCGGCTGCCGCCGCTCCGCGAGCGGCGCGAGGACGTGGCGCTGCTGGCGGCCGCCTTCCTGCGCCGCTACGCCGAGAAGAACGGCAAGCGGGCCACCGGCTTCACGCCGGCGGCGCTGGCCGCGCTGGAGGCCGCGCCCTGGCCCGGCAACGTGCGCGAGCTCATGCACGCGGTGGAGCGGGCCGTCATCCTGGCTCGCGGCGAGGTCCTCGACGTGGGCGACCTGCCAGAGGCGGTGCGCGGCGCCGCGGCGGCGGCGCCACCCGGCGGCCCGGCCACGCTGACCGTGCCGCTCGGCACCACCATGGACGAGATCGAGCGGCTGGTGATCCGCGAGACGCTGCGGCAGGTTCGCGGCGACAAGACGCTGGCCGCGCAGCTCCTCGGCATCGCCGCCCGCACCATCTACCGCAAGCTCGACCGGGACGAGCCGGCCTGACAAATTGGCGCGGCGCCCGGCTGCCGGCGAGCCCCTTTGCCAGATTGGCAGGCGCGGGGGGAACCGGGGTGCTGGTCCGCGGCGCGCCGCGGAGAATGTCGATTGATCACGGGCGCTTGAACGGCCAGTCCTCCCGTCGCCGGTGGCACGTCGGTTGCTCACCAGGGACCGGGCTCCCATGCTCGACCTCTTCTTCCGCAAATACGCCTGGACCGCCAACCTGGCCCTGCTCTTCGCAGCGGCCTGGCTCCTGGCACGCACCGTCAACACGCTGGCGGGTGCCGCCATCCGGCCGCGGCCGCAGGGCGATGCCGTCGCCGCCAGCGCGCCGCCGCCGCGCCCGGTGCTCCCCGCCACCCTCGACTCCGACCGGCTCTACCGGCTCATCGGCGTCGAGCCGCCCCGCATCGAGGAGGCCGCCCAGGCGGGGGCCGCGCCGGCGCGCCCGCAGACCTGCGCGGACCCGGCCGCCCGCCCGCTCAAGAGCGACCTGAGGCTCCAGGTGGTGGCCGGCGTCATCGGCGAGGTGGCGCGCCACTCGCTGGCGACCATCCTCGACCCGCAGAGCCGCGAGACGCGCGTGCTCGGGGTGGGCGAGGAGTTCGCCGGCGCCCGCCTGCTCGGCGTCGAGCGCAGCGTCGAGCCGCTGGACCCGACCGGCAACGCCTTCCGCGTGGTGGCGGTCATCTGCAACGGCGGCACCAAGGAGTTCCTGGACAATGAGCCCGGCACGCAGGGCCCCGAGGCCGGGCTCAACCTGGGGGTGTCGCCGATCCCCTCCGGCCGCGCCGGTCAGGCCCCGGGGGGTCCAGGCACGGGGGGCGAGGGCATCCGCAAGCTGGCCGACAACCGCTACGAGATCGACAAGCAGGTCATCGAGGGCGCGCTCACCAACCTGAACACCCTGGCCACCCAGGCGCGCCTGGTGCCCAGCTTCAAGAACGGCGTGGCCAACGGCTTCAAGCTCTTCCAGATCCAGCCGGGCTCGCTCTACTCCTCGATCGGCATCGAGAACGGCGACGTCATCACCCGCATCAACGGCTACGAGGTCAACTCGCCGGACAAGGCCCTCGAGGTCTACCAGAAGCTCCGCGAGTCCGCCCACGTGACCATCGATCTCGAGCGTGGCGGCCAGGCCATCAAGAAGGACTACAACATCAAGGGTCCGTAACGACCGGTGGATCACCTCATGCGTACACTGCTCCTCGCCACGCTGTGCCTCCTCCCCGCGCTCGCCGGGGCCCAGACCCCGCTGCGACCGCCGCGACCCGCGCCGCCCGCCGGCGTGGGCGGGGGCGCGCCGCCGCGCGTCGATCCGCGCCGCCCCACCACGGCCGCCGGAGAGCCCATCAACCGCGCCACCGGCCTGCCCGCCGGCCCGGGCGAGCCCGCGCCCTCACCGGGCCAGCCCCCGTCCGCGGGCGGCGCGGCGCAGAGCTTCACGCCGGTCAAGGCGGACTCCCGCTGCACGCCCATCCAGGGCCGCTTCCTGCTCAGCTTCAGCAAGGCCGACATCGTCGACATCCTGGAGCAGGCCAGCCGCTGGACCTGCCGCAACTTCATCTACGGCGAGGACGTGGCCAAGGGGAAGATCACCCTCCTCTCCAAGAGCGCCGTCACCGCCGACGAGGCCTACGCCGCCTTCCTGGCCGCGCTCACCTCCAACAACATCGCCCTCTACCAGTCCGGCAGGTACTGGAAGCTGATCCGCACCGGCGACGCCAAGAAGAACCCCATCCCGACGTACACCTCGGACGGCACGGAGACGCCCGCCAACGAGCAGCCCATGACGCGCCTCATCCGGCTCAAGCACGCCGACGCCGACCAGGTGCGGGGCATCATGGGGAACTTCATCTCCCCGCAGGGCGCCGACCTGCAGTCCATCCCGCCCGACCTGCTCATCATCACCGACATCGGGCTCAACATCCGGCGCATCGAGCGGCTCATCGAGACCATCGACCGGGCCGGGAGCGGCGAGGTGGTGCGGCTCATCCAGGTCCGCTACGCCGCGGCCAAGGACATCGCCGACAAGGTGAACCAGATCTTCGCCCAGGCCGGCGGGGCGGCCGGCAAGGGCCGGCTCGCCTGAAGACCCGTACCCGCAGCAGAAGTTGCCACAAAAATAGAGACTGGTTTCACTAGGGATCTGCCTAGGAACATGAAATAATCTCCCTAG
>JANNKC010000289.1:0-1780 GCA_031396105.1 Anaeromyxobacter sp.
CAGAACACCTGCGCCGACTCCGTGCCGACGTCGCACACTTCATCCTGCCCAAGCGGCGACAGCGCTCCTACCCCAGGGCCGTGAAGATCAAGATGAGCAACTACCCCCGGAAGCGCCGGGTGCTTAAGTGAGCGGCATTGGACCTAGTGCTCCCACCCACGCGAGTCGATCGGAAGACTTGCGTTGGAGCGGGTGATTTGATCTACAGCCATGGATGAGCTCGCGAAAGAAGTCGTCCAAACGGGTACCGGCCATCGAGCTGTCGGCCGGGGACGTGGCGGCGGTGAAGGTGCTTGGTCGCAAGCCAGTGAAGGCTCGGGTCTGGCGGCGAGTTCGCATCCTGCAGTTGCTCGACGAGGGCTGGACCGTGGACGCAACGGCAGTCGCTGCGGGCACCTTCCCGCGAGAAGTGCGGCGAGTCCGGGAGCGCTTCCTGGCAGGTGGTCTTGCCGAGGCGCTGGGTGAAGATGCCCGGCCGAAGCAGAGGAGATTGCTGGACACGCGTCAGGAGGCGGCCGTCGTGGCGATGGTCTGCGCGCCGCCGCCACCGGGACGGGCTGAGTGGACGCTGGAGTTGATTGCGGAGGAGGCGGGTCGACGACGAATCGTGGCCAAGGTGGGCCGAGAGACGATTCGCCGGATGCTGAAGCGCCACGAGCTAAAGCCGTGGCGGGAAAAAAAATGTGGTGCGTCCCGAAGGTGGATGAGGAGTACCTGAAGCGGATGGAAGACGTGCTCGACACCCTTGCCAAGCCTATCGATGAGCGCGAGCCCGTCGTGGCGCTCGACGAGCGACCGGTCCAGCTCCTCGACTCGGCGCGGCCCGGCACGCCCATGGCGCCTGGCCGGCTCGCCCGCCGCGATTACGAGTACGTCCGCCACGGCACCGCCAACATATTCTGCATCGTCGCGCCCAAGATCGGTGGGCACCTGACCCACGCCACCCGCGACCGCAAGGCGCCGCGCTTCGCCGATGCGGTCAAGAGGATCGCGGACGCCTACCCGAAGGCCAGGACCATCCACCTGGTGATGGACAACCTGAACACCCACTGCGAGAAGTCGCTCACTCGCGCCTTCGGCGAGCTGGCCGGCCGCAGGCTCTGGCGGCGCTTCACAGTGCACCACACGCCCAAGCACGCGAGCTGGCTCAACCCGGCCGAGATCGAGGTCAGCCTGTGGTCTCGCGAGTGCCTCGGCCGCGACCGGGTCGCCACCTTCGCCGAGCTGAGCCGCCGCACGCGCTCCTGGAACTTCCGCGCCAATAGCAGCCAGCGCCGCATCAATTGGCAGTTCACCACCGCCGATGCACGGCGCGTCTTTGGCTACAAGCAGGGCGCTATGCATGGGTCGAAGCACTAGGGGAAGCAGTCTCCATTCTAGTGATCTCTGCGCTGCGGACTCGGACTGTATCGAGCGCACCGATTTCGGAGGGGGATATGGCCATCAACTGGGACACGGTTCTCAAACTTGTGAGTGGGGTCCTCGCTGCCCTTGCAGGTTGGGCTCTCTCTCGGTGGTCGGAGCGCCGCCCACGGCTTATCGCGTACTACGGGCATGCGAGCGCACTTCGATGGCCGCCTCCTCCCGGCCATCCGCCGGACCAGCCGCCGCCGTCAGTGCATACGCACTCAGTTGTGATCAGAAACGTTGGCCGGAGGGCGGCGACCAATGTGCGAGTGTCGCACTACGTGTTGCCGGAGGCGTTCACTGTCTGGCCGCCGGTTCCATTCTTGCTCGAGGAAGTGGCTGGTGCGGGGCGGGACATCCTGATCGCCACGCT
>JANNKC010000290.1:0-7922 GCA_031396105.1 Anaeromyxobacter sp.
CGGCGGGCAACGCCTCGGACGTGCAGCTCATCGACTACCACTGAGGAGGAGCCATGCTCACCACCGCCACCATGAAGCGCCGGCCGACGCCGCCCGGCGAGATGCTGCTCGAGGAGTACCTCAAGCCGGCGGGCCTCACCCAGGTCGCCCTCGCGGCGAAGATGGGCGTGCCGATCCAGCGGCTCAATGGCGTCATCGCCGGTCGCCGCGCCGTCACCGCCGAGACGGCCATCCTGCTCGGGCGCGCGCTGGGGACCTCGGCCGAGCTCTGGCTCAACCTCCAGGTGGCCGTCGACCTCTGGGACGCCAGGCAGCGGCTTGGGCGTGGCGCGATCCACCACCCGGCCAGGGCAGCGAAGGCGCGCCCGGTCCACGGGTAGCCGCCTCGCGCTGAAGGCGGATGGTCAGTGCGCACGAAGTGGCGCCGACGCCTATCGTTTCACCCCACCGATCGCAGCCGCCAGCGCGCGCGCCAGCTCGGCGGTCCGGTAGGGCTTCTGCACGAAGACCCTCGCCCCTTCGTCGAGCAGCCGCTGCGCACCGCTGTTCCGCGCGAACCCGGAGGTCACGACCACCGGCAGCCCCGGGTGCCGCGCCTGGAGCTGCCGGAAGCAGGCCTGGCCATCCATGTCGGGCATGACCAGGTCGAGGACCACCGCGATCGGAGCGGCCGGCCGAGCGGCAAGCCAGTCGAGCGCCTCCTGCCCGCCTGAGACCAGGACGGGCTCGTAGCCGAGCGAGGCCAGCATGCGCCCGGCGCTTCGCCGCACGAGCTCCTCGTCGTCCACCACCAGCACCACGCCGGTGCCGTGCGGCACGGTCTCGATCTGCTCGGCCCGCGCCGCGCCAGGCTCGTCGTGCAGGGGCAGGTAGACCACGAAGCGGGAGCCGACCCGCTCCTCGCTGTAGACCCGCACGCTGCCGTGGTGCCCCTTGACGATGCCGTAGACGGTGGCCAGCCCCAGGCCGGTGCCGTGCCCTTCGCCCTTGGTGGTGAAGAAGGGCTCGAAGATCCGGTCGAGGTGCTCCTTGGGGATGCCCACGCCGGTGTCGGTGACGGACAGCACCAGGTACCGCCCCGGGACCAGGCCCCGGGTCACGCTCTCCTCGTCGAGGTCCTCCACGGCCGACGCGAGGGTGAGCAGGCCGCCCTCCGGCATGGCGTCGCGGGCGTTGACGGCCAGGTTGAGGACCACCTGCTGCAGCTGGCCGGGATCTCCACGGACGTGGTGCCGTGGAGCGTCGAGGTGCGACTCGATCCGCACCGACTTGTCGAGGGTCCGTGCCAGGAGGGTGGTGACCTCCCCCACCAGCGCGTGGAGGTCGACGTCGATCTGCTGCTGGGGGCCATTCCGCGCGAAGGCCAGGAGCTGGCGCGTGAGCTGGGCCCCACGCAGCGCCGCCTGCGAGATGGTCTGGGCCGCCTCCTCGCCGATGCTGCCGGGCTTTGCCTCGGTGGCGAGGAGGTCCGCGTAGCCGAGGATCCCCGCCAGCAGGTTGTTGAAGTCGTGGGCCACGCCGCCGGCGAGCAGGCCGATGGCCTCCAGCTTCTGCGAGTGGCGCTGCGCCTCTTCGGCGCGTCGCTGCTCCCGGTGGGCCTCCTCCAGCTCCGCCGTCCGAGCGGCCACCTCCCGGCGCAGGGTCTCGGGCAAGCTGAGGATCCGGTAGGCCAGCAGCGCCGCGAGCAGCGAGATGAGGAGCACGCCGACGTGGAACACGACGGGAGACGACGACGGCTTCCAGCCGCCCCTCGGCGCGACGCCGAGGATCCAGACCTGGCCCGGCAGCTCGATCGAGTCGGTCGCCGGCTCCTCGAGGCGAGTCCCGCCGGTTCGAGACGACGCGAGCAACTCCGGGTGGCCGCCACCTGGGAGCTCGCGGGAGATCTCGTAATCGTACCCGGCCTCGAGCAAGCGGGTGATGCGAGTATGCTCGAGCAGGCCCTGGAGGCGAACGATGGCGCTGGCCAGGCCCCAGGAGCGCTCTCCCCCCGCGCCTGCGACGAACACCGGGACGCGCAGGGCGAACCCGGCGCCCCCCTGGATCAGCTCGAACGGGCCATAGAGCAACGGCCGGCGCGTCTCGAGCACCTGGCGCGAGTAGCCCCCGTGAAGGGCGTGGTTGAAGAGGTCCAGGCCGAGGGCCCGCTCGTTGCCGCGGACCGGCCACAGGTGACTGATGACGCCGTCACGCGCGAGCTGGAGGTTGGCCGTCCCGCCGTTGAGCGCGAGCATTCGGGTCGCCACGCCATCCAGCTGGGAATCCGTGGCCCCCACCTCGACCATGGCGCCCAGCGCCGACGCGGAGGCCAGCGAGCGCGCGAACTCCTGCTCGATGGCCAGGGCCGATCCCTGGGCCAGCTCGGTGCCGGTGCGCTGGTGGCCTTCGACCTCGAGGCGGAGGAAGAAGACGTCCAGGGAAGCTCCAGCCACGAGCACGCCCGCAAACACGGCAACGGCTGGGACCAGGGCGCTGCGCTCCATGAGCCTCCTCGGGGCGCATCTTCACTACCCGACAACAGGAAGGCAAGGAGGACCACGCCGCGGTGCTGGCGGCGGCCAGGCTCCGTTGGAGCGTGACCGCCGACCTGCCGCCGCTACACGTATCCGAGGTAGGTGGGCTCCCACATCTCCGCCTTCACCATCGCGGCCACGTCGGCCGGGCGCGCCACGCCGGCCAGGCCGTCCTGGAAGGCCACCTCGGCCACGGCCACGCCGATGTGGGCCGACACCTCGCGGATGCGCGCGAGCGGCGGGTAGATGCGCCCCACCGACAGGTCCGCCTCGCCCACCAGCGAGGCCAGCGTGCGGGCCGCCGCCGAGAACATCCGGTCGGTGACGTGGCGCGCCCGGCTGGCCACCACGCCCAGCCCCACGCCGGGGAAGATGTAGGCGTTGTTCCCCTGGCCTGGCACGAAGGTCTTGCCGTCGAGCACGCAGGGCGGGAACGGGCTGCCGGAGGCGAAGATGGCCTGCCCCTTCGACCAGCGGTACGCCTCCTCGGCCGAGCACTCCGACTTGGAGGTGGGGTTGGAGAGGGCGAAGATCATGGGCCGCGCGTTGAGCCGGCTCATCTCCTCGATGACCTCCTGGCTGAAGGCCTTGGGCATGGTGGAGACGCCCACCAGCGCGGTGGGCTTGAGCGCCCGGATGGCGCCGAGCAGGTCCGGCTGCGGCGCCGCGTCGTGGGCGAAGCGCAGCTTGTGGGGCGCCAGATCGGTGCGCGACCTGACCACCAGCCCCTTGGTGTCGACGAACCAGCAGCGCCGCTGCGCCTCCTCCGGCGTGGCGCCCTCGTCCACCATGGCCGAGGAGATGAGGCCGCCGATGCCGATGCCGGCCTCGCCCGCCCCGAGGAAGAGGATGGTCTGCTCGCGGAGCTTCTTCCCGGTCAGCCGGAGCGCCGAGTAGACGCCCGCCAGGGTCACCGCGGCGGTGCCCTGGATGTCGTCGTTGAAGGTGCAGACCCGGTCGCGCCACTGCTCCAGCAGCCGGAAGGCGTTGGCGTTGCCGAAGTCCTCGAACTGCAGCAGCGCCCGCGGCATGACCGCCTTGACCGCCTCGACGAACTCGGCCACGAAGGCATCGTAGGGCTCGCCGCGGACGCGCGGCTGGCGCAGCCCGAGGTAGAGCGGGTCGCGCCGGTAGCCCTCGTTCTCGGTGCCCACGTCCAGCATGATGGGCAGCGTCTTGGCGGGGGCGATGCCGGCGCAGGCGGTGTAGAGCGAGAGCTTCCCCACCGGGATGCCCATGCCGCCCACGCCCTGATCGCCGAGCCCCAGGATCCGCTCGCCGTCGGTGACCACGATGACCCGTACGTCCGGGTGGGGCCAGGCGCGCAGCAGCTCGGCGAGGTGCCCGCGGTCGTCCCAGGAGAGGTAGAGCCCGCGCGGCCGGCGGAAGAGGTGGCCCCACTGCTGGCACGCCTGGCCCACCGTCGGCGTGTAGATGATGGGCATCATCTCCTCGACGTTGTCGGTGACCAGCCGGTAGAAGAGCGTCTCGTTCCGGTCCTGCAGGCTGATCAGGTGGATGTAGCGCTCCAGGTCGGTCTGCTTGTTCCGGTAGTTGCTGAGCACGCGGCCCAGCTGCTCCTCCATGGTGTGCACGTTGGGCGGAAGGAGGCCGCGCAGCCCGAGCCCGGCGCGCTCGGCCGCGGTGAAGGCGGTGCCCTTGTTCAGCAGCGGATCGTGCAGCAGCGCCGCGCCGCGCGGCAGGGTGGCGAGGTCGAGATCGGCCTTGGTCTTGGTAGGCATGGTGCTCCCCAGGCCCCGGCCCGGTGGGCGCGCGGCGACCGTCTCGGCCGGGGCGCGCAGGCGGAGCGCCCGGCCATCCTAGGCTTCCTGGCGCCGGGCTGACGGGCGCCTTGCCGCAGCCTTCTCGGGGGCGCCCCGCATGAGCCGGCCCAGGGACCTCGACGCAGGCGGCGCCTGACGGGGTGGGATGGCATCATCGGTGTCCACAGGGAGGCACACATGGCGAGCGAGGAGGAGCTGAGGGCGGAGGTGGAGCGGCTCAAGGCGGAGAACGCAGCGCTCAAGACGCACGGCCCCAAGGCCGTCTCGATGAAGGTGAGCGAGAAGGGGGGGCTCTCGGTCTACGGGCTGGGGCGCTTCCCGGTGACGCTCTACCAGGAGCAGTGGACGAAGCTCCTCGACATGGCCGAGGACCTCCGCGCCTTCATCAAGGAGAACGAGGGGCGGTTGAAGAAGAAGGACTGAGCCGCCAGGCCCCGGCGGCGCCTGCGTCCCGGCGACGATCTCAGCTCGCCTCCCGCCCGGGCGTGTAGCTCGCGAGCAGGGCGCTGGCGCGTCCGATGGCGAAGTCGGTGCTGATGCGCACCACCACGCGCCGCGCGTCGTCGCTGAACCAGATGAAGGTGGGGCTCTTCTCGCTGAACTTGCCGGTGAGACCGGTGGGCACCCGCACCTTGACGGCCGGGAAGTTTCCGGCGCGGGTCTCCACCGTCTCGCGCCCCACCACCGTGGCCACCACCTTCGACACCGTGCGCCCCGCCAGCACCTTGAACTCGTGGCTCGATCCGTCGGGGAGCGGCAGGGTGCGCAGCCGGAAGACCAGCGCCACGAAGTCGAGCGTGCCGGGTGGCACCTCGATCCGGTGGGTCTTGTCGAAGCGGCCCACCTCGCGAACGGTGGCGGTCCCCTCGGCGCGGTCGAAGCGTGCGGTGTCGGTGTGGCGGTAGCTCGGCTCCACGCCGTCGAGCCGCGAGGTGCGGGGCAGGCCGGTGGCGGTGTCGAGGTAGCTCACCAGGTGCTGCTTGAGCGCGATGAGGCCGATGAGGCCGGTGGTGCGGGCCTCCAGGAAGACCGGCAGGAGGGCCCCGGCGCGCTGCCCCACCGAGAGGCGCGCCTCGCCCGCCTTGAAGCCGCCGAAGCTGATGGCGAAGTCCATCCGCTCGCCGGGGAGGTGCGGCACGGCGGCGGTCGGGCCGGCGGGGGCGGCCGGGGCCGCTGGGGCAGGCTTCGAGGTCGGGGTCTTCACCGCGGGCGAAGCGGAGAGGACGAGGGCGGCGGCGAGCGGGAGGAGGGCGGTGGCGAGGGCGGTCATGGCTGGCGCGTCGCAGTCTACCCTTCATCCAGGCCCGCCGCGGGGCGTCGCCACCGCGCCGGGCGGGGAGGTAGCATCCGCTCATGTGGGCCCTGGAGTCGAGGAGCGAGGTGGAGCGGCTGGCCGCGGCGCTGGCGCTGCTCGCCGCGGTGGCCTCCGCGGTCAGGCTGGAGGAGCTGGGCGACCGGCTCCGGCGCGAGGAGCACCGCGCCTGGTGGGCCTCCAACGGTCGCGACGTCATCAACGGGCTGGCGGTCCTCGCCATCGCCGGCTCGCTGGTGCTCATGGGCTTCCCGGGGCCGGCGGCGCTGGTGGCGGGCGGCGTGCTCACCATGGCGCTCACCGGGGTCTGCGTCATCGAGGGGCGCCTGCCGGAACGCGCCCACCCGCGCCTGGTGGCGCTGGCGCTCGGCTTCCTGCTGGCGTTGCCCGTGCTCGTCTTTCCGTCCGAGGTGGCCGGGGGGCTGGGGGCGCTCGCGGCGCGGCTCTTCCCCGCCGGCTGAGGGGCCCGCCCCCTGCTCCTTCGGCGCGACCGGCTGCGAGGGGGGCCGTCGGGGAGGGTCGAAAAATGGAGCGGGGCCCCCGGCGAACCGGGAGCCCCGCGGAGAAACCCTCGGAGGAGGGGGACGACTACATCATCCCGTCCATGCCGCCCATGCCGCCCATCCCGCCACCCATGCCGCCGCCCATGCCGCCGCCCTTCTCGTCCTTGGGCTTGTCGGCGATCATCGCCATGGTGGTGAGCATCAGCGAGGCGACCGACGCGGCGTTCTGCAGCGCCGAGCGGCTCACCTTGGTCGGGTCGATGACGCCGGCCTTGACCAGGTCCTCGTACTCGCCGGTCTGCGCGTTGAAGCCGTAGTTGGCCTCCTTCGACTCCTTCACCTTGTTCACCACGATGGAGGCCTCGTAGCCGCCGTTGTTGGCGATCTGCCGGAGGGGCTCCTCGAGCGAGCGGCGCACGATGTCGAGGCCGAACTTCTCGCCCTCGGACACCTTGAGCGTGTCGAGCCCCTTGAGGGCGCGCAGGTACGCCACGCCGCCGCCGGGGACGATGCCTTCCTCGACCGCCGCGCGGGTCGCGTGCAGCGCGTCCTCGACGCGGGCCTTCTTCTCCTTCATCTCGGTCTCGGTGGCCGCGCCCACGTTGATGACGGCGACGCCGCCCACCAGCTTGGCCAGCCGCTCCTGCAGCTTCTCCTTGTCGTAGTCCGAGGTGGTGTCCTCGATCTGCGCGCGGATGGTCTTGACGCGGGCCTCGATGTCGGCCTTCACGCCGTGGCCGTCCACGATGGTGGTGTTGTCCTTGTCCACCGTGATGCGCTTGGCGCGGCCCAGGTCCTTCAGCGTGACCTGCTCGAGCTTGAGCCCCAGCTCCTCGGCGATGAGCTTGCCGCCGGTGAGGGTGGCGATGTCCTCCAGCATGGCCTTGCGGCGGTCGCCGAAGCCCGGCGCCTTGACGGCGCAGACGTGCAGCGTGCCGCGCAGCTTGTTGACCACCAGGGTGGCCAGCGCCTCGCCCTCGGTCTCCTCGGAGAGGATGAGCAGGGGCTTGCCGCTGCGGGCGATCTGCTCCAGCAGCGGGAGCAGGTCCTTCATGTTGGAGATCTTCTTCTCGTTGATGAGGATGTAGGCGTCCTCCAGGACGGCCTCCATGCGCTCGGCGTCGGTGACGAAGTAGGGCGAGAGGTAGCCGCGGTCGAACTGCATGCCCTCGACGATCTCGAGCGTGGTCTCGAGGCCCTTGGCCTCCTCGACCGTGATGACGCCCTCCTTGCCCACCTTCTCCATGGCCTCGGCGATGATGTTGCCGATGGTGACGTCGCCGTTGGCGGAGATGATGCCGACCTGGGCGATCTCCTTGTGGTCCTTGGTCGGCTTGGAGAGCTTCTTCAGCTCGGCGGTGATGACCTCGACGGCCTTGTCGATGCCGCGCTTGATGTCCATGGGGTTGTGGCCCGCGGCCACCAGCTTGGAGCCCTCACGGTAGATGGCCTGGGCCAGCACCGTGGCGGTGGTGGTGCCGTCGCCGGCCACGTCGGAGGTCTTGGCAACTCGGCAAGTTTCGTCTGACGCGTCAGGACGACCACGGTATTACTGGCGGGATAGTTGGTGAACGCCACGACGGTACGGGTGTAGCCAGTAGAGATGTTCGTGTTCACCAAGTGCAGGCCATTCGTCAAACCCGGAAACGAACCTGTGTAGGAGTAGGTAAAGTAGTCGCCGTTCGTTGATGTCAGAACGAAACCGTTGGTGCCACCGAGGAAAAGAATGTTGGCGACGGGCGTGGCCGGAAGTTCGATTTGAAAAGACCAGGTGAAGTTGGTGGTCTGGTTGCCGAGAGTATCCGCAGCC
>JANNKC010000306.1:0-3098 GCA_031396105.1 Anaeromyxobacter sp.
CGACCACCGAGAAGCTGGTGCAGACCTTCCGGATGCCGCGGGAGCTCGTCACGTTCCTCAAGGACGAGGCGTCGGCCCGGGGCTCGGACCTGACCGCGCACGTGGTCCGCCACCTCGACGGCGTCCGAACCTGGTTCAACCTGCCGGTCGCGGCCACCGCGCTCCTGGAGGCCGACCGGAAGGCGCTCGGCCTCAGTCGCTACGAGTACCTGCTGCACCTGCTCTTCCAGCGCAGCCTGGAGCTTCGCGAGAAGGAGCCCGGCTTCGACGCGCCCAGCCCGAAGGAGCCGCGCCGCCGGTAGCGGCGCGACACCGCGATGCCCGGGCCGGCCGGCTACGTCCGCACGCTGCGCGACGACCGGCTCCTCGCCTACCTCGGCATCGCCCGCTACGCCTCGGCCGACCAGCTTCACCGGCTCTACTTCGACGGCGCCAGCAAGAAGCAGACGTACCGCCGGCTCGCCAAGCTCTGCGAGCCGGGCGGGCAGCCAGGGGAGGGGCCCTGCTTGCGCCGGCTCGCCTACCGGCGGCGCGACGGCCTGGAGGTCCCGGTCTGGGCGCTCGCACCTTTCGGCCGGTCCATGGCGTCGAAGCAAGTGCCCTGGCTCCGGCCACCGGCATCCGCGGACATCGGCGCTCGGTTCCTCGAGCACACGCTGGTCCTGAACGAGGTGCTCGCCTCGCTGGTCGCGACGCTCCGGGGAAACGCCTCCGCGACGCTCTACGATCTCCCGTTCCGCTGGCTCAGCGAAGACGACGATTCGCTCGGGTTCCGCCGGCTCCACAAGACTGGCGTCTGGCTGCAGGCGGTGCTCAAGCCTGACGCCATCATGACCATCCCGGCCCGGCGACGTAGGCTCTTCATCGAAGCCGAGATGGGCAGCCAGTCAATCGCCACTGCCAACCCGGAGAAGACCGGCGCGGTGCTCGCCAAGCTGGACCGGTACCGCGTCTACTTCACGGTGCGCTCCGACGACGACTACGGCACCTGGTACCGCTCCGCCTTCCCAGACGACTACGAGCCGCGGGTCGCCTTCCTGGTCCACTCCGAGGAGCGGCGGCGCAAGGTGGAGCGGGCCGTGAAGGAGCGGCTCGGGCTGCTGGCGCCACCGGAGTTCCGGGTCCTGGTCCTGACCTTCGCCGAGGCGCCGTCGCTCCTTTCGCGCTACGTCCGGGAGGGCGTGGCCGAGCCCGACAGGCCGCGCCGCGAGCGGGTGGTCCGGGTGGACGAGGCACTCCTTGGCCAGGTGCGCGACGGCTACAACGCCATGGCGGAGGCGCTCAACGCCTGCCGGAAGGTCATCACCGACCACAACCAGCGCGGCGGGCCGCAGCTTCAGCTGCCCGGCGTGCCCAAGGCCACCGGAACCCTCCGCTCGTTCGTGAAGCAGCTCCTCGACGCCGAGGTGGCGCCGGAGGAGGCGCCCGCGAGGACGCTGCCGCCGGCCCCGGCGAGGGCCCCGGCGCCCCCGTGGGTGCAGCGGTAGGCGAAGGAGCGAACCATGGCCGAGACGCGCGGGGACCAGGTGGGATTCGAGTGGGCCGAGCAGGGCAGCGAGAAGGCCCCTGGCGCAGCGCCAGAGCCCGTTGCCGCACCAGCCAAGCCCAAGGTGGCCAGGCCTCGCCGGAAGGCCTCGCGCACGCCCGATGCGCCGCCCGCGCTCCCTCCCGACGACGAGCTCTGGGACGTCCACGCCACCGCCCGCTTCCTCAAGCGCAGCGTCAGCTGGGTCTACCACCGCGCCGAGGACGGCACGCTTCCGGTCAAGCGGCTCGCCGGCTGGGGCCTCAGGTTTATACCGGGTGAGCTTCGCGCCTGGGTCGAGTCGGGCGGCGTGGCTCCCGTTCGCCGCCGCGAGTAGAACTTCGCAGAACGTGGCAGGAGGTCGCCGATGGCCGAGCCCTATCAGAAGAACGGCCGGTGGTACGTGCGGTTCAAGGACGGGCGCGGCCGGTGGCGCGACCGGGCGACCGACGCTCGGACCAAGACCGAGGCGCGGCGGCTCGAGCTGGAGCTCTCCCGCAAGCACGAACGGCAGCGCCTCGGCCTGGAGCCACTCCCGAGCGATGCGCCCGAGCAGACCTTCGGCGAGGCCATGGACCTCTGGTGGTCGGAGCACGGCAGGCGGCTCCGCTCGCCGACCATCCACCGCTTCATGGAGAAGCACCTGCGCCCGGAGCTGGGCCCGCTGCCGCTCTCCGAGGTGGGCGACAAGCTGGAGGCGCTCCTCAACGCCAGGGTCGACACGCTCGGCCCCGAGTCGCTCAACCACCTGCGCGCGGCGGTGCACCGCGTCTACGCCTTCCTCACGCGGCGCGGCGCCTGGAAGGGCGCCAACCCGGCCGTCGCCGTTCCGCGCTTCAAGGTGCCAAAGCGGCTCCCCAGGTACCTGCGCACGGAGGAGGTGCTGCTGGTCCTCGCCGCGCTCGACGCCCGCTGGCGCGAAATCTTCGCGACCGCGGTCTACCTCGGGCTCCGGCGGGGCGAGGTCATCGCGCTCCAGAAGAGCGACGTGGACCTTGAGGCCAGGACCATCCGCATCGGCCGCTCCAATGACTCGGACACGACCAAGGGCGGGCACGAGGACCTGCTGCCCCTCCCGGACGAGCTCGTGCCCTGGATCGAGTCGGCCATGAAGCGCTCGCCGTCCGACCTGCTCTACCCCCAGGAGGACGGCCGGCAGCACGCGCCGGACGTGCGACTGCAGGACGTTCTCCGCCGCGCCATGAAGCGCGCGGGCCTGGTCGTCGCGTACGACCACCGCTGCCGGCGAAAGGGCTGCGGCTACTCTGAGCGGCGGGCCGACGCGGTGCCCGGCCGCTGCCCGCGCTGCAAGATGCGGCTCTGGCCGGTCGCGGAGGCGAATCCGATGCGCTTCCACGACCTGCGCCACTCGACGGCGACCCTCCTCCTCAAGGCCGGCGTGCCGCTCGCAACGGTGCAGAAGATCCTCCGTCACACCGACCCGAAGATCACCTCGGAGGTCTACGGCCACCTCGACCTCGAGGACATGCGCGCTGGCCTGAACCGCCTCGCGCTCGGCCTGCCGCCGCCGCCGGAACTGCCTCCGTTTGCTGCTACCTTCCTGCTGGGGTCC
>JANNKC010000143.1:0-13711 GCA_031396105.1 Anaeromyxobacter sp.
CGCCGGACGGCTCCAGCGAGAAGGTGCTGGAGGCCATCCAGATGGCCTGGCTCGACGAGGTGGAGGACTGAGAGCGCGCACGGCCCCCTGGTCGCCCCGAGCTCCACCGGTCGCCCCGAGCTCCACCGGCCGCCCCGAGCTCCACCGGCCGCCCCGAGCGTAGGGCGCGTCCAGCACCCGGAGTCGAGGGGCGCGCCCACGCCCCCCGCCGGCGGCTCCCCACCGTGCACGCGGCGCCCGCCGGGCCGGCCGGCGGACGGCAGTGCGAGGGCGTCCCCGAAGGACGGCGGGGGGTTGGCGCGGCATGGCCCCTGCTCACCAGCGTCCTCATGCTCGCCTCCTCGCTCACCGCCCTCCCGCTCACCGCGCTCCTCCTCGCCGCGCCGGCCCCGCCCGCCGCCCAGCCCTTGGCGCCGCCGGACGCACTCCGGCTGCTCGCTCGCCTCGCCGCCGGCGAGCCGCCGGTGGCGCGGGTGCAGGCGGCGGCCGCCGCGGCGGTGGAGGCGGCCGTCCCGGATCCCGCCCTGCTGGCCGAGCGCCGCCGGCTGGCGGCGCTCCTGCCCCGCCTCTCCGCCGAGCTGAGGGCCGACCAGCGCAGCTACCGGGTGGTGGGGCTGCAGGGGACGAGCGAGGTGGACTACTTCCGCTCCTCGCCGGGCACCACGGTGAGCGTGCGGGCCACCTGGGACCTGGCCGACCTGTGGGCCTCGCGCGGCGAGCCCTCGGCGGCCTCGGCCGCCCTCTCCCGCCTGCGCCGCCGCGAGGAGGCGGTGCGGCGCGCCACGGCGCTCTACTTCGAGCGGCGGCGGCTCCTGGTGCTCCTGGCCCTCGACCCGCCCACCGTGGCGCTGGCGCGCGCCGAGGTGGAGCTGGAGCTCGGCCGGACCACCGCCGACCTGGACGCCGCCACCGGCGGGCTCTACGGCGGGCGGAGCGGCCCATGAGCGCGACCTTGGCGCCGCGGGCGCGGAGTCGAGGGGCCGCGACCTCGACGAGGGCCCCGACCGCCGCCCTCCTCCTCGCGCTGCTGGGCTGCGGCCTGGCCGAGCCCGCGCCCCTCACGCGGGTGAGCGGCTGGGCGCCCACCGGCAGCGGCGTGGCGCCCGACGCGCTGGTGACGCTGGAGCTCTCCGCGCCGGCCGACCCGGCCGGCCTGGCGGATGGGCGGCGGGTCGCGGTGGCGCGCGCGGCCGACGTGCGGGCCGTGGCGGCGGCGGTGGAGTCGGAGGGTGGCCTCACGCCGGCCGCGCCCGCCCTCCCCTGCGAGGTGACCTTGAAGGACGGCGGCCGGCGGGTCGAGCTCCGGCCTCGCGGGCCGCTCGAGGCCGGCGCCGTCCACGCGCTGGTGCTCGGCCCCGTCCACGACACGGAGGGGAGGCCGGTGCTCGATCCGGAGGGGCGGCGCCGCACCTTCGTGGCCACCTTCGAGGTCGAGCCCGGCCCGCCTGGACCGCCCCCGCGCCCGGTCCTCACCGAGGTGCGAGCCGACGCGGCGACGCCGGAGGCGGGCGGCGAGTACGTCGAGGTGCAGAACCGGGGCGAGGCGCCGCTCGACCTCTCCGGCTGGCGGCTGGTGAAGCGGACCGGCTCGGGCACGCTGGCCGGGTGCGACCTCCTGGCCGCCGCGGGCGGGCCGGTCCCGCCCGGCGGGTTCGCGCTCCTCACCGGCGGCGCCTGGGACGGCCGCTACGCCCTGCCGGAGGCCACGCCACGCTGGTCGTGCGCCGGCACCACGCTGGCCGGCGGGCTCGCCAACGATCGTGCGCCCGAGCTCCGCCTGCTCGATCCCGCCGGCGTCGTGCAGGCCACGCTGGGCGAGGGCGGCGTGGCGCCGCGCTGCCCCGGCGCCACCGAGCGGATCGAGCCGGAGGGGCCAGACGCGGCGGCCAACCTGGCCTGCGCGGAGGGGGGCGGCACGCCCGGGGCCTGCAACTCGCTCACGCCGCCGGGGAGCTGCCGCTGAGGGGGCCGATCAGCCCGCGTTGTCGACGATCCACTTCCCCAGGTACTCGTCCTTGAGGATGTAGCCGTCGGCGCCACACTCGGTCACCAGCCGCTCCACCGTGCTCCGGTCCTGGCCGGAGCAGAAGAGCACCTTGATGGTCTTGAACATCGAGTTCTTCTTCACGAAGCGGCAGAACTGCGCCCCGTCCACCTTGGGCATGTTGATGTCGAGGAGGATCAGGTCGGGGCGGGTGGCGCGCTTCAGGATGATGGAGGTGGCCCGCTCGGCGTCGGGCGCGTACTGGATCTCGAACCCCTTCTTCTCCAGGTCCTCGGCCAGCAGGCGCGCCACGATCTCCGAGTCGTCCACGATGAGGACGCGCCGCTTCCGCTCCATGGCGGCCTGCAGCCGAGCCCCCAGCCCCTCCGGCGGCGACAGCTCCACCGCCCCATCGAGCTGCAGCTCCCTGGCCTGGGCGGCGAGCTCCTCGGCCGAGCCGTCGGCCAGGAGCAGGGTCCGCCCGGCGAAGCCCCGATCGCGCAGGAGGGCCGCCGCCTGCCGGCCCCGGGCGGCGTCCACCAGGAGCGCCTGGGCCGCCACCCCAGCCGGCGCGAGCGCGAACGGGTCCCGCCCGGGCACCACCTGGTGCCCGGCCGCCTCCAGGGCCAGCCCGGCCACCTGGAGGAGGAGCTCGCTGTCGGCGCAGATGAGTATCTTCACGACATGGACCGCACGAAATGCCCGGAAGTCGAACGGCATCCCTATACACCGTCTTGCTGCGGCGTCCCAGACCGGCTGATAATCGCGGTCCATGTTCGAGGCCAGGGGAGATCAGGGGTCCGCCGGCGGCGCCAAGGGAATGCAGGAGGCCTGGTACTTCTGCCTCCGGCTCCTGGGTGGCCGTTACGCCTTCGAGGCGGCGCTCGTCACCGAGGTGGTCCGGCTCGGTCCGCTGACCCGGCTCCCCGCCGCCCCGTCCTTCCTCCCCGGCGTCTTCACCCAGCGCGGCGAGGTCCTGCCGGTGCTCGACATCGGCCAGCTCGTCGGCCAGGGCGCCATCCCCATCCGGCCCTCCACCCGCGTCGCCATCGTGCACTGCGGCCCCTGGAAGGTGGCGGTGATCTCCGACGGCGTGGAGGGGCTGGTGTCGCTGCCGCGCCGCTCCATCGAGCCGCCCCCGGCCGAGAGCACCGGCATGGCCGAGTTCCTCTCCGGGGTGGGGCGCGACCGGCACGGCACGGTGGCCATCCTCGACCTGCCGCGCCTGGTCGAGACCGCCCGCGCCCGGGCCGTCCCGGCGGGGAGCCAGGGCGCGTGACCACGCCGCCGAGCGAGCTGCTCATGTTCCAGGTGGGGGCGCGTCTCTTCGCCTCGGCGGTGGGCGACGTGATCCGCATCGGCAACGTCCGCGACGTGCCGGCCGAAGAGCTGGTGGAGGGGACGACCCTGGGCCAGACCTTCGCCCGCGAGCGCGGCATCGTGGTGTCCGACCAGCGTGACGGCAGCGAGGCCACCCTGGTGGTGGACCAGGTGCTCGGCATCCGGCAGGTGACCGAGGGCGAGATCCGCCCGCTCCCCTCCTTCGCCGCGGCGGTCCTGCAGACCGGCGCCGTGGCCGGCCTCGTCCTGCTCGACGAGGTCCCGACCCTGATCGTCGACCTCCCCACCCTGATCCGGGAGCGGCGCGCCGCCGCCCCGACCCTGCAGCCCAGCTAGAGAGGCACCACCATGCGCGACTCCTTCGATCTCGACGTCAGGGCGGCCCGCAAGCCCAAGGCAGGCGCGAAGCCGGCCGCACGGAAGGCCACCGCCCGGAAGGCCGCCGCCCCGAGGTCCGCCAGCGCGCGCGCCCGTGGCACCACGCAGGGCGAGGCGGCCCGGCTGGCCGGCGCGGTGCGCGCCCTCTCCGAGGGCAACCACGACGTGAAGCTCGATCCCAGGAGCTTCTCCGATCCCGGCCTGCGCCAGGTCGCCCAGGCGGTCAACGCCGCCTCGGACCACATCAAGGGCGAGGTGTCCGAGTTCCGCACCCGCGTCAAGAACGTCTCCGACGGCGTCGACGAGGCCATCGAGGCCATGGTGAAGCTGGTGGTGCAGGGCGACCTCTCCGGCGAGCTCAGGCTCGGCGTGACCGACGCGGCGCTGACGCCGCTGGTGGCCGGCATCGGCCAGGTCATGGAGACGCTCAAGCGCTTCGTCACCGAGATCCGCGAGGCGGCGCTGCAGCTCTCCACCTCCTCGGCCGAGGTGCTGGCCGCGGCCACGCAGAACGAGTCCTCGACCGCGGCGCAGGCCAGCGCCATCCACGAGACCACCGCCACCATGGAGGAGCTCAAGGGCGCCTCCCACCAGATCGCCGAGAACGCGCAGATGGTGGCGGGCATCGCCGAGCAGACCCTGACCGGCGCCAAGCAGGGCGAGGGCTCCATCAAGCTCTTCATGGAGTCGATGGAGAAGGTGCGCCACAACGCGGTGGAGGTGGACGACGCCATCGGCAAGCTGTCGCGGCGCGTCGAGCGCATCGGCACGGTGGTGGAGGTCATCGACGAGATCGCCGACCGCTCCGACCTGCTGGCGCTCAACGCCGCCCTGGAGGGGGCCAAGGCGGGCGAGGCCGGGCGCGGCTTCTCCATCGTGGCGGCCGAGATGCGGCGGCTCGCCGAGAACGTCATGGAGAGCACCAAGGAGATCAAGAACCTCATCACCGAGATCCGCGAGTCCACCCACGCCGCCAAGGAGGCCTCCGACGGCAACAAGCGCATGGCGGCCGAGGGCGAGAAGCTGGGCGGCGCGGCCATGACCTCGGTGGTCGGCATCCTCTCCGGCATCCAGGAGACCAGCGACGCGGCCCGCGTCATCCACCTGGCCACCCAGCAGCAGCGCACCGCCACCGAGCAGGTGGTCCAGTCGATGGCCGAGATCGAGGAGGTCACCCGCTCGGCCCAGGCCGGCTCGCGCCAGGCCACCGGCGCCGCCTCCGAGCTCACCAAGCTGGCGGAGCGGCTGGCGGAGCTGGTGAAGCGCTTCAAGGTCGAGTAGCCAGGCCGCCAGCCGGGAAGCCAGCCAGACCTCATGGGCGTCGCCGAGGAGATCCGCCAGAAGCTGCTCCCGCGGTTCCGGGAGATGACCACCGACCGGGTGGAGCGGATCTCGTCCGCCCTGCTGGAGCTGGAGAAGGGGGCGGGCGGCGCGGAGCTGCAGGAGGAGCTGGCGCGCGAGCTCCACACCCTGAAGGGCGAGGCCCGCATGATGGGCTTCGTGGGCATCTCCGCGGTGGTGCATGCCGCCGAGGAGGTGCTGAAGGCGGCGGGCGCGTCCCCGCCCAAGGCCTCGCTCCAGGCGCTGCTCGAGGCCTGCGACGCCATGCTGCCGCTCATCGACCAGCCGGCGGACGGCGGCGCCGAGGCGGTGGAGCTCACGGCGCGGCTGAACACCCTCCTCGGCGCTCCGGACGGCCCGGCCCCCACGACGGCCGCGCCAGCGGCCGTCCCGAGCGTAGGGCCGAAGGCCCGGAGTCGAGGGACCGACCCGGCCGCGCGGCTCGAGCTGCGCGGCGACAAGCCGGCGGCCTCCATCCGCGTCGACGTGGACCGGCTCGACGAGATCGCCGCCATCGCCGGCGACGTGCTGGTGGAGGGGGCGCGCGCCATGCGCCGGTCCCGCGACCTGACCGGCCTCTTCGCCCGCTGGAACCGGCTCTCCGACCGGGTGGTGGCGCTGGCCGACCGGCTGCGCCAGGCCGGCCAGGGCGGCCGGCACGTGGAGCAGCTGGAGGGCGACGTCCACCTGCTCCGCTCCGACACCTTCCGCTTCATCCGGAGCCACACCGAGGCGGTGCAGGGCGCGCGGACGCAGTTCTCGCTGATGGCCGAGCGGGTCGGCTCGGCGCGCCTCATCCCCCTCTCCGGCATCCTGGCCGCCTTCCCGCGCGCCGCCCGCGACATGGCGCAGGAGCAGGGCAAGGAGGTCGACGTCACGGTCAGCGGCGGCGAGACCGGCGTGGACAAGGCCATCCTGCTCTCGCTCAACGACCCGCTGGTCCACCTGGTGCGCAACTGCGTGGACCACGGCCTGGAGACCCCGGCGGAGCGCGAGGCGGCCGGCAAGCCGCGGGCCGGCCGCATCACCATCACGGCCCGCACCGACGGCGACCTGCTGGCCCTGGTGGTGGAGGACGACGGGCGCGGCGTCCACCCCTCCAAGGTGCGCGCCGCGGCGGTCAAGAAGGGGATCATCGGCGAGCAGCAGGCGGCCAGCCTCTCGGCCCGCGCCGCGCTGGACCTCATCTTCACGCCCGGCTTCTCCACCCGCGAGGAGACGAGCGAGACCAGCGGCCGCGGCGTCGGCCTCGACGTGGTGCGCCGCAGGGTGACCACCTTCGGCGGCTCGGTCTCGGTGGAGTCGGAGCCGGGCAAGGGGGCACGCTTCACGCTGCGCATGCCCCAGTCGCTCTCGCTCATGAAGGTGCTGCTGGTGCGCATCGACGACGACGTCTACGGCCTGCCGGCGGTGGACGTGGACTCGGTGGGCCGCCTCGACCCCAAGGAGGTCACCGAGGTGGCGGGCATCCGCGCGGTGCGCTACCGCGGCAAGCTCCTGCCGGTGGTGGCCCTCGGGCCGCTCCTCTCGCTCAACGGCGGCCCGCGCCACCCTCGTCCCACCGTGGCCTACGTCATCCACGGCTCGGAGGGGGCGGCGGTGGTGGTGGACGGCCTCTTCGGCGAGCGCGAGGTGGCGGTCAAGGCGCCGGGCGCCTTCCTGAAGGGCATGCGCTTCGTCACCGGCGCGGCGGCGCTGGAGGACGGCCGGGTGGCGCTGCTCCTCTCCACCTCGGACCTGGTGGGCGCGGCGCGCCGCCTGGCCTCCCCGGCGGCCTCGCGCGGCCGCGACCGGCGCCGGCTGCGGGTGCTGCTGGTGGACGACTCGGCCATCGCCCGCGAGGCCGAGGCGGCGCTGCTCCGCTCGCTGGGGCACGAGGTGGAGGAGGCGGTGGACGGCGAGGACGGCTGGCAGCGGCTCCAGTCCGGCGGCCACCACGTGCTGCTCACCGACGTGCAGATGCCGGTGCTGGACGGCATCGACCTGACCCGCCGGGTCAAGGCCACGCCGCGCTTCCTCAAGCTCCCCATCCTGATCCTCTCCTCGCTCTCGGCCCCGGAGGAGCGCCGCCGCGGCGTGGACGCCGGCGCCGACGCCTACCTGGTGAAGGGCGAGCTCGACCCGGAGAACCTGGCCGCCACGCTGGAGCGGCTCTGTGGAGGCGGGGCGTGAGCTCTGGGGAGCGCCCCATCCGCGTCCTGGTGGCAGACGACTCCGAGCTGTTCCGCGAGCTGCTCTCCCGGGTCATCGCGGCGGATCCAGGCTTCGACGTGGTGGCGGTGGCGGCCGACGGCAACGCGGCGGCGGCGCTGGCCCGCACGCTCAAGCCGGACGTCATCACCATGGACCTCAACATGCCCGACGCCGATGGGTTCTCCGGCATCGCGCGCATCATGGCGGAGACGCCCACGCCCATCCTGGTGCTGACCGCCAACCGGGCCGAGGTGGTGGGCTTCAAGGCCCTCTCGCTGGGGGCGCTGGACATCGTGGAGAAGCCGGCCGCCACCGTCGACCTCGACGACTACGGCGCCCAGATCCGCTCGCGCCTCAAGCTGCTGGCCGGCGTGAAGGTCATCCGCCACCTGCGCGGCCTGCGCGGTCAGAAGCCGCGCCTCCCCACCGCCGCCTCGCCGCGCCGCACCGACCTGGTCGTCATCGGCGCGTCGCTGGGCGGCCCGCGCGCCCTGGCCACCCTGCTCAAGGGGCTGCCGCCCACCTTCCCGGCGCCGCTGGTCGTCGTGCAGCACATCGCCGACGGCTTCACCGAGGGGCTGGCCGCCTGGCTGCACCAGGAGTCGAGGCTGGACGTGCGCGAGGCCCGCGACGGCGACCCGCTGCACCCCGGGTGCGTGCTGCTGGCCCCCTCCGGCGCCCACCTGCTGGTGATGGAGGGCTCGGTGCGGCTCTCCGACGCGGCGCCGGTGGACACCTTCAAGCCGTCGGTGACGCCGCTCTTCGCCTCGGCGGCGCGGAGCTACGGCGCGCGCGCCTGCGGCGTGCTGCTCACCGGCATGGGGCGCGACGGCGCGGTGGGGCTGAAGGCGCTCAAGGAGGCGGGGGCCGAGACCCTGGCGCAGGACGAGGCCACCAGCGCCGTCTTCGGCATGCCCAGGGCGGCCATCGAGCTCGGCGCGGTGGGGCGGGTGCTGGCGCTGGAGGACATCTCGCGCGCCCTGGTGGAGCTGACCCGATGATGGCCGTCGACCAGGCCCTGCTGGTGGAGCTGGCCGCCCTCCTCAAGGCGCGGGTGGGGCTCCACATCCGGCCCGACAGCTTCTCGGCGCTCCGCCTCGCCGTGGCCGCCCGGCTGGAGGAGCCCTCCCCGGTGGCCCCGGATGCGGCCGCCTACCTGGGGCTGCTCTCCTCGGAGCGCGGCGACGACGAGTTCCGGCGCCTCCTGCCGCTGGTCACGGTGGGCAAGACCAACTTCTTCCGTGACGACCGGCAGTTCCGCGCCCTGGCCGCGCTCCTGCCCGGGCTGGTGGGGCGCGCCAGGACCGGCGGCGATCCGGTGCGGATCTGGTCGGCCGGCTGCGCCACCGGCGAGGAGCCCTACTCCATCGCCATGAGCTTCGCCGAGGCCGGCGCCGCGCCGGAGGAGGTGGAGCTGCTGGCCACCGACGTGAACCCGGAGGCGGTGGCGGCGGCGGCGCGCGGTCTCTACGAGGCGCGCCGCAGCCGGGAGATCCCCGCGCCGCTGCTGGCCCGCCACTTCGACCAGGAGGGCGACGCCTGGCGCGTGCGCACCTCGCTGCGCCGCTACCTGCGCGCCATCCGGCCGCACAACCTGGTCTCGGGCGCCTTCCCGGATCCGGAGTACGGCGGCTGGGACGTCATCTTCTGCCGCAACGTCATCATCTACTTCGACACGCCCACCACGCAGCGGGTGCTGGAGCAGTTCCACCGGGCGCTCACGCCGGGCGGCTACCTCTTCCTGGGCTACTCGGAGTCGCTCTTCCGGCTCTTCGACGGCTTCGAGCTCACCGAGGTGGCGGGCTCCTTCCTCTACCGCAAGCCGGAGGACGGCGGCCGCGCCGCCGCCGTGCCGGCGCGCCGGTCGCAGCCGATCCCGTCCTCGCCGCCGCCGGTGCGCCACGTCACCTTCCCGCCGCAGGCCACCCCGACCCGGCGCATGCCGGCCCTGCCCGCCTTGCCCGGCCTGGCCGACGCGCGCGGCCCGGCGTCCTTCCCGCCGCCGGGACCTCCCCCTTCGGCCCCGTCCTCCCCGCTCGCCCCGCAGGAGTTTCTCGACGGCGCGGTGGCCCTCTTCGCCGAGGGGCGCTTCGGCGCGGCCCGCGAGCTGCTGGAGCGCCACCTGGAGCAGAGCGGCGAGGACCTCTCGGTGCGGCTGACGCTGGCCAACCTCTACGGCGTGCTCCGCCAGTTCGACCGGGCCGGCGAGAGCTACCAGGCCGCGCTGGCGCTGGAGCCGCTCTCGGCCGAGGCCCACCTCTTCTACGGCATCCACCTGCTCGCCACGGCCGACGCGGAGGGGGCGGCGCTGGAGCTGTCGCGCGCCCTCTTCCTGGATCCCGACCTCTCGCTGGGCCACTACTACCTGGGGCGCTGCCGCGAGGCGCAGCGCGACCCCCACCGCGCCAGGCTGGCCTACCGGAACGCCATCGAGGCCTTCCGGCGGCTCCCGGTCGGCCGGCGCCAGGCCTTCCTGGGGTACTATCCCGACATCCCCGAGGACGGGGCCACCTTCGCCCGGGCCGCCGAGTACGCCCTGGCCGCCCTGTAGAGCAGACCCGAGCGCGCCATGGCCGAGAAGAAAAAGAAGATCCTCCTGCTCGACGACTCGGTCATCACGCTCGAGATGGAGAAGGCCGTGCTGGAGGAGCGGGGCTACGAGGTGGTGGTGGCCAGCAACCTCATCGAGTTCCAGGCCGCGCTCGACGCCTTCCAGCCGGAGGTCATCCTCACCGACCTCATGATGCCGGACATCTCGGGCAAGGACATCGTCCGCGTCCTCAAGCAGGACTTCCACACCGAGCGCATCCCCATCGTCCTCTTCAGCTCCAAGCCGGACGAGGAGCTGGCCGAGATCGCCGAGCAGGCCGGCGCCGACGGCTACCTCTCCAAGTCGAACGGCATCGAGAAGCTGGGCGACATGGTGGACGAGCTGGTCGACTCGATCATCTGGTAGGCCGGCCTCCGCGTGCGCGCCTACGAGCTGATCCACCGCAAGCGCGAAGGGGGCACGCTCTCCGCCGGGGAGATCGGAGCGCTCATCCGCGGCTACACGGCCGGCGAGATCCCGGACTACCAGCTGGCCGCCTTCTGCATGGCGGTCTTCTTCCGCGGCATGGACGAGGCCGAGGTGGCCGCCCTGACCGACGCCATGCTCCGCTCCGGCGACGTGCTGGACCTCTCCGCCATCCCGGGCGTCAAGGTGGACAAGCACTCCACCGGCGGCGTGGGCGACAAGGTCTCGCTGGCGCTGGCGCCGCTGGCGGCCGCCTGCGGCGTCAAGGTGCCCATGGTCTCCGGGCGCGGCCTGGGCCACACCGGCGGCACGCTCGACAAGCTGGAGGCCATCCCCGGGTTCCGGGTGGACCTGCCGGTGGAGCGCTTCGTGGAGCTGGTGCGCGACCTCGGCCTCGGGCTCATCGGCCAGACCGCCCGCATCGCCCCCGCCGACAAGAAGCTCTACGCGCTGCGCGACGTGACGGCCACGGTGGAGTCCATCCCGCTCATCGCCGGCTCCATCATGTCGAAGAAGCTGGCCGAGGGGATCGACGCCCTGGTGCTCGACATCAAGGTGGGGCGGGGCGCCTTCATGAAGACGCTCCCCGAGGCGCGCCGCCTGGCCGCGACGCTCATGGGCATCGGCCGCGGCATGGGCAAGCAGGTCACCGCGCTCCTCACCGCCATGGACCAGCCGCTCGGCCTGGCGGTGGGCAACGCGCTGGAGGTGGTCGAGTCGATCGAGCTCCTGCGCGGCGGCGGACCGGCCGACCTGCGCGGGCTGACGGTGGCGCTCACGGCCGAGATGGTGCTGCTGGCCCGGCTGGCCCCCGACCTGGCGGCCGCGCGCAGCGCCGTGGAGCTGGCCATCGCCGACGGGAGCGGCCTGGCGCGCTTCCGCGCCATCGTGGAGGCGCAGGGCGGCGACCCGCGCGTGGTCGACGACCCGGCCCGCCTGCCGCGCGCCGCGGAGGTCATCCCGCTGCCGGCCCCGGCCGACGGCGTGGTGGAGGCCCTCGACGCCGAGGCGGTCGGCCTCTGCGCCATGGCGCTGGGCGCGGGCCGGGCCCGCGTGGAGGACCGCGTCGACCCCGCCGTGGGGGTGGTGCTGGCCAGGAAGGTGGGGGACCGGGTGAGGCGCGGCGAGCCGCTCTGCTTCGTCCACCGCAACGCCGGGGGGGAGGCGCAGGCGCAGGTGGCCGAGCGGCTCCTCGGGGCGTACCGTATCGGTCCCGGACCCGCCGTCACCACGCCGCTGGTCCTCGAAAGGCTGGCCGCGCCATGAGCAAGCACGCTGACCTCCGCACCCGCCTCGACTACGCCGTGGCCTGGGTCCGCGGCAAGACCGACCTGCAGCCCGCCGTGGGCGTGGTGCTCGGCTCGGGGCTGGGGGCCTTCGCCGACCGGCTGGAGCGCCAGGCCGTCGTCCCCTACGAGGAGATCCCCGGGTTCCCCATCTCCAAGGTGGCGGGCCACGCCGGCAGGCTGGTGGTGGGCGACCTCGAGGGGCCGGGCGGCGCCGTCACGGTGGCCACCATGCAGGGGCGCGTCCACGCCTACGAGGGCTGGTCCGCCAGCGAGGTGGCCTTCGGCGCCCGGGTGCTCTGCGCGCTCGGCGTCAGGGCGGTCCTGGTCACCAACGCCGCCGGCGGCATCAACCCCGAGTACGGTTCGGGCGACCTGGTGCGCCTGACCGACCACCTCAACCTGACCGGGCAGAGCCCGCTGACCGGTCCCAACGAGGACCGGCTCGGGCCGCGCTTCCCCGACATGTCGGAGCCCTACGACCGCCGGCTCGGCCAGCTCCTCGACGAGGCGGCCCGAGAGGCGGGCGTGGCGTTGCGGCAGGGGGTCTACGCCGGCGTGCTCGGTCCTTCCTACGAGACACCCGCCGAGATCCGCATGCTGCGCACCCTGGGGGCCGACCTGGTGGGCATGTCCACCGTGCACGAGGTCATCGCCACCCGTCACCAGGGCGTGCCGGTGGCCGGCCTCTCGGTGGTGACCAACCTGGCGAGCGGGCTGGGCGCCTCGCGCCTGACGCACCAGGAGGTCCAGGAGACGGCCGCCCGCGTGCACGCCCGGCTCGAGGCGCTCCTGGTGGCCTTCCTTCCGCGAGCGGCGCGTTGAACCCGGACGGTGCGCTTGGTAGCGTGGCCGCCGGAGGGAACACCATGACGGTCCCCCACGACGACCGCCGGGACAGCCAGCGCGTGCCCTTCACCTTCCAGGTGCGGGAGCGGGCGCTGGGCGGCTCCTTCTCGGAGCGCGACGGAAACCTCTCCATCGGCGGGGTCTACTTCTCCAGCCAGCACCCGCCCACCGGCGCGGTGGTGGAGGTCCGCTTCCTCATCCCGGGCCACGGCCACGAGGTGGCGGCGGTGGGCGAGGTGATCCGCGTCTCGCGCGAGGGCGAGGAGTTCGGCGCCCGTATCCGCTTCACCGAGATCCCGCTCGACTGCGAGCTGGCGCTGGCGCGCTTCTTCCAGGGCGGCCCGCCCGAGGCGCCCTGAGCGCCCGTGGAGAGATCCCCGCGGCCCGGCTGGTGGCCGCCGCCCGCGCCGCCCGCCGCCGGGCCTACGCCCCCTACTCGAAGTTCCAGGTGGGCGCCGCGCTGCTGGCCGGGGGCCGGGTCTTCGCCGGCTGCAACGTGGAGAACGCCAGCTACGGCCTGACCGTCTGCGCCGAGCGGAACGCGGTGGGGGCCATGGTGGCCGCGGGCGCGCGCCGCCTCGAGGCGGTGGTGGTGGCGAGCGGCACCGTGCCGCCCACCCCGCCCTGCGGCATGTGCCTGCAGACGCTGGCCGAGTTCGCCGACCCGGCGCTGCCCGTCATCCTGGCCGGCGCGCGGGGCGCCCGCGTCGAGACCACGCTGGGCGCGCTGCTGCCGCAGGCCTTCGGGAAGCGGTTTCTCTGAGGCGGCGGCCGGTCTCCGGTCTTCCGGTCGTGCCGAGCGAAGCGGAGCGCCCCCTTGGCGCACGGCGCCCCGGCGAGGAAGTCGGCCGGTCTCAGGTCTCCCGGTCGTGCCGAGCGGAGCGCCTGCGCAGCAGGCGCGGAGTCGAGGCACGGCCCGGGTTCATGGACCGCCCCTCGACTCCGGCCCTGCGGGCCTACGCTTCGGGGCGACCGGGTGTGGCTGCCCCCGCCTGACCCTCAGGAGGCAGGGGTCTCCGGCGCGGGCGTAGCCGCCGGCGGCTCGGCCGCGGGGTCCGCGACCGCGGGGGCCGCGACCACGGGGGCCGCGACTTCCGGGACCTCGGCCACCGGGACCGCGACCACCGGGACCTCGACCACCGGGACCTCGGCCGCAGGGCTCGCGACCGCGGCGGCCGCGGGACCCTTGCCCGCCTTCTCCCCGAGCTGCCGCTCCTCGCGCGCCGCCTGCCGGACCGCGTCGATGAGCTCCTGGTGCTCCTTGCGCAAGGCATCGTTGCGCCGCTTCAGCTCGGCGTAGCGATCCTGGGCCAGGTCGAGCTC
>JANNKC010000154.1:0-11052 GCA_031396105.1 Anaeromyxobacter sp.
TACCGCATCGACGCGGTGGCCACCCGGGGCTACAGGCTGGTGGCGGTGCCGGACCGGCTGCGCGCCCTCGAGCTCCGGCCGCTCCTCAACACCCACGACGTCGGGCAGGTGCTCCACTGCCACGAGGAGCTCGGCTCCACCAACGACGAGGCCAAGGCGCTGGCCGAGGCCGGCGCCGAGCACGGCGAGGTGGTGGTGGCGGAGCTGCAGACCGGGGGGCGTGGCCGGCGCGGCCGGAGCTGGATCTCGCCGGCGCGGCGCAACGTGGCGTTCTCGGTCATCTTGCGCCCCGAGGACCTGCCGCCGGCCCGGGCCCCGGAGCTCACCCTGGTGGCGGCGGTGGCCATCTGCGACGCGCTCCGCCACGCCGGGGTGGAGGCCGGCATCAAGTGGCCCAACGACGTGCTGGTTCGCGGCCGCAAGATCGCCGGCATCCTCACCGAGCTGTCCGCCGAGGCCGACCGGGTCCACTGGGTGGTGGTGGGCGTGGGGGTCAACGTGAACGCCCGGCCCGAGGACTTCCCGCCGGAGCTGCGCGGCCAGGCCACCAGCCTGCTCATCGAGCGCGACCAGCCGGCGCCGCGCGCCCTCTTCCTGGTCGCCTGCCTGGCCGGGCTGGAGGGCTGGTACGATCGGCACGCCGAGGAGGGCTTCGCCCCCATCCGGCAGGCCTGGCGGGAGCGCTCCGTCACCCTGGGCCAGGACGTCACGGTGCGGAGCGACGGCGACGAGGTGACCGGCCGCGCCGAGGACATCGACGAGGCGGGTGCGCTCCTGGTCCGCACGGCCACCGGCCTGGTGCGCGTCACCTCCGGCGACGTGGCGCTGCCGCGATCCTTGCGCTAACCTCGCGAGGTGCTCCTGGCCATCGACGTCGGCAACACCAACACCGTCCTCGGCGTCTTCGAGGCGTCCGCCCTGCGGCAGCACTGGCGCATCGAGACCAGCCACACCCGCACCGGCGACGAGTACGGCATCCTGGTCCGCCAGCTCTTCGCCTCGGTGGGGCTGGACCCCGCCGCGATCAAGGCGGTGGCCATCTCCAGCGTGGTGCCTCCGCTGGCCTTCACGCTGCAGCAGATGTGCGCCCGCTACTTCGGGCTGCAGCCGCTCTTCGTGGGACCGGGCGTGAAGACCGGCATGCCCATCCTCTACGAGGACCCGCGCGAGGTGGGCGCCGACCGGGTGGTCAACGCCGTGGCGGCCTACGAGAAGTGGAAGGGGCCGCTCATCGTGGTGGACTTCGGCACGGCCACCACCTTCGACGCCGTCACGCCACGGGGCGAGTACCTGGGCGGCGCCATCTGCCCGGGCGTCTCCATCTCCATGGAGGCGCTCTTCCGCGCCGCCTCCAGGCTGCCGCGCGTGGAGTTCGCGCGGCCGCCGCAGGTGGTGGGGCGCAACACCGTCCACTCCATGCAGAGCGGCCTGGTCTTCGGCTACGTCGGGCTGGTGGACGGGGTCTGCGCCCGCATGGCCGAGGAGCTCGGCACCGGCCCCACGGTGGTGGCCACCGGCGGCCTGGCCGCGCTGGTGGCGGGCCTCTCCAAGGCCATCACCGCGGTGGACGAGCACCTCACGCTCGACGGGCTCCGCCTCATCTTCGAGCGGAACCGGTGAGCGGCCTCCCGACGCCGAGCGCCGCCGCCGCGACCGCCGTCGAGGAGGTGCGGGCGGCCCTGGAGGCGGGGCTGGCCGCCTTCCAGGCGCGTGACCTCGAGACGGCCCACCGCGCCTTCGAGCGCGCTCACCGCCGCGACCGGCGCCACGCCAGCGCCATGTCCTGGTACGGCGTCACGCTGGTGCTGGTGGAGCGCAACCTCGCCCTGGGCGTCTCGCTCTGCGACCAGGCGCTGCGGGCCGGCCCCTCGCCGGAGCTGCACCTCAACCTGGCCCGCGTCCACCTGGCGCTCCGGCAGCGCGACCGGGCGGTGCGGGCCGTGGGGCGCGGGCTGCTGGCCGCGCCGGGCCACCAGGGCCTGCTGGCCGCGCAGGCCGCCCTGGGCGCCCGCCACGCGCCCGCGCTGCCCTTCCTGGCCCGCGCCAATCCGCTCAACCGCCTGCTGGGCCGGCTGCGACACCACTGGTCCGGCCGCCGAGCCGCCACCGGCAAGGTCTCGCCGGAGGAGCTCGGTTCGCCGCCCTGCGCGGCGCCCGCTCCACCGGCGACCCCCGCGCCGCCACGGAGCTGACATGCCCAACTGCCCGCTGCCGCTCGACCTCCTCCCCAAGCCGCTGCAGAAGCACGCCGACGAGCAGGCGCCGCTGCCGCTGCGCATGATGGGCGCCAAGGGGCTCCTGCCCGCGGTGGCGCAGCCCGACCTGGTCACGCTGCTCTTCTTCCTCTCCTTCGACGCGGAGGAGGGCGTGCGGGAGGCGGCCACCAGGACGACCGAGGGGCTGCCCGACAAGATCTACGGCGTGGCCCTGCGCTCGGAAGGCCTGCGCGGGCCGGTGCTGAACTGGCTGGCCGACCGCTTCATGGACAAGGAGGCGGCCCTCGAGCTCATCCTCCTCAACCCCGCCACGCCGGACGAGACCATGGCGCGGGTGGCGCTCAGCGCCTCCCAGAAGCTCGGCGAGATCATCCGCCAGAACGAGCTGCGCCTGCTGCGCCACGACGCCATCATCCGGGCGCTCTGCCAGAACCCGCACGCGCTGGCCTCCACCATCGACGGCGCCTGCGACTTCTGCGTCCGCAACGGCCTGACGCTGCTCGACGTCCCCCGGCTCGTCGAGGCGCACCAGCGGGTCCACGGCGTGGACCCGAGCCTCCGGACCGAGGAGGTGGAGACCGCCGAGGCCCTCATGGCGGAGTACCGCCAGGAGCTGGCCGAGGAGCGGGCCGAGGGGGCGCGCGGGCCGGAGGGGGAGGAGGAGGCCGGCAAGAAGCTCAACATGACCCAGCGCATCATGCGCATGTCGGTCTCCGAGAAGATCAAGCTGGCCACGCTGGGCAACAAGGAGGCCCGCACGCTGCTGCTGCGGGACGGCAACAAGCTGGTCTGCATGGCGGCCGCCACCAGCCCGCGCATCACCGACGGCGAGATCCTGTCGCTGGCCAACTCGCGCACCGCGCAGTCCGACGTGCTGCGCTTCATCTACTCCAACCGCGAGTTCACCAAGACCTACGCCGTCAAGGCGTCGCTGGTGAAGAACCCCAAGGTGCCGCTCCCCATCGCCCTCCGGCTGATGCTCACGCTGCAGGAGCGGGACATCAAGGACCTGACCCGCGACCGCAACGTGCCGCAGACCATCCAGTCGCAGGCCAAGGCCTACCTCATGAAGAAGGAGCAGGCGGCCAAGATCAACATGGACAAGAAGTAGTGAAGGTCGGACGCGCCATCTGGCTGTCGGCGGCCACCATGGCCTCGCGGGTGCTCGGGCTCCTGCGCGACCAGCTCTTCGCCATCCTCATCGGCGCCAACCGCCACAGCGACGCCTTCGTGGTGGCGTTCCGCATCCCCAACCTGCTGCGCGACCTCTTCGCCGAGGGGGCGCTCTCCAGCGCCTTCGTCCCCACCTTCGTCGACGCGCGGCGCAACCGGGGGGAGGGGGCGGCGCGCCGCCTGGCCGGCACCGTGGTGGCGCTGGTGCTGGTGGTGGTGGGCGCGCTGGTGCTGCTCGGCGTGCTCCTGGCCGAGCCGCTGGTGGGGCTCATCGCGCCGGGGATGGGCGAGCACGCCGGGCTGGCGGCCGGGCTGACCCGCCTCATGATGCCCTTCCTCCTCCTCGTCTCGCTCTCGGCGGTGGCGATGGGGATCCTGAACGCCCAGGGGCGCTTCACCGCGCCGGCCCTGGCGCCGGCGCTCTTCAACGTGGGCTCGCTGGCGGTGGGCCTGGGGCTCTGGCTGGCCGGCTGGCCGCCGGAGCGGGCCGTGGTCGGGTGGGCGCTGGGGACGCTGCTGGGTGGCCTCATGCAGCTCTTCGCGCAGCTCCCCTCGCTGGCCGGCACCGGCGCCTTCCCGATCCCCTGGCTCTCCCTGGAGCGGCTCGGGGACCCGGGGCTGCGCCGCATCGGGAAGCTCATGGCCGCCTCGGTGGTGGGGCTCTCGGCCACCCAGGTGAACATCCTGGTCAACACCATCTTCGCCTCGCGGGAGCCCGGCGCGGTGACCTGGCTGCAGATGGCCTTCCGGCTCATGCAGCTGCCACTGGGCGTCTTCGGCGTGGCCATCGCCACCGTGGCCGGGGCCGGCGTGGCCCAGGCCGTGGCGGCCCGTGACCTGCCCGAGGTGAAGCGCACCCTCGGCTCGGCGCTTCGGCTGGTGGCCTTCCTCAACGTGCCCTCGGCGGTGGGGCTGGCGGTGGTGGCCGGCCCCATCGTCAGCCTGGTCTACCAGCACGGCCGCTTCGGCCCGGCCGACGCCGCCGCCACGGCCCAGGCGCTGGCCTGCTACGCGCTCGGCCTGTACGCCTACTCGGGCGTGAAGGTGCTGGCGCCCGCCTTCTACGCGCTGGACCGGTCGAGGGTGCCGGTCATCGGCTCCATCCTGGGCATGACGGCCAACGTGGCGCTCAACGCCGCGCTCTACCCGGTGCTCGGCTTCCGAGGCGTGGCGCTGGGCACCTCGCTGGCGGCGGGGGTGAACTTCCTGGTGCTGCTCCTCGCCTGGCGGCGCACCCACGGCGGCCTGGGCGGGGCCGGCGTCCTGCCGCAGCTGGGGCGCGTCCTCGTCGCCTCGGCCGTGCTGGCGGCGGTGGCCTGGGGCACGGCGGCGGCCCTGGCGGCGGCGCTGCCTGGCCGCGGGGTGGGCCGGCAGCTCGCCGTGGGGCTCGGGCCGGTGGTGGTGGGCGCGGCCGCCTACTTCGCGGTGGCCCGCCTCCTCGGCATCGCCGAGCTCGACGAGCTGATGGCGGCGCTGCGGCGGCGGCGCGGGCGCGCCGCGAGCTAGCTACTCCAGCTTGGCGCCCGGCGCGGGTGGGCGGGGCGCCCCGGCCTCGGGCGGCAGCCCTTCCTCGAGGAGCTGCAGCGCGATGGAGAGCGCCTTGCGCGCCTTGTCCCGCACCTTCTCGTCGCCCTTGATCTTCAGGTAGGCCTTGACGACCCGCTCCTCGTTCTTGGCGTTGGCCGCCTCGAGCTCGGAGATGCGCTTCTTCAGCTCGGCGCCCCGCTTCTCCACCTCGGAGCGGGCCCCCTCCACCTCGCCGCGGGCCACGATGAGCTCGGTCTTCAGCTCATCGAGCTCGCGCTCCACCCCCTCCAGGCGGGCGGCGGCGGCGGCGGTCACGGCCAGCGCGGCCACCTTGGCCTCCAGGGCCCGGGCCGCGTCGGCGGCGCTGGCGCGGTGCTTCCCGGCCTCGGCGGTGGCGGCCGCGGCGGCCGTCTCGGCGGCGCGGGTCTTCTCGGCAGCGGCGGCGGCCTGCGCCTCGGCGGCGCGGGCCCGATCCTCGGCGGCCCTGACCTGGTCGGCGGCCCTGCGGGCCTCGTCGCGGCCGGCCCTGAGATCGGCCTCGCCGCGCTTCACCTGGGCGGCCAGGGCCTCGGCGCGCGCCTTCTGCGAGGCCACCTCGGCCGCCCGCTCGGCCAGGGCCGATTCGGCCTCCATGGCGCGGTGGGTCAGCGTGTCGACGCGGTCGTGGAGGTCGTCCAGCGCTGCGTCGCGCGCGGCCAGGGCGGCGCGCCGGTCGGCCAGCTCGGCCTCCAGGCGGGCCAGCGCGGCGCCGCTGGTGGCCTCCGCGGCCAGCGCCGGAGCCATCAGCTCGGCGGGCGGCGGCACCATCTTGAGGTTCGGCGTCGGGGCTGGAGGGGCGTCGTCGAGGAGCGCGATGCCGGCGGCCCGGAGCGCATCGGCGCTGGCGCCGCGCACCTGGACCACCGGGGCCTCCGGCGCGAGATCGAGCGCGGCGGCCAGTTCCGGCGCGAAGTCCAGCGCCGCCGCGCTCGTGGGCCCCAGGTCCAGCGGAGGCTCGGCGCCCGCGTCGGCCGGCGGGCCGTCGAGCGCGTCGAGGGCGTCGAGCGCGTCGAGGGCGTCCGAAGGTGACTCGTCGGCGCCCAGGGCGCCCAGCGCCAGGTCGGCCTCGTCGGCCATCGAGGCGAGCCGCGCGCGGGCCGGGGCCTCGTCCTCCAGGGGGAGGGAGGAGGAGGCCGCGTCGACGTCGGCCGGCTCGACCGGCAGGTCCTTCTCGAACGTCAGGTCCAGCCCGGCGCCGGTGTCGAGGTCGGGCACCAGCGCGCCGACCCGGGCCGGGGGCGCCGGCGCGGTGGCTGACGGTGAAGAGAGCCCCGCGAAGGCGTCGTCGAGGAGCTTCAGGTCCTCGTCTTCACCATTCCCCGGCGCCGTGTCACCACCCGGGGCCGGCTCGTCTGGCAGCGAGCCCAGGTCGAGGGCCGGCAGGTCGCCGTCTGGCTCGCCGCCCAGCGCCTCGAACCCCAGCTCCTCCTCGAGGCTGACCACCTCCTCCTCGCCGGGCTCCTCGGCGGGCGGCGCCTCGGGCTGGCCGGTGAGGGGGGTGAGCTTGGCGACGAGGTCGGCCCCCGTGTAGGGCTTGAGGAGGTACTCCTCGGCGCGCGCCTTCAGCTTCCTGTGCTGCTCGAAGGTCTCGGCGGTGGCCTCGGCGCTGGTGAGGATGAGCGGGATGCCTCGGAGCGCGTCGTCCTTCTTCAACTTCTGGCAGATCGAGTAGCCCGACATCCTGGGCAGCTCCACGCACAGGACGATGGCCGCCGGGGCCACCTCCCTGGCGAGGTCGAGCCCCTCCTTGCCGTCGCCGGTGAGGCGGACCTGGAAGCCGGTCGCCTCGAGCGCCTCCATGATCTCGCGGCCGAACCCCGCGTCGTTCTCGATGAGGAGGATGGTGGTCGGCATCTGGATCCTGGGGCGAGGCGCGGCGGTGGAGCGAGGCCGCGCGTGATATCGCAGCGCCCGAAAATGACTGGGGAAAGTGTACCGGGAGGCCGGCGGGGGTGTCAAAAACGCGGCGGCGGACCTCAGCGCGCCTGTGCGCTCCGCACCAGCTCGAACAGGTCGTCCTCGCCGAGGTCCGACACCAGCGAGTAGACGATCTCGTCCTGCCGCCAGACCGCCACGTTGTAGCCGCGCGAGTTCATGACCCGCAGGGTGCGCGGACCGACGCGGACCTCTCGGCCGGTGGCCTCGAAGCGGCGCTCGGGGTCGTCCACGATGAAGAGGCCCGCCTGCCCGCGCGCCAGCTCGTACTTGATGTAGGCGGCCGGGTATTCGCGCAGGTGCGAGAGGCGCGCCCCCACCACCTTGGCGCCGACCTCCTGGAAGCGCGGCGGCGTGGGCTTGAAGTCGAGCTTGCCGGCGAACCAGCCGGGGATGGCCTCGGCGCCGATGGAGGCGGTGGTCACCTCGAGCGGCAGGCCGCGGTGGTGCTTCTTGACGGCCTCCACCACCAGCCCATCGCCGCCGGCGTGGGTGGCCAGCACCACCAGCACCCCGGCGGCGCACGCCGCGGCGGTGGCCAGCGGCACCGGCGAGAGGAGGCGGCGCCAGAGCGGCCGGCGCTGGCGGGCCAGGGCGGTGGAGACGCGCAGGCGCAGCGCCGCGGGGGCACGGCCGGCCGGGGAGGCCGGGCCCATGGCCTCGCGCAACCGGGCCCGCAGGGCGGTCCTCAGCGCGGCGGCCCCCTCGCTGAGCTTGCGGCAGCGCTCGCAGCCGGAGAGGTGGACCTCGGCCTCGGCCTGCTCGCGGGCGTCGAACTCGCCGTCGAGGTAGGCCTCCACCGAGCGCTCCAGCTCGGCGCACTCCATGGGGGCGGGCATGGGCTCGAGCGTGGTCACTCGGCCCCCTTGGCGCGGCGGCGGCGGTGCTCGGCCAGGTCCTCCACCGAGGCGTCCTCGGTGACGAAGCCGGAGTCCACCGCGTACTGCGCCAGCGCCTTCTGCAGCAGGCGGCGCCCGCGGTAGAGGCGGCTCATCACCGTGCCCACCGGCACGTCCATGATGTCGGCGATCTCGCGGTAGGAGAACTCCTGGAGGTCGGCCAGGATCACCACCATGCGGAAGTCGATGGGCAGCGCGTCCACCGCCTTCAGCACGTCGTCGGACAGGAGCCGGTCGAAGAACCAGCGCTCCGGGTCGAGGGACTGCTCGGCGGTGTCGCGCGAGGCGGCGTGCGCCTGCACCGTCTCCTGCTCCGGCCCCTCGACGATGGAGCGCTCCTTGGTGGTGCGCCGGTACTTGTTGATGAAGGTGTTGGTGAGGATCTTGAAGAGCCAGGCCTTGATGTTGGTGCCGCGCTCGAAGCGCTCGAAGAAGCGGTAGGCACGCAGCAGCGCGTCCTGCACCAGGTCCTCGGCGTCCCGCTCGTTGCGGGTCAGCCGGAGGCCGGCGGCGTAGAGGGCGTCGATGTGCCGGAGGGCCAGCGCCTCGAACTCGTCGCGGGTGACGTCGCGCTTCCTGTCGTCGAACATGCCCATCGGACGAGAGAACCCTGGAGCCCCTTCAATGATTCCCGGGGGATGACGGGAGGTGACCACGGCGGTCCCGCCGGGAACGTCGAGGGATCCTAGCCGGTTCCCGGCCCGGCCGCACTGGCCGGCGCCGAAGGGGCCCTCGGCGGCCCCCGGGTGGCCCTGGAATCCGTCGAAAAGCCCCTGTGATATGTCTCGCCGCGCCCATGCTCCGCCTCCTCTTCGCCGACGACCGCGGCGTGGTCTACGACCACCCGACGCTGAAGGCGGCCGTGCGGAGCGGCGACGCGCTCCTGGCGCCGCCGGAGCGGCCGGTGGCGCTGCCCGAGGGGGCCACGCTGGCCATGCTGCCGGGCCGGCGGCCGGTCGGGATCGACCCCGCCTCCGGGGCCCTCACCGTGCTCCACGAGGTGAAGGTGGGGCGCCGCCGCCTGGTGCCCCATGCGGTGGGGGCCACGCTCCCGCCTGGCTACACCCGCACCTTCCTGCCCGCGGTGGCCCGCCCGGCCCTGGCGGTGGCGAGCGACACGCCGATCCTCCCGCAGTGGGCCTACACGGCGGCGGCGCTCGGTCCGGGCGGCGTCATGGCCTTCGCGCTGCGCACCGACCGGCGGCGTCACTGGAGCCCGGCGGCCCACTCCACGCCGGAGCTCGCCGGCCGGGTGGAGGCGCGCCTGGCGGCCAGCCCGAACCCCATCTACCGGCAGCTCTCCCGCTGCGCGCTCGAGTGGCGCTGCTTCACGGCGCAGAACACCTTCTACGGGCGCGACGAGGGGGCCATCCCGTCGTCGGCCGCCTGCAACGCGGCCTGCATCGGCTGCCTCTCGGAGCAGGAGGACGGCATGCCGCCCGCCTCGCACGAGCGGATCCGGCGGCCGCCCACCGCCGAGGAGATGGCCGAGGTGGCGCTGCACCACCTCACCAGGGCGCGTGGCAAGGTCATGGTGAGCTTCGGGCAGGGGTGCGAGGGGGAGCCGCTGCTGCGGTGGAAGGAGATCGCCCGGGCCATCCGGCTGGTGCGGGCCCGCACCGCGCGCGGCTCCATCCACGCCAACACCAACGGCTCGCTGCCCGAGGCGCTGGTCGCCCTCTGCGAGGCCGGGCTCGACTCGGTGCGCATCTCGCTCAACAGCGCGGCGCCCGACCTCTACCAGGCCTACTACCGGCCCGACCGCTACGGGCTGGCCGACGTGGTCCGCTCGGTGAAGGCGGCCCGGCGCGCCGGCGCCTACGTGGCGCTCAACCTGCTCACCTTCCCCGGCGTGACCGATCGCGCCGGCGAGGTGAAGGCGCTCTGCCGGCTGGTGCGGGAGGGGCGGGTGGACCAGGTGCAGACCCGGCCGCTGGCCATCGACCCGGACGTCTACCTCGCGGTGGCGCGCGGCCGCGGGGCCGGCGGCGACCCCATCGGCATCCGCGGCCTGGTGGCCGCGCTCCACCAGGCTCGCCCGGGCCTGGTGGTCGGCAACTTCTCGCGGGCACGGCCCGAGCGGGCCTCGGCAAGGAGCGACGCATGAGGTCGGAGCACCGGCTGGAGCTGCAGAAGGACCTGGCGCGCCACCTGCGCGCCGGCCACCCCTGGGTGTTCAGGAAGGCGCTGGCGCACCCGCCCCGGGGGCTGCCGGCCGGCACCATCGTGGACGTGGTGGAGGGGGACCGCTTCGTGGCGCGCGGCTACCTCGACCCGCACTCGCCCATCACGGTGCGCATCCTCACCCGCGAGGAGGGCGAGGCGGTGGACGCCGCCTTCTGGCGCCGGCGGGTGGCGCGGGCGCTGGCGCTGCGGCGCGAGCTGGTCTCCGGCACCTCGGCCTACCGGCTGCTCCACGGCGAGTCGGATGGGCTGCCGGGGGTGGTGGCCGACCGCTACGACCGCTTCGCCGTCATCAAGCTCTACTCGGCCGGGCTCACGCCGCACCGGGCCGACATCGTGGAGGCGCTGCGGGCGGAGTGCGGCGACCTGGCGGGCGTCTTCGGGCGCGACGAGATCCCGCGCGACGACGACGACGAGGGTGGCTCGCCGGAGGGGCGGGTGCTCTGGGGCGCCGAGCCGCCCGAGCTCATCGCCATCGACGAGTACGGCATGAAGATCCTGGTCGACGTGCGGCGCGGCCAGAAGACCGGGCTGTTCCTCGACCAGCGCGAGAACCGGCGGCTGGTGCGCGAGCTCGCCAGGGGCCGGCCCGAGGCGCTCAACCTCTTCAGCTACACCGGCGGCTTCTCGGTGGCGGCCGCGCGGGGCGGCTCCACCCACGTGGTCTCCTGCGACCTCGACAAGGACGCGCTGGCCCTGGCCCGCGAGACCTTCAAGGCCAACGGCCTCGACCCGGCCGACCACGCCTTCGCCACCGCCGACGCCTTCGACCTGCTCGCCACCTACAAGCAGAAGGGGCGCCGCTTCGATCTCGTGGTGTGCGACCCGCCGGCCTTCGCCAAGTCGCAGAAGGCCGTGGAGGGGGCGCTGTCCGGCTACGCCTCGCTCAACCGGGCGGCGCTGCAGGTGCTCTCGCCGGGGGGGCTGCTGGTCACCTGCTCCTGCAGCGCGCGCGTCTCGGCCGACCAGTTCACCGAGGCGGTCAAGGAGGCGGCCTTCAAGTCGCGCATCGAGCTGGCGCTGGTCGGCGAGACGCGCCAGCCGGCCGACCACCCCGTGTCCCTCCAGTTCAAGGAGGG
>JANNKC010000386.1:0-1810 GCA_031396105.1 Anaeromyxobacter sp.
CCCCCCTCTTCCGCTTCTTCGAGGGGCTGGGGATGACCTTCGTGGAGCTCTACGGCATGACCGAGACGGCCGGGCTGGTCTCGCTCAACCCCTTCGACGGCCCGCGCCGCGCCGGCTCGGTGGGGTTCATCACCCCCGACCACGAGGTGCGGCTCTCCGAGGAGGGCGAGCTCCTGGTGCGCGGGCCGCTCTGCCTGGCCGGCTACCTCGAGGCCGCCGACGACGAGGGGGCCTTCACCGAGGACGGCTTCTACCGGACCGGCGATCTCGCCGCCATGCGGCCCGACGGCTCGCTCTGGATCACCGGCCGCAAGAAGCACCTGATGGTGCTCTCCACGGGCAAGAAGCTCGCGCCGGAGCCCATCGAGACGGCGGTGGCCGCCGCCGTGCCCTTCCAGGGGGCGGTGTTGCTCGGCGAGGGGCGCCCCTTCGCGGCGGTGGCGGTCTTCGTGCTGCAGGAGGAGCTGGCCAGGCTCGAGGCCCACGGGCAGGACGCCGTGGAGGCGCTCCTGCCGCTGGCGCGCGCCGCGCTGGGGGCCTTCTCCGAGCACGAGAAGCCGAAGAAGCTGCTCGTCATCCCGGGCACGCCGCAGGACTATCCGGGGCTCATCACGCCCACGCTCAAGCTGAAGCGGGACGCCCTGCTGGCGTTCCTGGGCGCGCGGGTGGCCGAGCTCTACGTCCGCTGACCCGCGCCGGGCCGGTGGCGCGGGCTGCGCCGGCCGTCCTGCGAGCAGGCGAGCTGGCGCTCCACGGCCAACCGGAACGCGGTCCGCATCGGGGCGAAGCGGGCCGGGTCGCCCTCCAGCGCGCCGAGCGCCTCGGCCACCGCGTCGATGGTGGCGAGGTGCCCCTCGGCCGGCTCCTGGCGCAGCCCGGCGTAGCCGCTCGGCGCGACCGTCCCAGGGGCGATGGCGAGCCGCGGCAGCGCGGCCAGTCGCGGGTTCTTGCGGAGCAGCTTCACCGCCTGGGGCCAGGTCGAGTCGAGCACCACCAGCGTGCGTGGCGGCCGGGCGGCCAGCGCCCCGGCCGGCGTGGCGCCCTCCCCGGGGAAGAGGAGCCAGGTGCCGGGCTCGGCGCAGAGGGCCTGGACGCGCGGGTGCTCGTCGAGCCGGACCCCCTGGAGCAGCTCCGAGCCCGGGAGCGCCGCGTGGCAGAGCCAGGCGCTGCAGATGGCGAGGCGCGCCTCCCGCGGGTGCTGCAGGATGACCACGTGGCTGCGGGAGGTGAGCCGCGGCAGGTGCTGGCAGACGCAGAACGCGACGGGCCTCAGGCAGCGCCGGCAGGTCTCCCTCACGGCGCCCCCGCGGGCGCGGCGCGCGGCGCGGCCGGTGGCGCGGCGAGCCCCACCTAGCGCTGCACCAGCAGCACGCCCGCCACCAGCAGCGCCGCGCCCAGCGCCCGGGTGGGCGTGAAGGCGCGGGCGGCCAGCCCGAGCAGGCCGAAGTGGTCGAAGGCCACCGCCGCGACCACCTGGCCGGCCAGCATGAGCGCCAGCATGGCCACCACGCCGAGGCGCGGCGTGAGCACCACCGTGACCGCCACGAAGAACGCGCCCATGAAGCCGCCGGTCCAGGCCCACCAGGGGGCCCGGGCCCAGGCCTCGGCCGGGGGCGCCGCGGCGCGCTGCACGAGGAGCAGGCCGCCCAGGGCCGCCGACCCCACCAGGAAGTTCACCAGGGCGGCCCACTCCGGCCTCCCAAGGTGCTGGCGCAATGCGGAGTTGACGCTGGCCTGGACCGGCAAGCCGGCGCCGGCCAGCAGCGCCAGGAGGGCGTAGAGCAGGGTCTCCATGGTGGCGACCCATACC